>CACNFS010000005.1 GCA_902619835.1 uncultured Pelagibacteraceae bacterium | reverse complement strand
ATATTCATGTTAACGGATTAAAAATGAAGGAATATTTTAAAAGACCAGTTCACCAAATCATAGTAACTAGACCTTTAGAAATATCTGAGGTCTCTAACAATTATGATGTAAAGTGTTCAGTAAAAGGGGGTGGATTATCAGGTCAGGCAGGAGCAATAATTTTAGGTATCTCAAAAGCTCTTGTTGAGCACGATCAAAATTTAAAGAAAAATTTAAAAAAAGACAAACTTACCACAAGAGATTCAAGAGTGGTTGAAAGAAAAAAATACGGGCATCGAAAAGCAAGAAGAAGCTTTCAGTTTTCTAAGAGATAATCATTTAAATTTAAATTTCGTAGAGGCAGTGATATAAATCATCGTAGTTTATATGAACAAAATAAAGATCGCTATAATTGGTGCAACAGGATTTACAGGCTTGGATTTAACCCACTATCTAGCAAAACATCCAAGAATTAAAATAGTAAAACTTTGCGCTACCAAAAATTTAGGAAAGAATATATTTTTTTTCGACAAAAGAATTAAGAAAAATCTTCCAAAAATAACATCAATCAAAAAAATAAATTGGAATGATTTAGATTTAGTTTTTTTGTCACTTCCAAATGGCGAAGCTCAAAAAATTATCAAAAAAACTTTTAATAGATACAAGCATTTAAAATATATAGATTTATCTGCCGATTTTAGATTATCGAGTCCAAGTATTTATTTTAAAAATTATAAAAAAAAACATATAGCAAAAAAATTACTTAAATTTTCTCTTTATTCAATCAGCGAGTTTAATAAAAAAAAAATCAAAAACTTCAGAATTATTTCAAACCCAGGCTGTTATCCGACTTCAATTCAAATTCCGTTATTACCATTAATAAAAAGTAATTTGATTGATATAAATAATATTACAATTGATTCAAAGTCGGGGTACTCTGGTGCTGGTAAAAGTTTTAAAAAAAAATTTAAGCATAGAAATTTATTCAGTTCAACTTATGCTTATGGAGTAAAAAATCACAGACATACAAGTGAAATAGATCAAGAGATTAAAAAAATTACTAAAAAAAGAGTGGTGTATACTTTTAATCCACATTTAATACCAACTTTTAGAGGCATGTTGTCCTCGATTTATTTAAATACCAAAAAAAAAATTAAACCAGAACAAATTAGATCTTTTTTAATTAAGTATTATAAAAATTCTAAATTTATTAAAATTACAAAATTAAATGAACAAATAGGTTCAGGCGATGTTTTAAACACAAATTTGTGTAAAATTTCAATTTGTAAAACAAGAATTAAGAATAAGTTCATTATTTTTTCAGCAATTGACAATTTGGTTAAAGGAGCAGCAGGTCAAGCTATACAAAATATGAATATAATGTTTGGTTTTAAAGAAAATATAGGGTTGAATGATTAAGCTTTTTCTCATTATTATATTTGTTTTACTTCAATCATGTTCAAAGCCAAAGACTGTTTTGATTTGTGGAGATCATGAATGTATTAATAAAAAAGAAGCAAAACTCTATTTCGAAGAGAATTTATCTCTTGAGGTAAAGATTATAGATCCTAAAAATAAAGAAAACTTTGATCTTGTGGAATTAAATTTAAAAAAAAATACAAAAAGAAGGGAAGTTAAGCTTCAAAAACGTATTGAAAGTAAATCAGAAATAAGAACTCTATCAAAATCTGAAATTTCAAATATAAAAAATGAAATTAAAAAAAAAGAAAAGATAAATAAATTAACTAATAAGCAAGAAAAAAAAGAAATCGTAAAGCCACAAAATCAAGAAGGAAAAGATTTAAAAAAAAGTGCATTACTTCAAACTAATGAAAACATTGATGTTTGTACAATCCTTAAAAAATGTAGTATTGATGAAATATCTAAGTATTTAATTAGAAAAGGAAATGATAAAGCTTTTCCAAATATATCTAGACAAAATTAATATAAGTTATGAAAAAATTAAATATAGCTATTGTAGGCCTCGGTAATATAGGAAGTCATTTATTTAAATATTTAAAAAAAAATAAGAAAATTTTATCTAAAAAAAATAATTGTGTACCTAATATTATTTTTATTTCTGCAAAAAACAAAAATCGTAAAAGAGGTTTCAAAGTTAATAAGAAAATTTGGCTAAACAATTATTTAGATGCAACAAAGGACAAAAAGGTTGATTTGATAGTTGAACTTATTGGTGGCGCTGAAGGTCCAGCAAAAAAATTAGTTTTTGAAGCACTGAAAAATAAAAAGCATGTTGTAACAGCTAATAAGGCTTTGATCGCTAAATATGGTGATCAATTATCTAAAATTGCTGAGAAAAATAGAGTGAATTTAGAATTTGAAGCGTCAGTTTGTGGTGGAGTACCAATTATAAGATCTTTAAAGGAAGGGTTGATAGCTAACAAAATAAATAAAGTTTTTGGAATATTTAATGGTACTTCAAATTATATACTTTCTTCAATGGATAAGGAAAATAAATCTTTTTACGAAGTTTTAAAAAATGCACAGAAATTAGGATATGCAGAGTCAAATCCTACATCAGATCTAAATGGAGATGATGTAGCATCAAAATTGAAAATCTTGTCATCGCTTTGTTTTAATTCATTTTTGAATAAAAATATCCATGTTGAAGGAATTAAAGATATAGACAAAGATGATATAAATTACGCTAAGAGACTTGGTTATAAAATTAAATTGCTAGGCTATGCCGAGCTTATAGGAAAAAATATCTTTCAAAGAGTTCACCCTACATTAATAAGAAACAGTTCTTATGTAGGAAGCATTGATGGCGTTTTAAATGCTGTTATCATAGACGGAAATCCAGTTGGTCGAAGTATAATACAAGGCGAAGGAGCAGGTCCTGCTGCAACAACATCTGCATTAATTTCAGATATTTCATCTATTTTAAGGGGAAATATTAAATTTCCTTTTTCAATATCAAATAAAGAAAGAAAAAAATTAAACTTTAAAGATATATCAGAACGTTTTTTTTCTGCTTACTTTAGATTTAATGTAACTGATAAACCTGGTGTTTTATCAAATATTACTCAAATTTTTTCAAGAAATAAAGTTTCTATAAAAAGATTAGTTCAAGACCCTAATAAGAATAAGACTTCATCATCAATTATAATCATAACTCATCCTTCAAAAAACAAATCGCTTAATAAAATTATTCAGACTATTAATAAAAGATCTTATGTAAAAAAAAGATCTAAATTGATAAGAATAGATGACGAATAAATGTCAATAGATCAAAAATTTTTAAATCTATTCATTAAAGCCACCGAAAAGGCAGCAATTGGAGCCTCAAAGTTTATAGGTAAAAATGATAAAATTGCCGCTGATAAAGGCGCTGTTGATCCAATGAGAAGAGAGTTAAACAAAATTAATATGGAAGGAACAATAGTTATCGGGGAAGGGGAAATGGATGAAGCTCCCATGCTGTACATTGGTGAAAGATTAGGAACGTTAAATGGACCTAAATTTGACATAGCAGTGGATCCATTAGAGGGGACAAAATTCACAGCAAACAATCAACCAAACGCTTTCTCTGTTATAGCGGTCGCAAAAAAAGGGGATTTATTATCAGCACCTGACACTTACATGGAAAAAATAGCAATAGGATCAGATCTACCTAAAAATTTAATAGATATCGATAATGGAGTAGAAAAAAATATTCGAATACTAGCTGAAGCAAAAAAGAAAAAAGTTTCAGAAATTAATGCATGTGTAATGAAAAGACCAAGACATGATAAAATCGTTGATGTAATGAACAAGCTAGGGGTAACTATAAATTTTATAACAGATGGTGATATAGCTGGTGTTTTAAGTGTAATAGGAGAGAAACCGAAGAATGATATTTACTATAGTACAGGTGGAGGCCCAGAAGGAGTTTTGGCAGCATCAGCGCTGTCTTGCTTTGGAGGTCAAATCCAGGGTCGTTTAGTTTTAAATGAAGAAGAAAAAATTAGAGCAAAAAAACTTGGGATATCTGATTTTAAAAAGAAATATAATATAGAAGATATGGTAAAAGGAGATGTTATATTTTGTGCGACTGGTGTAACAGATGGAGATTTAACTAAGGGAGTAAAGGACCTCGGGAATGAATTTGAGGTTACGACCTTTGCATTGCATAAAAGTAAAAAGATTAACAAAATAATTAGAAATATATATAATAAATGATTTCAAATTCAGTAAGTAACAAAAACTGGATTTTTAAAAAATACAATGAACAAGATGTTATATTTTATAAAGAAAATTATTCATTAGATGAAATAACATCAAAGCTTTTATCAATTAGAAACATTAAAAGAGAAGATGTTCAAACTTTTTTAAACCCGTCTATAAAGAACTTCTTGCCTAATCCTGAAATTTTAAAGGATATGCAAAAATCAGCAAAAAGAACAATACAAGCAATTTCTCAAAAGCATAAAATTGGTATTTTTGGTGATTATGATGTTGATGGGGCTTCAGCAACAGCATTACTCGCAAATTTTTTTAACTCAATAAATGTTTCTTACGAAATTTATATACCAGATAGAAAAAAAGATGGCTACGGACCTTCTGTTGAGTCTTTTAAAAAATTAATTGATAATGGTACTAAATTGATTTTCACTGTTGATTGTGGGACACTATCATTCGATGCTATAAATTACGCATCTAATAGTGACATTGACGTAATTGTTCTTGATCACCATCAATCAGAAATAAATTTGCCTAAAGCTCACTCTATAGTAAATCCAAATAGGCTGGATGATAAATCTGATTTAAAATACTTATGCGCTGCTGGAGTTACATTCATGTTTTTAATTTCCTTAAATAAAGAACTTAGATCTACTGATTGGTTTATCAAATCAAAAATTACAGAGCCAAATTTACTTGAATACTTAGATTTAGTAGCTCTAGGAACAGTTTGTGACGTTGTTCCTTTAGTTGGTCTAAATAGAGCAATTGTCTCACAAGGATTAAAAATTTTAAAGTCAAAAAAAAATCTTGGATTAAAAACATTATTTGATATTTGTGATATCCAAACCAAACCAAATGTTTATCATATTGGGTATCAACTCGGTCCAAGAATTAATGCTGGAGGTAGAGTAGGAAAATCTTCTCATGGAGCAAATTTATTAATTAGTAATAATCCTAAAGATGTTTTCAAAATTGCAACCGAGTTAGATCATTTTAATAAAGAGAGGCAAATTTTGGAAAAAGACCTAATGGACAAAATTTTAAAGAATTTAGAAAATAAAACACATGAATCAGTAATTGTCATTTTTGGAAAAAATTGGCATGAGGGTGTGATTGGAATAGTTGCATCTAGAATTAAAGATAAATTCAATAAACCGGTAATAATTATATCAATAGACGATAATGGTATAGGAAAAGCATCAGCTAGATCTATTCTAGGTTTTGACATTGGCTCAGTAATTATTGCTGCTGTTCAAGAAAAAATCTTAATTAAAGGTGGGGGACATAAAATGGCTGGAGGATTTACAATAAAAACTGAAAATGTTGAAAAATTTAAAAAATTTATCTTAAAAAAATATGAAAGATTAAATGATATCAAAATGAACATAAAACCTTTATATTTAGATAGTATTATAGCCCCGACCGCATTAAATCTTCAATTTTATAATAAGGTTAATTCACTTGCTCCTTTTGGTTCAGGAAACCCAGAGCCAAAGTTTGTTTTAGAAAATATGAAATCTATAAATAATAAGATTATAAAGGATAAACACATAAAATCAGTTTTAGTTGGATTGGATGGATCTAGCGTAAAATCAATAGCATTTAACTGCGTCGAAAATGAAATTGGAGCTTATTTGCTTAAAAAAGATAAAAAATTATTTAATATTGCTGGTAAATTATCCTTAAATGAGTGGCAAGGGCAATCAAATGTGGAGTTTATTATCGATGATATTTCTGTTAATAAGTCTATCAAAAAAACGGTCCCATCGTCTATCGGTTAGGACAGTTGGTTTTCATCCAACAAAGAGGGGTTCGATTCCCCTTGGGACCGCCAAAAAAAATGCATAAAGTAGCTATTATAGAAAAAATTCACCAAGACGGGATAAATTTATTAAAAAATAATCCAGCGTTTGAATTCGAAATAATCGAAGATGCTTCTGAAGAAAATTTGATAAAAGTACTTCCTAATTTTGATGCTTGTACACTTAGAGTTTCTAAATTAAATGAAAAAATTCTATCAAAATGTAAAAATTTAAAGGTTATATCTAGACATGGTGTTGGATATGATAATGTTGATTTAAATTATATAAAAAAAAACAAAATAACTTTATTAATAACTGCAACCGCAAATGCAGTAGCTGTTGCAGAACATGTAATTTACATGATGCTATCTATATCTAAAGGTAGTAATAAATACGATCAAGAAGTTAGAATTGGAAATTTTAAGAAAAACGCACCTACTATCACAACTTTAGAACTTTTTAACAAAGAGATTTTAATAGTTGGTTTTGGAAGGATAGGGCAAAATTTAATCAAAAGATGCAAAGGTTTTGAAATGAAGGTAAAAGTATTTGATCCTTTTGTTAAAAAAGAGACTATTGAGAAATTAGGAGGACAAAAAATTGAAAATCTTGATGATGGATTAAAAATTTGTGACTATGTTTCTTTACACGTACCATTAAATGAAAAAACAAAAAATTTAATTGATTATTCTAAACTAATGAATATGAAAAAAGAGGCAGTCGTAATCAACACTGCAAGAGGTGGAATTATAAACGAAAACGATTTAGATAAGGCATTAAGAGAGAATATAATTTTTGGAGCTGGATTAGACGTTTTTGCAAAAGAACCTGTAGAAAAAACTAATCCTCTGCTAACAAATAAAAAAGTTTTATTAAGTCCACATTCAGCAACATTTACGAATGAATGTAAATTAAGAATGTCTTTAGAAACAACTAAAAATATTATTGATTTTTTTGAAAATAAGATTGATAAATCTATGATTGTTAAATTATGATAGATATAAATAGGAAATTGAAAAATTTTGGCCCATTAGAAGTTTTAGTATTAAGTTCTATTACATATGTCGTTGTAATGTTATTATGGACAGCTTCAACAAGATCAGAAGTTTTACAAAAAGCAAACGATATAAAATCGAATCATAAGTCTGTGGTTGATTTCATTAATGACGAGGTAAATAGTTGCAGTTCAAATGAAGAGGGCTCAACGTCCTGGGGTGAGAAATGCAATTCTGTTTGGAGTTCAGATAAAATCGTAAATTATGTGTTAAAGAATATTGATCTAAAAAACCCATATTCAATTAAAAAACCGTTAATACAAACCTCTCAAGATCCCAGAATTCAGGCCGAAGGTAAAGCGGGTCAATCTACAGATAAAGGTATAATTTTTGTTTCTTCAAATAACTTTGAGTCAGAGGCAGGCTCAGAATGGGTAGTTGGAACCTGTATAAAGTCACCTTGCGTAGCTGCGGGTAATAATGAATTAGTCTCTGTATACCGTTAATTGATAATTTCAAAACCACATTGTTTTGCAGTTTTACTCAAATAATTGAAACCAATTTTTGCATACTCAAATGGATTTGCTTTAGCAGGGTCTTGTTCTGCTTCTACCACAAGCCATCCTGAATAATTTTTTTTCTTTAAAGTATTTAAGAAAGGAACGTAGTCAATACATCCATCACCTGGCACAGTAAATGCCCCATCTAAAAATGCTTGTCTAAATGTTGCATCATTTCTCAGAGATTTTTCTAAAATATCTTTTCTAATGTCTTTGCAATGAATGTGAATTATTCGTTCGTAAAAATTTTCAACTAATTTAATAGAGTCACCTTGAGCAAACAACATATGACCGGTATCTACTAATAATTTTACTGTATCCTTTGTATTTTCTATAAGTCTAAAAGTATCTTCCTCAGTTTCTATTATAGTACCCATGTGATGATGATAAGCTAATGGCATATTTTCATCTATCATCATTTTACTAATTTCATTTATTGAATAAATAAATCTATTCCAATCATCTTTATCTAATTTAGGTCTTTTTGATAAGGGTGTTATAGGATCACCTTGGACAGAGTTTGTAATCTCAGCAAAAACCATGCAAGGTGCTTTACAATCTTTAAATAATTTAAGTTGTTTTTGCATAAGTTTAAATTCTTCTTTGGGTGATCTTTTTAATAGTTGAGCTCCATACCAACCTGAACATAATTTAAGGTTCTCTTTTTGAAGTTTAGGAATAAGTTCTTTCGAATTCATTGGAAATTTTCCGCCAGATTCAATTCCAGTAAAACCTGCCATACTTGCTTCTTTTAAACATTGTTCCAAGGGAGTTTTTCCACCTAATTCAGGCATATCATCGTTGCTCCATGCAATGGGTGCTATTCCTAATCTTATCGACATAGTTTTAAGAAAGTAATAATATTTTATATTATAAATAATTAACTTACAAAAGAATTTATGATCAATGTAGCACTTTTGGGTTTTGGTAGAATTGGGCAAATGCATGCTCAAAATATATATCTAAATAAAACGCTTAATTTGTTATATGTATACGAAAAGATTGATAAACTAAGAAAAAAAGCTAAAAATCTTTACAATTGTAAAATTGAAAAAGATTATAAAAAAATATTTTCAGACGAAAAAGTAGATATTATTTTTATTTCTAGCCCTACGAATACTCATATCAGATTTATCGAAGAGGGAATCAAATACAGTAAAACTATTTTTTGTGAAAAACCTTTAGACTTAAATATAAATAAAATTATTAAAACTTTCAAAAAAGTTAAGAAGAATAATTCAAAGATACAGATGGGGTTTAATCGAAGATTTGATCCTAGCCACCACTCAATTAAAAAAGATTTAGAAAAAGGTAAAATAGGAAGATTGGAAAAAATAATAATTACAAGTAGAGATCCAGCACCACCTTCAAAGACTTATCTTAGATCTTCTGGAGGTATTTTCAGAGACATGATGATTCATGATTTTGATTTATGTAGGTATTATTTAGATAAGGATGAAATTTCCGAAATAAGTTCATCTGTAAGCTCATTTGAGAATTTTTACAAAAAAATCAAAGATCATGAATTAGCCACGGTTACTATGAAATCAAAGAAAGGTGTTATATGTGTAATCACAAATTCTAGGCATTGTTCTTTTGGATACGATCAAAGGGTTGAGTTATTTGGAAAAAAAGGGATGCTTTTATCAGGCAACCAAAAGAGGACGGCCACAGAGATATTTAATTCAAATCAATCCCATTCACAAAAACCCTTTTTAAATTTTTTTATTGAACGATACAAAGAAGCTTATAAATTGCAATTGAATGAGCTAATTTCTCTTCATAAAAATAGAATAAAACCTAGATCAACTTTTAAAGATGGTTATTTAGCTTTAAAAATTGCTAATGCTGCATATCAATCTCTAAAGCAAAAAAAGGTAATAAAATTAAAGTAATTTTAACTACCTCTAGTTGTATGTGTTTTTTTTCCTTTTGTATTTTAACAGATTTTTTGTTTTAATTGCGCAAATTTAACAAACAAATGAGGGAAATAATCATGAAAAAAGTATACTTAACTGTTGCCGCTCTAATGAGCTGGGTAATGATGTCGGTAGCTGCTCTAGCAGTGGATATTATTGTTGTGTCTCATGGACAAGCAAATGACCCTTTCTGGTCTGTTGCAAAAAATGGAGTTGATAAAGCTTGTAAAGATATGAAAGTATCTTGCAAATACACTGCTCCAGCAACATTTGACATGGTAGAGATGGCAAAACTTATTGACAACGCTGTTTCTCAAAAGCCGAAAGGTATTGTAATAACTCTTCCAGATGCTGCCGCTTTAGGTAAATCTGTTAAAGCTGCAATATCTGCAGGTATTCCAGTAATCTCTATGAATTCAGGTTCAGACGACTACATGAAACTAGGTATTAGTGCTCACGTAGGTCAAACAGAGTTTGAAGCCGGCGTAGGTGGCGGACAAAAAATGAAAGCTGCTGGTGGTAAAAAAGCACTATGTGTTAACCACGAAGTAGGTAACGTCGCTTTAGATAGAAGATGTGCTGGTTTCAAAAAAGGCTTTGGTGGATCTGTAGACATATTAGGTACATCAAATGACCCAACTGAAATTCAAAAAGCTGTTGCTGCTAAATTAGGTGGTGGATATGACACTATTCTTACTTTAGGAGCTGGTCTTGCGGGAGAAGCTGCTCTAAAAGCATTAGAGTCTTCTGGTAAAGTTGGAAGCGTTAAACTTGGTACATTTGATATGTCGCCAGGTATGCTAAAAGCTGCTGCTGCTGGAAAAGTTGAGTTCTTAATTGACCAACAACAGTATCTACAAGGTTATTTACCTATAGCTATCTTTTCTCAATATATGAGATATGGAACAATGCCAGCTGGTGTTGTTATGACAGGACCTGGTTTTGTTACTCCTAACAATGCGAAGGACGTAATAAAATGGGCTGCTCAAGGTTATAGATAAGAATAATATTAAAAAGGCCTAGTGATTATTCACTAGGCCTTTTTTTTTAAGTTTTTTTATATGTCTACAAAGTCTAAAAGTATTGAAACAAAAACTGATTTCAATCAGGATGAAAGGCTCAAAAAAGTTTCTAAATTAAGATTATTGTTAAATAGACCCGAACTTGGCGCTCTAGGTGGAGCAATACTAGTTTTCATATTCTTTGGTATCGTTGCCGGAGATACGGGGATGTTCAGTGCTTACGGAGTTTTAAATTTCTTAGATGTTTCTGCAAATCTTGGAATAATAGCTATAGCAGCTGCAATGTTAATGATAGGTGGAGAATTTGATCTATCAATTGGATCTATGATAGGGTTTGCAGGCATTTGTATAGCTATTCCAGCGATTTATTGGGGATGGCCATTATGGATGAGTATAATTTTTGCATTCTCCATGGCAGTACTAGTAGGCTATTTTAACGGAATATTAGTGGTAAGGACAGGGCTACCATCATTTATTGTAACTCTTGCAATGCTTTTTATTTTGAGAGGAGCAACTTTAGCTATAACAAGATTGATTACTGGTCGAACTCAAGTCCCAGGCTTAAGAGTTTTAATCGAAGATGATCCATTAGCATGGATATTTGCAACTGATACTTTTAAATGGGTTTTTACTTGGTTAGGTTCGATGGATCTGATTGCATTAAGAACTGATGGTACTCCACTCGCTACAGGAATACCGCCATCTGTAATATGGTTCATAGCTTTAGCAATCATTACAACATGGATACTAATGAAGACAAGATACGGAAATTGGATATTTGCATCTGGAGGAGATAAAAATGGTGCCAACAATGTTGGAGTACCAGTTGGTAGAGTAAAAATAAGCTTATTTATAGGTACAGCAGTTGCAGCAACTATTTTTGCTACTATTCAAGTTTTAGATGCTGGTTCAGCTGATACAATGCGTGGAACTTTGAAGGAATTAGAAGCTATTGCTGCCGCAGTTGTTGGGGGTTGTTTATTAACTGGCGGTTACGGTTCAGCAATAGGTGCAGCATTTGGGGCTTTAATTTTCGGAACAGTATCAATGGGTATATTTTACACTGATGTTGATACAGACTGGTTTAAAGTCTTTTTAGGTGCAATGATGTTAATTGCAGTGATCTTTAATAATTATATAAGAAGAAAGGTAACGGAAAGTAAATAATGTCAGATTATTTAGTTCAATTTAACAACATAAGTAAATTTTTTGGAAAAGTAATAGCCCTTAAAGATGTAACTATGAAATTAAAAAAAGGTGAAATTATGTGCCTACTTGGTGACAACGGTGCTGGTAAATCAACTTTAATTAAAACATTAGCTGGAGTACATAGACCTGACGAAGGTGAAATTATTGTTGAGGGAAAAAAAACGATATTTGACAGTCCAAAAGATGCATTGGATATGGGCATAGCTACCGTGTATCAAGATCTAGCTTTAGTCTCTTTAATGAGTGTAACAAGGAACTTTTTTATGGGAAGAGAACCAATGAAAGGTCCACCATTTTTCAAAACATTTGATATTGAAAAAGCAAATAAAATAGCTGCTGAGAGAATGGGGCAGATAGGTATTGATGTTAGAGATCCATCTCAAGCAGTCGGAACAATGTCCGGTGGTGAAAGACAATGTTTAGCAATAAGTAGGGCTATATACTTTGGAGCAAAAGTTCTTGTTTTAGATGAACCTACTTCTGCTCTTGGAGTACATCAAGCTTCAGTTGTTTTAAAATATATAGTAAAAGCTGCTTCTCAGGGATTAGCAGTAATTTTAATAACACATAACGTTCATCATGCTTATCCAGTTGGAAATAGTTTTACAGTATTAAATAGAGGAAAAAGTTTAGGCACATATGAAAAAAAAGATATTTCTAGAGAAAAACTATTAAGTATGATGGCAGGTGGTGAAGAGTTGAATAAATTAGAGGTAGAGCTTCTGGAAATGAACAGGTCTTCAGCTGATTAATGCAAATAGGAATAGATTTAGGGGCAACCAAAATAGAATACGTTCTTCTAGATAATAATAATGTAGAATTAAAAAGAGACAGAGTTCAAACACCTAAAGATTATGAAAACACAATAATTTCAATAACTGAAATTATTAAAAAATTAGAAAATGAATCTGGAAAATTTAATGTAGGTATATGTCATCCCGGAGCAGTAGATAAAACTACAGGATTAATTAAAAATGCACATAACTCTCAATGGCTTAATAATAAAAATTTAATAAAAGATTTAAAATTAAAAATAGATAATAATTTTCTCACAGAGAATGATGCTAATTGTTTTTGTCTATCCGAGGCTTTTGATGGATCAGCTAGTCACTATGAAACGGTGTTTGGTATTATATTGGGATCAGGTTGTGGTGGTGGACTAGTAATAAATAAAAAAATAATATCTGGAGCAAATGGTTTAGGAGGAGAATGGAGCTTAAATCAAATGCCATTTTCAAATACACCAAACTTAAAATCGGATAAAATTTTAGATTTTTCAAATAGAATAGAAGGTTATCTGTCTGGTAAATCAATAGAAAAAAGATTTTATAAACAGTTTAATGAAAATATTTCAGCAAAAGAAATTTTTAGTAGATATAGAAATAAGGATTCTAACTCCACTTTATTTATAAATGAATACAAGGATATTTTAGCAAGATGTTTGGTAATAATAGTAACAACTCTTGATCCAGATGCTATCGTTTTTGGTGGTGGAATTTCTAATGAAATAGATTTTTTAGATCAAATTAAAAAAAAAACATCATCATTTATAAATGAATCTAATCTAAAAACAGTATTTTTAAAACCAAAGTATGGTGATGCAAGTGGGGTGAGGGGTGCTGCTATTTTGAGTAGGCAAAATTCTATTTAATAATTGAATTTATTTCTTTATTAGTAAAAAATTTAGGTTTTTCACATTTCGTTTTGAAATGAAATTTTTTTCTAGTTCTAGCTGATTTATGAATTCCTTCGATTATATTTAGAACGTGTAAAGATAAATTCCCATTACATCTATGTTTTTTCTTATTTTGAATAGAATAAATCATTTCTGCAAGTCCTACACCTCTATAATTAGCATTAGTAGGTGACTCATTAGCTCTAGAGCTTTGAGTTCGAATATTAATTTTTCCTAAAACCATTTTATTTGTTTTATAATTTTTCCATTTACTTCCTAATTTTGTACTCAATAAAACAGATCCTCCAAACATATTTGGATCTGGGACTATCATAGATCCTTTCTCTCCATATAATTCTATATGATTTCTTAAGTGAGAAATTACATCAAATGATAATGTTAATCTGATAATTGTTCCGTTTTGAAATCTAATGGTTGAAAAGTAAGTGGTAGGACATTCTACTTTAATTTTTTTTCCTTTTTTTGGTCCAATGCCAATAATTCTTTTTTTTGTATTATAATTACAAGTGCTAGTTACATAGCTTGCAGGTCCTAATAGATTTACTAATGCTGTCAAATAATAAGGACCCATATCAATAACTGGTCCACCTCCCTTTTTTTTAAACCAGGGCTCTGGATTGGGGTGATATGATTGAATTCCAGGAAAAGCAAATATTGCGGTTCCAAATTTTATTTTACCTATAATTTTTTTATCTAAAAGTTGTCTCGCTTTTTGATTACCGCCTCCTAAAAATGTATCAGGAGCATTACCTATGAAAAGTTTTCGTCTTCGTGAAATTTTTATGAGTTCTAAACCATCTTTAAAGTCAACCGCCAAAGGTTTTTCTGAATATACATGTTTGCCATTCAATAACGATTTTTTTGCAATTAAATAGTGTGCTGTAGGAATTGTAAGATTTAAAATTACTTCAATTTCTTTATCTTTAAGTATATCATTAACAGAAACAGCTTCAATTTTATAAATCTTAGCACAATTTTCAGCTGCTTTTTTATTTATATCTGCACACTTAATTATTTTAAAATTGTTAAAATATTTGTGAGCTCTAAAATATGTTTCGGCTATATGACCGCAACCTATCAATCCAACATTAGTAATTTTTTGCATTTTAAAGGTTATACACCTTTTCTTTGCTTTTTCTTTCCTTCTAAGTGTTCTTTTAGGGCTTTTTTATTTTCTTCAGATGATGCTATGCCTAGAGTTGGACTTTCCCAATAGGCTGAGCCCTCTAGCCATTGATATCCATCTGTATGAATTGAAATTACATAAGTTTTTTTTGATTTTTTTGCTCGTTTGAAAGCCTCTTCTAATTCAGCAATCGACTTAACGTGTTCACCATCTGCCCCCATACTTTTAGCATGACTTGCAAAGTCAACAGGTACAAGGTTTGGAGTTTTAGAGCTTTTGAGTAAACAATTAAATTCTTTACCACCTTTGTATAACTGTAATCTATTTATTACAGCGTGACCGCCATTATCACATACTATAAGTATTAATTTGTTGTTTGTAATGATTGAACTATATATATCAGAATTGTATAGTAGGTAAGATCCGTCTCCTACAAATGAGACTACTTCTTTATCAGGGTTAGCCATTTTAATTCCTAGCGCTCCAGAAATCTCATAACTCATGCAACTAAAACCCCATTCTGTTTCATGTGTATTTAATTCTCTAGGCTTCCAAACCTGTATCACTTCACCAACTAATCCTCCAGCTGCTGTAACAGCTATGTCAGAAGGGTCTGAGTTTCTATAACAAGCCCCTATAACTTGGGCGTAGCTTGGTAATTTTTGATTGGTTGGACCACTTTCTTTTTCAACGTATGCTTCCCAATTTTTTAACTCCACTCTTGATTTTTTATACCAATTGTCATCTGCTTTCCAGTTTCCTAATGCTTGTGATAGTTCTATCAAAGATACTTTAGCATCTCCGACTACAGCTTGAGCCATATGTTTATTTGCATCAAATCTTGCTGCGTTAATAGAAACTAATTTAAAATCTGGATTTTCAAAATTAGCCCAAGATCCAGTTGTAAAATCTGCAAGCTTAGTTCCGATAGCGATCGCTGTATCAGTTTCTTTACTTAAATTGTTTGCAGCTCTCCCGCCTAAACCACCAATAGTTCCTAAATAATGAGTATGATCTTTTTTTATAGATGAATAGCCCATCACGGTTTGTGTTACAGGAATATTATGTTTTTTTGCAAAATCGCTTAATTCATTTGTGGCATCTGAATAAAATACTCCTCCACCAGCAATGATAATTGGTTTCTTAGATTCTTTAATAAGTTCAGCCGCTTCTTTGATTTGAAAATCGTCTGGTCTAGGTCTTCTAATCGTATGAATTCTTTCTTTAAAGAATTCATCTGGATAATCATAAACTTCACCTTGAACATCTTGACTTAATGAAATACATGCTGGGCCACAATCAGCTGGATCTAGCATTATCTGAATAGCTTGTTGTAAACTTGAAATGATTTGCTCTGGTCTAGTAATTCTATCAAAATATCTCACAACAGATTTAAACCCATCATTCTGAGTTATCCCTGGGTTATTGAAATGCTCAACTTGTTGCAATACTGGATCGGGCATTCTATTTGCAAAAGTATCACCGGGTAAAAAAAGTATTGGAAGTCTATTACTCATTGCTACAGCAGCTGCTGTAATCATATTTGTTGATCCAGGTCCAACTGAAGAAGTTGCAATAAAAATCTGTTTTCTTCTTTTAGCTCTCGAGTAGGCAATTCCTGTTAGAGCCATATTTTGCTCATGATGACCTCTCCATGTAGGAAGCTCTTTTTGGTTTTCTTGAAGTGCCTGACCCAAGCAAGCAACATTACCATGACCAAAAATTCCAAACACACCAGGAAATAAAGGCTCTTTTTTTCCATCTATAAGAGTTTTCTGAGCAATCAAGAATTTAACTAAAGCGTGAGCACAAGTAAGTTGAATGTTTTTCATAAATTCAATATAAACTATTTAATTAATATTCTTTATTCAACAATAATATATGTACGATAAATACGGACAGTTCATTGATGGAAAGTGGCAAAAGTCTGCAAGTGGTGAAACTTATGATGTCATTAATCCTGCGACTGAAGAAGTAATAGGGAAGGCATCAAAAGCAAATAGTTCAGATGTTCAAAAAGCTCTTAAATCAGCTGAAATAGGTTTACAAATTTGGAAAAATACGTCTCCTTGGGAAAGATCTAAAATTATAAGAAAGATATCTGATTTAATAAGAAAAAGAGTTAATGTTCTTTCAAAATGGTTGACCCTTGAAGTAGGAAAACCATTAACAGAGGGTCCAGGAGAAATAAGTGGTGCGGCTGATATATTTGAGTGGAATTCAGAGGAAACTAAAAGAATTTTTGGAGAAATAAATCAAAGTAGATTTCCAAATACTCAAATCCACGTTATGTATCAACCAGTTGGTGTTGTAGCAGCCTTGGTTCCATGGAATTTTCCAGTTATTCTTGCTTCAAGGAAAATTTCAACCGCTTTAGCGGCAGGATGTTCAGTAATAGTGAAGCCAGATGTAATAACACCAGGTAGTGTGATGGAGATAGTTGATATTTGTAGAGAGGCAGGTGTTCCTCCAGGAGTAGTTAATTTATTATCAGGCGATCCAGCTGGCATTTCTGAAGAATTAATAAAGTCAGATATAATAAAAAAAATTTCAATAACTGGATCAACAAGAGTTGGTAAATTAATTTTAAAGCAAGCTGCAGACAAAGTTCAAAGAGTAACTATGGAGTTAAGTGGTCACTCACCTTTTATAGTTTTTGATGATGTTGATTTAAATAAAGTTACTGATATGGCAATAACTTCAAAATTTAGAAATAACGGGCAAGTGTGTATATCACCTAATAGATTTTATATACACGAAAAGAAGAAAGATGAATTTGCAAATTTAATGGTTGAAAAAACAAAAAAACTAAAAATTGGAAACGGTATGGACAAGGATACATTGCTTGGTCCGTTATGTACTAAACAACGATTAGAAGGTGTTGAAAAATTAGTAGAGACTACGAAAAAAGAAGGTGGCAAAGTTTTACTTGGTGGAAAGAGAGCTGCAAATTTCAATAAAGGATATTTTTATGAACCGACAATATTTGATAATATAAAAGATAATTTTACTGTTATGAAAGAAGAACCGTTCGGTCCAATAGTTCCTATTTTAACTTTTAAAGATTTTGATGAAGTGATGGAAAGAGCAAACAATAATGATCTAGGTTTATGTAGTTATGTTTACACAACCGATTTAAAAAAGGCTAATAAAGCATCTGAAAAACTAGAAACAGGTTGTGTAGCTGTGAATACTCCTGTTGTTGCAGTAGCAGAGGCACCCTTTGGAGGCATTAAGCAAACTGGTTATGGTAGAGAAGGTGGGTCTATGGCAATAAAAGATTATTTAAATATAAAATATACCCACTTTGGTATTTCATACGAATGAGGAAAAATAAACTAAAAGAGATTTTTAAATCAGGGAAATCTGCTGTTAACGGTTGGCTTCAAATACCAAATTCATTTACTGCAGAGTTGATGGCAAATCAAAATTGGGACTCTTTAACTTTAGATATGCAGCATGGAGTTATAGATTATCCAAATGCAGTAGGGATGTTGCAGGCGATATCTACAACTAAAGTAGTTCCTATGGCTAGAGTAAATTGGAATGAGCCAGGCCAAATAATGAAAATTCTTGATGCAGGAGCTTATGGAGTCATTTGTCCAATGGTAAGCAATAAAAAAGAGGCTGAAAATTTTGTCCAAGCTTGCATGTATCCTCCTAATGGTTATAGAAGCTATGGTCCAATTAGAGGTTTAGTTTACGGAGGACCAGACTATGCTGACGAGGCTAATAATGAAATATTAAAATTTGCTATGATAGAAACCAAAGAATCATTGGAAAACTTAGATGAAATAATGAGTACACCTGGGCTTGACGGAATATACATCGGACCAGCAGATTTAAGTTTAGCTCTAGGGAAAAACCCAAGTTTTGATAAACCAGAAGGCGATCCGGTATACGAAGTTATAATGAAGATTTTAGACCATGCTAAGAAAAATAATATAATTGCAGGTATTCAAAACGGTCAACCAGAATATGCGGAAAAAATGATAAAAAAAGGTTTCCAATTAGTAACTATAGGATCTGATCAACGATATATGACAGCTGCATCTAAATCAGCATTAAGTAAACTGAAAAAAGATCAAGAAAAGGACACAAGTAAAGGTTATTAATTTTTAAATGAGCTATTATGTTTATATGCTCAAATCTAAGGGTTCAAGACCTATAACATATGTAGGTTATACCAATAATTTAAGCAAAAGGATTAAACTACATAATCATGGTAAGGGTGCTAAATTCACTAGGGGAAGATCTTGGAGGTTAATTTATAAAGAACATTATAAATCGAAAAGAGAGGCAATTTCTAGAGAATATTATATAAAGAAAAATAGAGCAATAAGAAATAAAATAAAAAATGAAAATTTCAATTTTACTACCTTATAAGGAAAATTTCTCTCCTGAATACCCTGGTGCAGTATCTTTGTTCGTTAACGAAACTTCTAAAATAAGTTTATATAAGAAAGAAATAACTGTTTTTGGAAATACAAATTTTAAAAAAAAATTCAATATAAGATATGTAAATATAAATTTACAAAAGAATTTATTTTCAAGTCAAACAAAAAATTACGTAAAAAAATTTATTAAACTAGAAAGGAAATATAGATCCTCTTTAATAGAGGTACATAATCGTCCAAGTTATATTCACATCCTTAATAAACAGGTAAAAGATAAAATTTTTACATTATTTTTTCATAATGATCCCTTGTCGATGGATGGATCAAAGACAATTGATCAAAGAAAAAAACTTCTTAAAACTTGTTATAAGATAATTTTTAATAGTGCTTGGTCTAAAAAAAGGTTTTTAGAAGGTTTAGAAAATAAATTTGTAAATAGCAATAAATTGGTCATTTTTTATCAATCTGCAAAGAAAAATACACCTTCAATAATTAATAATAAAAAAAAATGGATTACTTTTGTAGGAAAATTAAATAAAGCAAAAGGTTATGATGTTTTTGCTGCGGCAATAAAAATCATTTTAAATAAATATAGAGATTGGTCTGCAATAATTATAGGAGACGAAAAAAGAGAAAATATCACTCTTAATCATATAAATGCAAGGATTTTGGGATTTAAAAAACATAATGAAGTACTTAATATATTTAAAAAGACAAGTATAACAGTAGCTTGCTCTAGATGGGAGGAGCCTTTTGGAAGAACTAGTCTAGAAGCATCAGCAAATGGGTGTGCAGTAATTATCACAAATAAAGGTGGATTACCTGAAACAGTTACTAATGCAAAAATTTTAAAAAGTTTAAGCGTAAAAAATTTAGTAAAAACTCTTGAGCTTTTAATCAAAAATTCAAATCTTAGAAAAAAATTACAATCCTTATCAATCAGAAATTTCTATTTAACTCATAAATTTGTATCAAGAATGATTGACGCTTATAGATCAGAAAAGCTTAATTTGAATAAAAATATATTTATTAGAACAAAACAAAAAAATTTAAGAATTTTACACGTCACAAATTTTAACGAACGTTTAGATGGCCGACTTTTTTTTAATACAGGAAGAAGAATTAACAATGGATTTATAAGACTTGGGCACAGTGTCTTAGGTTTTAGTGATAGGGATATACAAAAATACTATAAATCATTTAAAGATGTGAAAGGGTCTAAAATTTTAAACGATAAATTAAAGAAAACTTGTTATAACTACAAGCCAGATATTATTATAACTGGACACGCCGATTTAATTACAAAAGAGCAAATTCAAGAGTTAAAAGATGATTATCCAAACGTAAAATTTGCGCAATGGTTTTTAGATCCCTTAAATAAAAAAGGACCTGACTATGAGAGAAATAAAACAAGAATATTGGATAAAATTGAATTGATGGACTCAACATTCGTAACAACAAGTCCTTCTGCACTAAATTTTCTTCCAAAAACAAATAATAATTTTTTTATACCTAATCCGTGTGACGAGTCTTTTGAAACACTTAATAATTTCAAAAAATCTTGTAGTGTTGATGTTTTTTTTGCCTTAAGTCATGGGGTGCACAGAGGTGTTCTCAAAACGGGGAAAATAGATGATAGAATTAATTTCTTAAATAAACTTCAGAATAAAACACCAGATATAAAATTTGATATTTATGGAATAAATAAGATTCAACCAATATGGGCAGATCATTACTTTAAAACAATCTCTAATGCAAAAATGGGATTAAATTTAAGCAGGGGAGAGGCTATAAAATATTACAGCAGTGATAGAATTACACAAATTGTAGGGAATGGATTGGTTTGTTTAATAGATGAAAAAACAAAATATAGAGACTATTTCGATGATAAAGAAATGGTTTTTTATAAAAATGAAAATGATCTTTCAGAAAAAATAATAAAAATATCAAGAGACGAGAAACTTAGAAAATCTATTGCACGAAAAGGAAAAGTTAAATACATGAAGTATTTTAATTCTACAGTTGTAGCCGATTTTATTATTGAAAAAACAATAGGTTTGGAGTCTAAAAAGAAATATTTCTGGCATAATTAATATTTATATTCTACATGAAAAAACTTGTTGTTAGAATTTCTGAAGGTTTGGGAAATCAATTATTCATGTATGCAAATGCATACGCGCTATCAAAAAAATTAGGATATGATTTATTTATTGATAATCTCAGTGCTTACAAAAAAGTTAAAATAAGATCTTTTTTATTAGACCAATTCAAAATCGAATCTAAATTTATAAATAAATCTGAATTACCTAACAATTTATTTGACTATCTTATTCACAAAATAAAAAAAAGAACAGATATATTTAGAAGTAAAAAAAAATTTATTATTGAAAGAAAATATTCAGAAAAAATAACCAAATATGAGGATTATAGTAATTTAAAATTTGATAATACAGTTTTTATTGAAGGGTATTATGAATCTGAAAAATATTTTAAAGAATATAAAAACGATATTAAAAAACAATTTCAGATAAAATTTATAAATATAGATGATCTTTTTTTGAGTCCAAATCAAATTAAAAGTGAAAATTCTGTTTCTATAGCAATTAGACAACATCGATTTAGTGAGAAACAAAAAGACAAATTATCAATGGAAAAATCAAATCTTTTTGTAAAAAATACTATAAGATATGTTCATAAAGCCATTGAAGTTATAAAATCAAAAATAGATAATCCAATATTTTATATTTTTTCTAATGATACAACTAATCTTCAAAATTTTTTTCCTAGTCAAAAAAATTTTGTAATTATTAATCATTTAACAAATAAAACTTTAAATGACTTTTATTTAAGTACATTATGCAAACATTACATTGTTGGCCCTTCAACTTTTCATTGGTGGTCAGCTTATCTTAGTAATAACCAGAATAAAATTTGTATTTGTCCTGCTGATGATTTAAAATTTTCATCAAATATCGATATTTTCCCAAAAGAATGGATTAAATTATAACTTTATTTTATTAAGTGCGTTATTTTTGAATATATTTGCTTCTTTAATATATCTTCTTACCATTTGAGTAGTTTTATGTCCTGTCATAGCCATTATACTTCTTTCATCTGCACCGGACTCTGCTGCAACTGTCGCAAAACCTGATCTTAAACTATGACCCGAATAATTTTGACTCTCTATTCCTACAAGTTTTAAATAATTTTTTATGATTAATACTACAGATTGATCGGTTAATCTGTGTCCTGTTAGTATCGCCCCTTTAGCAAATCTTCTGAATATTGGTCCGGTTTTTATTTGTGATAAGTTTATCCAATTTTTTAGACTAGTAACTGGACAATATTTTTCATTAGTGAAGTAGGGCAAACCTTTTACAAGACCTTCTCCAAACTGATCTGTTTTAGATCTTCTTAATGTTATTTTTACACCTTCTTCAACAAAATCTAAGTCCTCGTAGTCAATAGAAATTAATTCCGTACGTCTAAAGCCTCCACCAAAACCTATAAGTATTAATGTTCTATTTCTAAGTTTTTTAATTTTTTCAATTTTTTGTTCGTCAATTACATTAATTATTTTTTTTAAGTGATTGATTAATAATGGTTTTTTTCCTGTTTGAATGCTTCCTTTTTTTCTTTTAATTCCCATCAAATTTTCAATAATAACCGGGTGTTTTGTATCTAAATAATGACCTTTAAGTTTATGAACTACTCCGATAGATACAAGCCTACGTCTCAAAGTGCTCATTTTTGAGCTTGTAGAGAGATGGGTAAGATATAACGATACAATCTTAGGTTCTGTTGGCATTGAACTAAGTCCATGTTTAGCGCAAAATTCACCGAAGTCTTTAAAGTCCGATTTATAAGCTCTTAACGTGTTATTGGACTTAGATAACTTGAGGTTGTTTAAAGTATCCTCATGAAGCTTTTTTAGATTTGTAACTAATTCATTCATATTATTATTGATAACAATTAATTATCATTAGTAATATATTAAGTGATTTTAGATGTCAATAGATATAATTTCTTAGTCATGATTAAATTTATTCTTCCTATAGTAGTATTTATAGTTGCGGTTTACGGAATCTCGTACTTCTGGACCAACTCGAGTTCAAAGGGCAAAAAAATGATAGCTATAGGCTTAATAGTTGGCGTATTATTAGGAATATCTTTAACAATTTACTTATTATTTGACTAATGAGGCTAACAGGTACTAAATTTCAGCTTAAAGTATGGGCTTATTTAAGGAAAATACCTCGTGGAAGCGTTAAAACCTACTCTCAAGTGGCAAAAGCCATTGGAAAACCTCTTGCTGCACGTGCTGTAGCTAATGCTATAGGAAAAAACCCCTTTGCGCCCAAAATACCTTGTCATAGAGTAATAAGATCTGACGGAACGCTCGGCGGCTATTCAGGAAGAGGAGGTATAAAAACTAAGAGATTTCTGCTTAAAAAAGAGGGTATTAAGCTCTAGAATTGTTATTTGACGGGCGATCGGGTCTATTGGCCCCTATTTCATTGTTTTTTTTATCCACACAACAGTGAGTTGTACTCAGAAACCAATGATTGCAAAAAAAACACCCTCTATGGCCGTTTAAATGGCATATTCAATAAACGCAAAGCTTGTAGAATTGTTGATTACTAACACTAGTAAATTGCTTTATAACACCATATTTTCAATGTTTTTTGACCTGTCATTATTCAAATTTTGTCTTTTTTCTTATTAAAACACTAATTTTAAATGCTTTTTTTTTATTAATCTTTGATTTTTTTTTACTAGAGTGTAATTTTTCAATGTATACGTGGATTATCCTCTTTATATGTAAGTAATACTTACTTATTACCTGATATATTGCTTTAATTATTTAACGTAAGTTATTGTATTTATTGAAAATATTTAAGACTTAGATAAACAACAAACGGGATAGTAATAAATGACATTAGTGTGGAAGTAACTATAACGCTAGCAATACTATCGACTACCCTTTTCTCTGAATACATAGAGCCCACTAAATAAGTTAAAATTGCACTTGGCATTGCAGATTGAATTAAAAGCACTCCAGCTGCTAATCCACTAAGATTTAGATATTTAATTAAACTAAATCCAATTAAGGGACCAATAATAATTCTTACGCCACTTAAAATAGATGCATTTAACCATGATACTACTTTTAATTTTGTCAATGCTATTCCTAAGGACATGAGTACTAGAAATATTGTAGCGTAGGTTAATAAAAACGTGGTATTAACTACATAACCAGGGACCTGCAAATCATAATATAAAACAATCACAGCCGCTATTATCCCGTAAATAGGCATATTAGTAATTAATATTTTCAGTGAAAAACTCTTTTTTGCTAAAAGAACCCCTAGTGTGAAGTGAAGCAAGATAATTACTGATGCTATAGCTGAGGCTATACCTAAACCCTCTGTACCATAAGCAAATAAGCAAATTGGTATACCCATATTACCAGTATTTGGTAATATTAAAGGAGGAAGTTCACTTACAAAGTCCTTTTTCATTAAAGCAAGAACAATTAAACCTATTACAGCAAAACCGCCTATTATAATTAATGCATATGAAAAATATTCCATAAATGTTTCTAAAGTTACGCCTGTTGAAGTAATAGTGTAAAAAATCATTGCAGGGGTACCAACGTTACCAGCCAATGTAGTTATAAAATCGGTATTAAAATTTGGATCTTTTTTTCCAAGGTAATAGCCTATTCCAATTACAAAAAATACCGGAAGTATGACGTCTATCAGTTTGATATAGAGTTCCATTAAACTCTTACATCAGATTTTCTAGGCTTTCTCAACTTATTAGTGTTATAATTAATAGCCGTTTCGAACTCCATTAATCGCTTATGTATTGATCTTAGTTCAGTAATTCTTGTCCAATTATATAGAAATACAGAAAAAGCGTCTTTTACCTCTCCAAATGCATTTACTACTTGCATCATAATACCCAAAGTGAACGCTGCAGTAAACAATCCTGGTGCCATTATTAAAAATGGTACAATTACAAATAATTGTCTGTACCAAATAGCCCATAAATCAAAATATCCGTAGTGTAAAAATAATTTATGGTAATTGAATTTTATTCCAGTAAATAATTGTAAAATCGTAGGAGCTTGAACATAATTTTTTCTGTCATCCTCACCGTAAACTAATTCTTTTCTAAATGCAGCTTCGACCTTTTGATTGTTATATTCGAGACCAGGTAATTTTATTCCAACTAGCCAACTAATAAGTATTCCACCTAAGCTGAGGGTAAGCGCTACCCATACTAAAGATCCGGATACATTGTTTAAAAAAGGTATAGTAACATTTGAAGAAAGAACCCATAAAATTGGTATGAATGCTATTAATGTCATAATAGCTTTAACAACTTGCAATCCAATTGACTCAACAATTTTTGCAAAGTTCATGCAGTCTTCCTGAATTCTTTGAGATGAGCCCTCTACTTTTGCCTCAGTGGCTCTCCAATAAGGCATATACGAAAACGTCATAGCCTCTCTCCATCTAAATGCCCATAACCTTGTAAACCAATTAGTAAAAGCAAAAAGTGTAACATATGGAAGTGCTATATATAAAAACCTTTTAATTGATTCCCAAAACTCTGATATCTCACGTTTTTCGGCTGTTTGTAGAATATCATAAAAATCCTTGTACCAACTGTTGAATAGAACATCTAAATAGGTTTGCAGCACAAGCAAAGAAATAATAAAAAAACCTCCGCCGTAGGACCAATAAAACCATTTTTTATCTCTGAAAAAACTTCTCCACATATTTAATCTTTAAGAAAATTATCTGCGTAAGATTTTATAACAAATTCTCTCTTTTTGGGTTCAATAACATTGTAAGATATATTGTTTTTTTCAGCATATTCTATAGCTTTTTCTTTTGATGGAAACTTAATAGTTACTTCTTCAAGCGTATCCGTCGATGTCTCCCACCCCATTAAAGGATTAATTGAGGGATCTTTGGTTATAAATTCTAATACCCAATTTTTAAGTTTTCCCCTGCCCGATTGCATCGCAGTTTTAGCAGGAATATAAATTTTAGCTTTTTTCATATTTATAATGGTCGGGGCGGCAGGATTTGAACCTGCGACCCTCTGGTCCCAAACCAGATGCGCTACCAGGCTGCGCTACGCCCCGAACGTCTGTTTTATAGGTTAATTAAGTGATTTTGGCAATTGAAAGATAGTCTCTATAGAAGTAAATAATACCAATGATACAGCATATTACAAAACCATTTAAATATTTTTTTAAACTTGAAGCTGCTTCTGGGTTAGTTTTGTTATTTGCTGCAATACTAGCACTTATAATTAGCAATGGTGGTTTAAGTGAAATTTATTTTTCTACCCTAGAAAAATATATAACGCTTGGTACTAAAGAGTTTGGTCTAAAACTAAGTGTTCTTCATTGGATAAATGACGTTCTGATGGCTATATTTTTCTTTTTTGTTTCATTAGAAATAAAAAGAGAATTTATTCAGGGAGAATTATCTAATCCAAAACAAGCTATGCTACCTATAATTGGTGCAATCGGAGGGATGGCGGTGCCGGCATTATTCTATATCGCTGTAAATTATTCTGACAGCACAACACTAAATGGTTGGGCTATACCTTCAGCTACAGATATTGCTTTCTCTTTAGGAGTTTTATCCTTATTAGGTAAAAGGGTTCCAATATCGCTTAAAGTTTTTTTGACTGCTCTAGCAATTATTGATGATTTAGGGGCAATTGTTATTATTGCCTTTTTTTATTCTGGAAATATTGAAGCAAAGTATTTAGTTCTGATGTTATTATCTTTAATTGTTTTAATAGCTCTTAATAAATATAAAATAAAAAGTTTTATACCTTTCTTTATTGTAGGAATTTTTCTGTGGGATTTTACTCATCAATCAGGAATACATGCAACAATAGCAGGTGTTCTTTTAGCACTAACAATTCCACATAACAAAAATAAGAGTAAAGAATCAATGTTACTTAAATTAGAACATGGATTGTCACCTTATGTAGCTTTTGGAATAATGCCCCTTTTTGCTTTTGCAAATGCAGGAGTTTCACTCGAAGGACTTACTTTTGCTACTTTGTTAAATCCTGTGCCTCTTGGAATTGTTTTAGGTCTATTTTTTGGAAAACAAATTGGTGTTTTTGCCCTCTCTTATATATCTGTTAAACTTAAATTTGCAGATAAACCATCCGGTTCTAACTGGTTAGCCCTTTATGGAGTTTCAATATTAACAGGTATTGGATTTACAATGAGTTTATTTGTTGGAAATTTAGCTTTTGTAAACAATTTGGAATATATGGATGGAGTTAAAATTGGAGTGTTAACTGGCTCGCTTCTTTCTACGCTCTTTGGATATTTCTTACTGTTATTGTCATCTAAGAAATGATCAATAAAGATATCATTAGATTAGCTTCTAATACTTCAAATGTAGGTCTAAAAAAAAAATACTCACACAAGATATCTCTAAAAAATTCAACATGTGGAGACAAAATTACCTTAGAGTTAATAGTAGATAAAAAAAAAATAAGCTCAATGAAATACGAAACTATATCATGTGTATATTGTGAGGCTTCAGCAAGTCTTCTATCGAGAAAAATTAAAAACGTTAAATTAAAAGATATTAAAAATGATTTAACAATCTTAAAGCAAATATCATTAAAAAAAAATATAAAAATTCCTAAAAGATTATCTGATTTCAAAAAATTACTAAATAGCGACAATTTTAATAGATTTAAATGTATATTTTTACCAATTGATGCAGTATTAAAAGCATTAAAATTATGAAAAAAATATTCATTATTTTATTTATGTTCAGTTTTTTTTCAAAAGTTATAGCTGGGAATAATGGTACCGCTTATGATTACGAATTTAATAGCATAGATGGAGACTTAATCAAACTAAGTCAGTACAAAGGAAAGGTGATTGTAGTAGTAAATGTTGCGAGTAGATGTGGTTATACGCCTCAATACGAAGATCTTCAAATATTGTGGTCTGAATATAAAAGTAAAAATTTAGTTGTTTTAGGGATCCCCACTAATAACTTCAGACAAGAACCTGGTAGCAATAAAGAAATAAAAAACTTTTGTGAAACAAATTTTGGAATTACATTTCCGATGACGGAAAAGATTAGTGTAATAGGAAATAATTCACATCCATTTTATAAATGGGCAAGAAAAGATTATGGTATTGGTGCAATACCAAAGTGGAACTTTCATAAAATTATAATTGGAAAAGATGGAAAAGTTGCAGAAACATTTTCCTCAATAACAAAACCTTCATCTAAAAAATTCATTAAAGTAATTGAAAACTTGATTTAGCTAGTAAAACTTAATCCATCAAAAGCAGGGATTATATTTTTTGGTAAAATCTTTTTTAATTCAAAGTAATCTAAATCCGTATGCAAATTAGTAAGTATAGCTTTTTTAGGTTTGGTTAAATTTATTAAGTTTAAAGCTTCTTCTAAATTAAAGTGTGATGGGTGCTTATCAATTTTGAGACAATCTAATACCAGGTAATTCAGATTTTTGAGGTGATCTATATTCTTCAACGATATGTTATTACAATCACTTATATACGCAATTTTATCTATCACGTACCCGGTTGATTTTATTAATCCATGAGTAACTTGAAAGGGTTTGATGATCAATTTTGTATTATTTTTTCTTATAGAAAAACTTTTATCAATTATATTCGCTCTCATAATCGGCTTATACCCTTGCTCCTCAAAGAAACAAAATCTGTAAGATTTTTTTAAAGCTGTGATCGTTCTTCGGCTACCATAAATTGGGATCTTTGATTTATTTTTCCAATAAAACGGTCTCATTTCAAATATACCAGCTGTCTGATCTGCATGTTCGTGAGTATAAATAATTGAGTCAAGATTTTTAATCTTATTTTTTAAAAATTGATACTTTATATCTGGTGAAGTATCTATACAAACAGACAAATTTCCTTTTTGAATGTGAGCGCAACACCTAGTCCTTAAATTTTTTGGACTTTGTTTAAGATTACCTCTGTAATTAGTTATCCATGGAGATCCAAGAGAACTTCCACAGCCTAGAATTGTAAATTTACTTTTCAATTTAATTTACCAAACAAGTTAAAAAAGTTGCTAGTTGTAACTTTTGAAAATTCATCAAATGATAAGTTTTTGATTTTAGATAAAAACTTTACTGTATGTATTATATAACTGGGTTCATTTGGTTTACCTCTAAACGGTACTGGAGCAAGATATGGCGCATCAGTTTCAACTAATATTTTTTCGTTTGGTATATCTCTGAAAGTATTGGCTAAATCCTGAGATTTTTTGAATGTTACTACTCCACTAGCAGAAATATAAGCACCTAGATCTAATAATTTAAAAGCAAATTCTCGTGATCCAGTAAAACAATGAATAAGGATTTTAGTTTCTTTTTTTTTCGAGTGTTTTTCTAATATTTGTAAAGTTTCTTTTTCTGCAGATCTTGTGTGAACTATTAATGGCAGATTTTTTTTTTGTGCAGCTGAGATGTGTTCCTCAAAGGAATAGATTTGATCTTTCTTTTTAGAATGATTGTAATAAAAGTCTAATCCTGTTTCACCAATACCAATAATTTTTTTATTTTTATTGACTTTATTAATTATATCATCACTTTTAATATGTTGATGTGATTTAGCTTCATGAGGATGAATTCCATAGGTACCATAGACACTTTCATAACCATTTACTATCTTAAGTATTTGTTCAAAACTTTTATCTTCTGTCGAAATGGTAAGCATGTATTTAATGCCATCTTTATTTGCTCTATTTATTGTTTCGTTTAAAGCATTTGACATCGGTTCGTAGGTCAGATGGCAATGTGAATCAATTATCATTTTCAATCTTTTTAAATAAAATATCTAAATTTTTTAATTCCAAATTATAGTTAAAAATGTCATCTTTTTTAATATTATCAATTGAAATATCTTTATCAGATAAATTAATAGTATCTAAAACTTTTTTCGTAGAAATCGGTATAATTGGATTTAAAAGGATAGAAATATTTTTTATTTGTTCTAAAATTGTATGAAGAATTGCATTCATTCTTTCAGGATCTTTTGCTTTTAAAGACCATGGTTCTGAGTCATTAAAATATTTATTTGCCTCGAATGAAAAATTAACTACCATTTTAATATATTCATTCAAATTTTGTTTATCTATAAAACTAATTAATTTTGGAATGTTGTTTTTTATATTTTCTATTAATTTTATATCATTTTCTCTTAATTTATTTTTTTTAGGTATTTTATTTCCACAATTTTTTTTTATGAATGAAAAAACTCTTTGGCAGAGATTACCATAATTATTAGCTAAATCATTGTTTATACAATTTTTAAGATTTTCCATCGAAATACTTCCATCATTTCCTAAAGAAACTTCTTTTATTAAATAATATCTTAATTGATCAATTCCATAATCTTTGATTACCTCAATTGGATCTAAAATATTACCAAGTGATTTAGACATTTTCTTATCGTCTGAAAGAATCCAACCATGTCCGAATACTCTTTTAGGTAATGGTAAATTTGCTGCAATCAAAAAAGCTGGCCAGTATATCGCATGAAATCTCAAAATATCTTTTCCAATAATATGAACGTCTGCTGGCCAAAAATCTTTATATTTTTTATCTTCGGTGTTAGGAAAATTTAGTGCGCTTAAGTAATTTGTTAATGCGTCTAACCAAACATAAATAACATGCTTGTTATTTTGTGGAACTGGAATTCCCCAAGAAAACGATGTCCTGCTGATGGACAAATCTTTAAGACCTTTTTCTACAAAACTAATTACTTCATTTTTTCTTGATTGCGGCAATATAAAATTCTCATTTTTTTTATAGTGATCTAGTAGGTTTTTTTGAAATGCAGATAATTTAAAAAAATAAGACTCCTCCTCAACCCATTCTACTTCTGAGCCTGAGGTTTTTGATAATTTCCTACCATCTTTTTCCTCGATTTCATCTTTATCATAATAAGCTTCGTCTGATACAGAGTACCATCCACTATATTTATCTAAATAAATATCACCGGATTTCACTAATCTGTTCCATATCTCATTTACAGATTTGTGATGCCTTGTTTCAGTTGTTCTAATAAAATCGTCATTGGACAAATTTAGTATGGCAGTTAATGATCTAAATTTTTCAGATAGCTCATCACAAAATTTTTTTGGTTCTTTATTATTTTTTTTTGCTTCTTTCTGTATTTTTTGCCCGTGTTCATCAGTTCCGGTTAGAAATAAAACATCATAACCTTCTACTCTTTTAAAACGAGCAAAGACGTCAGCAACAATACTTGAATAAGCATGCCCCATATGAGGCTTTCCTGAAGGATAATAAATTGGTGTTGTAATGTAAAATCTTTTACTCATATTTGAATTTTCTTTCTAAAGATCTTAACAAGGAATTTTGATTTAAATTATACAAAAAAAAATCATTAATATTCTTTGTTAAGAAAGATTTGTTTTCTAAATAATTTTTTTTACTTTTCATGTTTGTTAAATAAAATTCACTATAAAAAAGTAGAAATTCTTTATAAAAATTATCTTTATCTTTTTTATACATATTCAACAACACATTAAGATTTGATAAAAAGTTTTGGCCTATATCTAGATTTTTTTCGTTAACAAACCAATTGTATTTAAGAAAATTTCCAGGAGATATTTGTATAGTCTCATCATTTAAAACTAATTTCTGCTTAAAAAAATTTAATAAAGATGCAATTATATTATCACTATCTGCTTTTTTTAAAATAAACTTAATATCAATACACCTGGATTTTATAGTCTCTAATATAGGTTTTGATTGATTATTTATTAGAATAAAATAATTATAATCACCCGGCTCTTCAATAATCTTTAATAGGGCGTTCAAACTGTTAGTGTTAAAGGCTTCAACATCATCTAATATAATAAATCTTTTATTCCTATTTAAAGGAGCTTTGAATAATTTATTTTTTAAATTTCTTATGTCTTCAATTTTAATATTTATAAAGTTGTTTCCATTAAGATAAATTACATTTGGGTGAATATTTGAATTAAGTTGATAATATAAAGCATTTTCGCTATTAATCATTTTTTTTTCTTCACAATAATTTTCTTTATTAAATATTGAGTGCATTAAATGAAAAATAAGGGTTGATTTACCTGAGCCTTTTTTTCCTGAAAGCAAAATTACTTTTGGTAATTTTTCAGTAATAATAAGGTTTTTAAAAAAATAAAATTTTTTATCTAAACCAAATAGTTTTTTTGTTTTTTGTGGATCAAAGTTTTCAGATGGGCGCATCAAAATTTCAAATATTTTTGTGTTATTTTAAAAATTTGTTTTTCACATAAATTGTCATTATTGGAAGAATTTAAAACATAGTAGTTTTTTTTATTTTTTGCTAATCTAAGAAAAGATTTTTGAGCTCTTTCGTAAAAAGATTTTGGAAAATTATCATATCTATTTTTGTTTTTTCTTTTAATTAATCTTTGTTTTGAGGATTTAGAAGAAACCTTTAAAATGAATGTTAGATTAGGTTTTAAACCATTTAAAATAACTTTGTGAATATTATTAATAAAATTTATTTTAACTTTTTTGCCATAAACTTGATAGGCAATCGTAGAGTCAATAAACCTATCGCAGATTACAACTTTATTTTTTTTTAAAGCAGGCTGAATTTTTGTCTTAATATGTTCATTACGTGCGGCAAGATAAAGGAGAGTATCAGTATATTTATCAAATTTATCTTTTTTTGACTTATTAAAATAATCTTTAAGTATCAAATTTCTTATAAGTTCAGCGCTTTTAGTGCCTCCTGGTTCTCTAGTAAGTATTGTGTCAATATTCTTTTTTTTTAATTTTCTATATAACTTTTTACTCTGGAAAGATTTACCACAACCTTCAACACCTTCAAAAATAATAAAAAAAGGTTTTTTTTTATACATCTCCCCAAATCAAGTAATTTAGAGAGGTAGCAAGACTCCTAAAAAAATTTACTTTTTTTAAATCCTCACCAGCATATAAGGGTAAAGTTTTAATTATTTTATCTTTATTAGAAACAACCAGGTTTGCAATCTTTTCTCCCTCTTGTACTGGTGCAACAATTGGACCTTGGTATTCAAGTGAAACTTTAAAATTACGTATATTTTTTTTATTTATAGTTAAATAAAAATCCTCATTACTTACAGCTTTTATTGTTTCTTTCCTACCGAGCCAAGTTTCTAATTCGAAATATGTTTCTTTGTTCTTAGAAATTTCAAATGTACTTGTGTTTCTAAAACCCCAGTTTAAAAGTTTTAAAGAGTCAGAACTTCTAATATTTTTTGTAGGGAAACCAGAAACTACAGCTATCAACCTTCTCTCTTTTTTTTTAATTGTGCTAGCTAAAGAATATTTCTCAACAGCTAGATAACCGGTTTTGACACCGTCTGCACCTACATTTTTATACAAAAGAGGATTTCTATTTCCTTGTTTAATTGGATCACCACCTGTTCTATCCCAAGTAAAAGTTTTCTCTTTAAAAATTTCATAAAAATCTGGGTAATTTGATATTAAATATTTAGACATTATTGCTATATCTCTTACTGATGAGACATTATCTGGATCATTTATTCCTGATGAATTAGTAAAATTGGTTGAAGTCATTCCAATTTCTATTGCTTTTTCGTTCATCATTTCTGCAAAGTTTTCTTCAGATCCTGCTATACCTTCGGCTAATGCCACACAGGCATCGTTGCCAGAGGCAATAATTATTCCCTTTAACAAATCTTCTACAGAAACTTGATCATTGATCATAATAAACATTGATGAATAACCACTTTGGGATAATCTCCATGCATTTTCAGATACAACAAACATATCGTCTAATGAAAGCTTTTCTTTTTCTAATAAATCAAATGCAATAATTGAAGTCATTATTTTGGTCATTGATGCAGGATATATTTGAGCATCTGCATCAAATTCATACAGAACCTCATCCGAATGAAAGTCAACTAAAATACCAGTACGGGCGTTTATATTCGGATTTGAAAATACAGCTGAAATCGTTAGAAAAAAAACTAAAATTAAAGTTAATATTTTATTCATTAATACCTATATCCAGTTGTTCAAAACCAAAATCTCTTAAGATAATGTAATCATTTTTTATCAAATTGATAGCATTATAAGGCCCTGATATTAAATCTATTTGTTTATTACTTTTTTTTATTATTTTCAATTTTTTTATGTCATATTTTGGTATTTCTTTGCTGATTCTTTGTTTCAAAAATCTAGCAGTTTCCTCAGAATAAAATGATGCAATTAAAATATACAAATCAATTTTTTCTTTTTTTTTTTTAAAATCTTTATTTTTTGAAATATTTGAAATTTTAACCTGTGTAACTGGCGCATTAGATGATATCTTTTTCTCTTCATTAAAAATTTTTGCTTTTTCAGCAACAAATGATTTGTTCTTTTTGATTTCAAAAATCTCAATTAAAGGGAGTTCTGAGTTAATATTTAATTTCTCAGCCACTTTTTCAGAAATAACTATCTTATAAAAATCGGGGTATTTTAATTTTTTTGTATTATTAATAATTAGAGAATCTTGAGTTTTTGGATTAATCAATTTAATTAGAGAATTATAACGAAGTTCACTTATTGAAATTTCTAATTTAGAATTATCTAATCTACCCTTAATAAAATTTTTTTTATTGTCGGACTCCTTATAAATATAAGCAAAACCCTTTGAGCTATAAGGAGACCTATTTTCCAACTTCGTAATATTTGCTGAGCAAGACGATAATAAAATTATTATAAAAATTATATTAAATCTCATTTTTAAAATTGTCCTTCAAAGTACATACGGCTAAAGCAAATCTTAGAGATCTATTCCAATTTAAAATTTTTTCATAATTTTCAAATATTACATAAGCAGGTGAAAAAGTTTCTGATCCTGGTATAATATCTTTATCAGGTATAATTATTGCTGCGTTTATATTGCCTTTAATTTTTAAATCAGCAAAATTATTTATGTATTTTTTGAAAAAAAATATTTTTTTCTTGTTTTTAATATTCCTTGCAGATGAATTTAAGTATTTTTTGGGAATTTTTTTATCAAGATTAATTTTGTAAAAACATGGCTGGTTTTTTTTCCAACCAATTTTATTTAAGTAATTTGCTGCTGAAGCAAATGAGTCTTCTGTATTTTTGAGTTCTATCTTTTTATTATTATTAAAATCAATTGCATAATTACGAATAGTTCTTGGCATAAATTGAAAATTACCAAAAGCACCAGCCCATGATCCAAATAAAATTTCTTTTTCAATAATTTTTTTATCAATCAAATTTAATAAAATTAGTAATTCCTCGGAAAAAAACTCACTACGCCTTTTATCAAAACTTAAAGTTGCTAAAGATGAAATAATATCCATTTTTCCTAAGTATTTACCAAAATTAGTTTCTACCCCCATTAATGCAAGTAATAACTCTTTCTCAATTTGAAATTCGCTCTCTACTTGGTCGATAATTTTTTTTTCTTTTTTATATAATTTTAAACCATCTTTAATCTTTTTTTTAGAAGATCTTTTTTTAATGTATGTATAAGTATCTTCATAAAACTCAGGTTGAAAACGGTCATATTCTATTACTTTAGGTAAAAATCTAGCACTAGATAATACGTCTTCAACAACATTTTGCGAAATTCCCGAGTTAATTGCTTTTGCTTTAAAATCGTTGAGCCAAATTTTAAAATTTTGCTCTGAACCATAAACATTAAAACAAAAAAAGATATTTAATATTACAATAAATTTGAATATTTTAGACATTTATCTAATTATCATATTTATAATTTATTAACTAGTATTAGAAACTTTACTTAATTATTGTTATTTATCTTCTTTGATAGTAATAAATACAAGAGTTTATTCTCTGGAGAGGTGGCTGAGCGGTTGAAAGCACTGGTCTTGAAAACCAGCAACGGGGCAACTCGTTCGTGGGTTCGAATCCCACCCTCTCCGCCATTAAATTTTAAAAACTTTAAAAAATTTAGAAACTTCATTTTTATCAATATTCTTTTCAACAAAATTTAAATTATAATAATTTGATATAATCTCATCTTCATACTCTAAAAATTTTTCTAATTCCTTAAGTTGTCTTTCATTAAAGCTGTTTATATGTTCTTTTACAAAACTACTTAAAAGAATATCCATTTCTTTAGTTCCTCTATATAAAGATCTGTATAAAATCTTTTTTTTTAAAATTTCTAATTTTTTAGACATCAAAATATAATATATATAAATTAATGGAATTAACAAAAAAAGATTATATTTTTCAAGATATCAAGAAATTAAAGGGTATTGGCGTACAATTATCAAAATATCTAAAAAAAAAGAAAATAGAAAAGATTAAAGATGTTCTATTTAATCTGCCATATTCTGAGACTGATAGGTCCACTATTTCTAAACTCAATGAATTAGAAATAGGAAAAATTCAAACAATAAGAGTAAGAGTAAAAAAATTAAATTTTCCGAGAATAAGGAATCTACCAAATAAAATTAATTGTGAAGATGAAACTGGTGAAATTGATATAGTTTATTTTAATAGTCGTGAAGGTTATTTAAGAAAAATCTTTCCATTAGATAGCTGGGTTGTAATTAGTGGTAAAATAAATTTTTTTAGGAACAAGTATCAGATAACAAATCCTGACTATGTGACTGCATTAAAAAACAAAGAATACGTGGTCAAAAATGTAAAAAAATATAGCTTAACAAAAGGAATAAATGAGAAAAAATATAGATCAATAAACGAGAAAATAATCCAAAATTTACCAATTATAGACGATTGGCTTAGTGAGGACTTTATTAAGAAAAATAAATTGATAGATTGGAATGAGTCAATAAAAAGATTACATGAAACAGGAGAAAGCAAAGACCTTCAGTCTAAAAGCTATAGGAGATTAGTTTTTGACGAAATTTGTGCAAATTTTTTAACTCTTTCTAAAAATAGAAAAAGAATAAAAAAATTAAAAAAAAATAAGAAAATTTCTGAGAAGATTTCAAATAAAATTTTGAGGAACTTACCTTTTAAACTCACACAAGGTCAACATGAAGCATTAAATGATATCAATCAAGATTTAAAAAGTAATAAAAGAATGTTTCGAATTTTACAAGGAGATGTCGGTTCTGGTAAAACTATAGTTTCTTTATTATCTATATCAAATATAATTGAATCAAATTATCAATGCGCTTTTATGGGGCCAACAGAAATTTTATCTATACAACATTATAAATTGGCAAAAAAAATTTTTAAAAACACTCAGTATAAAATTGAATTTTTGTCAGGCAAAACTATGCAAAGTAAAAAAAAAAGAATATTAAAGCAACTAGAGAATGGTGAGATAAATTTATTAATAGGTACTCATTCTTTATTTCAAAAAAAAATTAAATTTAAGAAACTGGGATATGTAGTGATTGACGAACAACATAAATTTGGTGTCAAACAAAGATCCGATCTTGCTTTGAAAGGGGGTAAAGATTGCGATGTATTATTAATGTCGGCAACACCAATTCCTAGAACAGTCATGATGTCCATTTATGGCGATATGGATATATCTAAAATTAAAGACAAACCCTCTGTTAGAAAAAAAATTATTACATTAAGTAAGCCTGAAAAGAAAATTGATGAATTATGGCCCTTCATAGCAAAACAAATTTCTCAGGATAATCAAATTTTCTGGGTGTGTCCTCTAATAGAAGAATCAAAATTTTTAGACTATTCATCTGCTAAAAATAAATTTAATTTCATAATAAAAAAATTTCCAAATAAAGTCGGTTTAATACATGGCGCATTAGAAAAAAATGAAAAAGATGAAATTTTACAAAAATTTTTAAATAAAAAAATTTTTATCCTAGTGTCAACTACTGTAATTGAAGTTGGTATTGATTTTCCAAATGCTAATTTAATCATTATTGAAAACGCAAATAAATTTGGTTTAGCTCAACTTCATCAATTAAGAGGTAGAGTTGGAAGAGGTGAAAAGCAAGGAACTTGTATTTTATTATTTAAAGAAGGTCTTAGTGAAAACGCTATTAAAAGATTAAAAATTTTAAAACAATCTGATGATGGATTTTATATTGCTGAAGAAGACTTAAAACTTAGGGGCTTTGGTGATTTAATTGGATTCCAACAGAGCGGACTTAAAAATTTTAGATTTGCCGACCCTATAATTCATCAAGATTTGTTTAAGTTAGCTGAAAATTACATAACTAATAATTTATCAAATATAAATCATAAAAAATATAATTTTCTATTAAAATTATTTGATAAAGCTGAAATAATTAATGTTAGTGAGATTTAATTTATATTAGTCGTACCTGCAGAAACAATAAATTTAGATGCTTGTTCAAATGTAATATCCAAAAATATTAAATCTTTTTTTGGTACCATTAATAAAAAACCGCTTGTAGGATTAGGTGTAGTTGGAACGAATACATTAATTAATTCCTCTTTTATGTTTTCTTTTATAATTCCCTCATTTTCTTTAGTTGCAAAACCAACAGCCCATATTCCTCTTCTTGGATATTCCAATAGTACTACACTTTTTTGCTTATTGTCAGTTTTGGTAAAACTTTCCGTCATTTGGCCGATCGCTGAATAAATAGTTCTCAAAATAGGAATTTTTTTTAAGATACTATTAAATAATTCAAAAAATTTTTTTCCCAAAAAAGAGAGCGATATCCAACCAACTATAGTTATAAATATTAAGGCCACAATAATTTCAAGGCCAGGAATATTAAAAGGAAGATAATTGTTAGGATTAATTTCTTTCGGAATAATTTTTCCAGAAATTCTTATAAAAAAAAGAGTTAAATATAAAGTTATACCTATAGGAATCAAAACAACAACTCCTGCTATAAAATTATTTCTAATTTTAGCAAATATCGATTTTTTAAAATTTTTCTGCATTATTTTATGAATAACTCGAATAGATAATAAATAACAAGATTAATATAAAAATTGCAATTAATAATTTATTATTTAAAATCATAATTATATAAAATGTATAACATAAACAGAAGAAAATTTCTTGGTTTAATTAGTTGTAGTTGTTGTTCATTGGTTTTACCGTCTTGTTCAACTGTTCCAATTACTGAAAGAAAACAATTAAGTATTATTCCAGAAAGTCGAATAAACCAACAAGCGGCTGCAGCCTATGAGAATTTTAGAAAAAAAACTAAGCTTATTACGTCTGGCTCTCAATTAAATGAAATTAGAGAGATAGGTAAAAGAATGGAGGAGTCGGTAAGTACATTTTTTCTTAGACAAAAAAAACAAGATCCTACTAAAAATTTTGGTTGGGATTATGTGTTAGTAGACAATGATAAAGTTGTTAATGCTTGGTGCATGCCAGGGGGAAAAATTGCTGTGTACACAGGACTATTAAAAATTACAAAAAATACAGATGCACTTTCAATTGTTATGGGGCATGAAATTGCGCATGCAGTAGCTAGACATTCAGTAGAAAGAATGAGTCATGCAATGACAATTAATCTTGGTACCACCGTAGCGGATATTTTTTTAGGGGGTGCAATAAATAGAACGAGAAATACTGTTGGTCAAAATACAGGTCTTGATATATTTCAACTAGGAATAATGAATCCTTTTGGAAGAAAGCAAGAAACTGAAGCAGATTATTTAGGATTAATTTTTTCATCTTTATCTGGTTATGATATAAGAGAGTCTGTAAAGCTTTGGAAACGAATGGCTGAAAAAAATAAAGGTAAAGAACCTCCTGTTTTTTTAAGTACACATCCAAGTAGTAAAAAAAGAATAGAGAATTTAAGTAATTGGATTAACGAGGTTATAATTGATTATCCACCAATAAAAATTTGATTTACTGGTGAGCCCTGATGGACTCGAACCATCGACACCCTCCTTAAAAGGGAGGTGCTCTACCAACTGAGCTAAGGGCCCTTAAGCACGATCTTTTATATTCTTATTAAGAAAAATTCAAATAATTAATCAAATAAATTTATATATTTTTTATAAAATTTATTAAAAGTCCCTTTTTTAATAGTTTCTCTAATTTCCCGCATAAATTGTTGATAAAAATATATATTATGTAAAGAAATTAACATAGATGCCAACATTTCATCAGACTTTATCAAGTGATGAAGATAGCTTTTTGAATATTTATTTAAATCCCTTATGTCGCAGTCCTCATCCAGAGGAGAATGATCATTTTTAAATTGTGAATTCTTTACATTTATTTTTCCACCCCATGTAAAAGCTAAACCAGTTCTTCCAGATCTAGTCGGCATTACGCAATCAAACATATCAATTCCTTGACTCACAGCTCCAAGAATATCTGAGGGTGTTCCAACACCCATAAGATATCTAGGTTTATTTTTTGGTAAAAGATGAACTGTTTCGCTTAATATTTCAAACATATCTTCCTGTTTTTCTCCAACTGCTAATCCACCCATTGCATATCCATTAAAACCAATATCAATAAGCTTTTCAATACTTTCAGTTCTAAGATCTTTAAATAATCCACCTTGAACTATTCCAAATAAACCTTTTGAATGATTGTTTCCAAATTCTATTTTACATCTTTTTGCCCAAGATGTTGAGACTTGTATCGCTTTAGATAAAACTTTTTTATCTCTTGTAAGTTTTGGACACTCATCTAAAACCATTATTATATCTGAATTAATAAATTTTTGAACTTGTATACTTTTTTCAGGGCTTAAAATTATTTTTTTTCCATCTAAATGAGATTTAAAAATTGCACCTATTTTTGAATCTATTTTATTAAATTTAGACAAAGACATTATTTGATAGCCTCCAGAGTCAGTTAATATTGGTTTTTGCCAATTCATAAAATTATGCAAACCTTTAAAATTATTTAATATTTGAATTCCAGGTCTTAACAATAAATGGTATGTATTTCCTAAAATAATTTGAGATCCAGTTTTTAAAATATCATCTGTAAAGACTCCCTTTATTGTTCCTTGAGTTCCAACCGGCATGAAAGCTGGTGTATCAATTAGACCTCTAGATGTTATAATTTTACCTAATCGTGCTTTATTATTTTGTGAAATTAACTGAAATGAAAATTCAGTTTTAGGCATTAAATTTATTTTGATCTAATAGATATAATTTTATCTGGATTTGAAACAGCTCCAGAGTTTGGATCACCTTTCTTAATTTTATCAACAAATTCCATTCCTCTTATAACTTTACCAAAAGCTGAGTATTGGCGATCAAGATGAGGAGCCGAGTCAAAACAGATAAAGAATTGACTATTTGCACTATCTGGGTCAGAGGATCTTGCCGCAGATAAAACGCCTCTTGTGTGAGCTATATCCGTAAACTCAGCTTTTAAATTTGGAAGATCTGACCCACCGGTTCCTGCCAATGATAAATTAAATTCAGCACTATTAGAATTCCCAAATTTAACATCACCTGTTTGTGCCATAAAACCATCAATTACTCTGTGGAATACGACACCATCATACTTTCCGCTATCTGACAATTCTTTAAATCTTTTGACGTGGTTAGGAGCTTTTTCAGGATAAAGCTCAATTTCAACTTCTCCATGTGATAACTTTAAAATCATAATATTTTTTGCAAATATTTGCGTACTAAATAAACTAAAAAAAATTATAAATAAATAAAAAAATTTTTTCATTAATACTTATTTTTAAGCATTCTAACAACATATTTAGTTACAAATCTATCAATATCTCCTCCTAAATTTGCGATTTCTTTGACAAATTTTGACGAAATAATTTGATTTTCAACATTAGACATTAAAAACATTGTCTCAATTTTTGAGTTAAGTTTTTTATTCATTCCTGCTAATTGAAACTCATATTCAAAATCTGAAACTGCTCTTAGTCCTCTTATAATAGCTGAAGCATTTAATTTTTTACAAAGATCAACAGTTAAATTTGTAAATGAAATAACTTGTATCTTCTTTTTATCAAGTTTTAAATCTTTAAATAGTGAATTATTTATAATGTCTAATCTTTCATCAACTGAAAAAAAATAATCTTTGTCGTTATTATCGGTAGTAGCAACAATTAATTTATCAAAAATTTTTAGAGATTTTTTAATTACATCAATATGACCATAGGTTATTGGGTCAAAAGTGCCTGGGTAAACTGCAATTTTCATTTATTGGATATTATCCTCTATTTTAATTACCGAAACAACTTTTTCTGAACCAGATAATTTTTTTATTCTGACACCCTGAGTATTTCTGCCAGCAATTCTTATTTCCTTTACAGCACATCTCATCATACTCCCTTTATCTGTAGACAAAAGAATTTCATCATTTTCACTTACAACCAGTGTAGCTGAGATGCTTCCATTACGTGGAGAATTTACTATACCAATTATACCTTTTCCGCCTCTATTCGTAACTCTGTAATCATTGTAAGAAGTTCTTTTACCATATCCATTTTCTGAAACAGACAATACAAATTTCTCTAGAGCATTTTTAATTTTTTTATCCTTAGAAATTTCTTTGGAATTTATTTGAGTATTATCCAATATTGATAAAGAAATTACTTTATCACTATCATTTAGCTTAATTCCTTTAATGCCCTTAGAGGATCTTCCTTTGAATAATCTCAATTTTTTTGACTTAAATCTAATGCATTTTCCAAATAAAGTGCCTAACAATATATCCTGGTCCTCTTTACAAATTTTAACACCAATAATTTTATCGTCTTGATCTAATTTCATTGCAATTTTTCCACTATTATTAATATTTATGAAGTCTTCTAATGAGTTCTTTCTTACATTTCCTTTAGCTGTAGCAAAAACTACCATAAAATTTTTCCACTCTGCCTCGTCTTCAGGAAGTGGCATGATAGAACTTATAGAATGATGACTTTTAAGTGGTAATAAATTAAAAATAGATTTACCTTTTGAAGCAGCTGTACCCTCTGGAATTTTATGAGCTTTTATCTTGTAAACTAATCCTTGTGTGGAGAAGAATAATACTGGCGTATGAGTATTAGCTGTAAAAATTTGAACAACAAAATCATCTTCTCTCGTTGAAATTCCAGTTTTACCTTTACCGCCTCTTTTTTGGGCTTTTAAAGAGCTTAATGGTCCCCTTTTTATATAACCCTGGTTAGTTATATTTATAACTACAGATTCCTTCTGAATTGTTTCTTCTATATTATAATTTAATATAGCATCTATAATTTTGGTTTTTCTAGGAGAAGAAAATTTATCTTTTATTTTGCCTAATTCTTCAATAATTAGATTGTATAAGATTTTTTTAGAATTAATAATTTTATTAAACTCAATTATAGACTTTGAAAGATTAGAAATTTCTGATTCTATCTCTCCTATTCCGTAAGCTGTAAGTTTTTGTAATCTAAGCTCTAAAATCGCTTCGACTTGATTGCTGGATAAATTATAGCTTGAAATATTTTTTTTCTTTTCTATCAAATTTATAATTTTGATACTTTTTTTTATTTTCCATTTTTTTGATAAAAGATTTTTTTTAGCATCTTGAGTATCTTTTGAGTTTTTAATTATTTTAATAACCTCGTCGATATTTTCTACTGACGCTGCTAAACCAATTAAAATATGAGCCCTCTCTTCGGCTTTTTTTAAATCAAACTTAACTCTTTTTATTACAGTGACTTCTCTAAACTTTAAAAATTCAGAAATAAATTCTTTTAAATTTAAAATTTTTGGCTTGTTGTCAACTATTGCTAAAGTATTAAAACCAAAAGAACTCTCTATATTTGTTAATTTATATAATTGCCGCCTGATAGTTTCAGGTTCTACTCCTTTCCTGAGTTCTATTACAACTCTAATACCTTCGCGATTAGATTCATCTCTTAAATCTCTAATGCCTTCGATCTTTTTATCTCTTACTAGTTGAGCGATTTTTTCAATTAAAATTGATTTGTTAACTTGATAGGGAATTGATTTTATTATTAATAGATCTCTGCCACCTTTTTTTTCCTCAAAATCTATTTCACCTCTGATTTTAAATGAACCCCGACCTTTGTTATACCCTTGTTTGATTATATCTTTGCCAATAATTATCCCTCCTGTAGGAAAGTCGGGACCGGGTACATGTTTCATTAATTGAGCAATAGTTATCTCTTTATTGTTAATGTAAGCAATTGTTGCATCAATAATTTCTCCTAAGTTGTGAGGCGGTATGCTAGTTGCCATTCCAACAGCTATTCCACCTGCTCCATTAACTAAAATGTTTGGATATTGAGATGGTAGGACCTCTGGTTCTTTTTCAGTTTCATCATAATTGCTTCTGAAATTTACTGTATTTTTTTCAAGATCCTCTGTTAAAAATTGAGAAATTCTTCCAAGTTTTGTCTCGGTATATCTCATCGCTGCTGGTGGATCGCCGTCTATAGATCCAAAGTTTCCTTGACCTGAAATGAGTGGAACGCTCATCGAAAATTCTTGGACTAGCCTAACCAAAGCATCATAAACGGATTGATCGCCGTGAGGATGGTATTTACCTATTACATCTCCAACAATTCTAGCTGATTTTCTAAACGGTTTTGTCCAATCATAGCCTCCTTTATACATTGCATAGATAATTCTTCTATGCACTGGTTTTAAACCATCTCTTACATCAGGAAGCGCTCTACTTACTATAACGCTCATAGCATAGGATAAATAAGATGAACTCATCTCATCCTGAACGAAAATAGGTTTAAACGATTTATTATTTTCTATGGTATTTTTTTCCATAAGAATTTAAAAAGGAATTTCATCATCCAGGTCGGAATTGTCCTGATTTAAATTATCATTTGGAAGTGAGCTTTTATTTTCTGATACCAAATTAGAATTGTTTCCACTATTTTTGCTATCTAGCATTGTTAAACTTGAATTATAACCTTGTAGAACTATTTCAGTTGAATATTTATCTTGTCCTGAAGACTCATCTTTCCATTTTCTAGTACTTAATTGCCCCTCTATGTACACATTCGCACCTTTCTTTACATACTGCTGAACAACATTAATAAGTCCTTCATTAAATATTACTACTCTATGCCATTCAGTTTTTTCCTTTCTTTCACCGCTGGACTTATCTTTCCAAGACTGGCTTGTGGCTATACTTAATCTAGCTACACTCTTGCCATTTACCATTTGCTTAATTTCAGGGTCTGCGCCTAAACGACCTATTAATTGTACTTTATTTAAACTTCCTGCCATAATATTTTGAATAAATTTTGATTTTATAATATTAAAAGTCTTAATTTTATATCATATTTGATAAGTAAAGATAAGTTGATTATTATTTGATGGAAAAAAAATGTTGAAAAAAATCGTTGTAAAAGGCGCCAAAGAACACAATTTAAAAAATGTTTCTCTAGAAATTCCAAAAGAGAAATTAGTAGTGATTACAGGGCTGTCGGGATCAGGAAAATCGTCTTTAGCATTTGATACAATATATGCTGAGGGGCAAAGAAGATATGTTGAAAGTTTATCATCGTATGCAAGGCAGTTTCTAGATAAGATGAAAAAACCCAATGTGGATTTTATAGAAGGATTAAGTCCAGCAATTTCAATTGAACAAAAAAATACATCAAAAAATCCAAGGTCAACTGTAGCAACAGTAACTGAAATATACGATTATATGAGAGTTTTATTTGCAAGAGTAGGTGTTCCCTATTCTCCATTTACAGGAAAACCTATTAAATCACAGTCTATTTCTGAAATGGTTGATAAGATAAAAAAACTTCCAAAAAATAATACTATTTTCATTTTAGCACCAATTGTAAGGGGAAGAAAAGGTGAGTATAAAAAAGAAATTTTAAATTATAAAAAAAGAGGTTTTTCTAAAATCAAGGTAGATGGCAAATATCTTAATATTGATGAATTTCCAGATCTTAATAAGAAGATAAAACATGATATTTCAATAATAGTCGATAGAATTATTTTAAATTCAAATTTAGGCAATAGATTAGCGGATAGTGTTGAAACAGCAATTAACCTTTCTGATGGATTGCTTGTAGTAGAATATGAAAATGAAACTTTACCAAAAAAATTTAGAAAAAAGGAATCAATTACTTTCTCCTCTAAATTTTCTTGCCCAGAAAGTGGTTTTACTATTGAAGAAATTGAACCAAGGTTATTTTCATTCAATTCACCTTATGGAGCCTGTGAGGAATGTGAAGGTATTGGACACAACCTTAATGTAGATCCAAATTTAGTAATTTCTGATCCCAAAAAAAGTCTTCAAGATGGGGTAATTGAACCTTGGTCTAAATCTACTTCTTTGTATTACGCACAAACTCTTTCCTCGATAGCTAAACATTATAAAATATCTATGTCTGATTCTTGGAAAAAAATTCCAAAAAAAATACAAGATATAATTTTATATGGTTCAGATGATGAAGAAATTAAGTTTACTTATGATGATGGATATGAGTCTTATACCACAAAAAAAACATTTGAAGGTGTTATTAACAATCTTGAAAGAAGATATCTTGAGACAGATAGTGAATGGAAAAGAGAAGAAATTTCACAATATCAAAGTGAAACAGATTGTGAAAAATGTAATGGAATGAGATTAAAAGATGAAGCGTTATGTGTTAAAATTAACAATTTAAATATAAGTCAAGTTACTGAAAAATCTATTGATTTAGCTCAAAAATGGTTTTCAAGTTTAGAAAATGTGTTAAATGAAAAAGAGAATAAAATAGCTCAACATATACTTAAAGAAATTAATGAAAGACTCAATTTTCTGCTTAATGTCGGTTTAAACTATTTAACTTTATCAAGAGAGTCAGGAACATTGTCAGGTGGAGAGGCCCAAAGAATTAGGTTAGCTTCTCAAATCGGCTCAGGATTAACTGGAGTTCTATATGTTTTAGATGAACCATCTATTGGTTTACATCAAAGAGATAACAAAAAATTAATTACAGCACTTAAAAAATTAAGAGACTTAGGAAATACTGTAATAGTTGTTGAACATGATATTGAAACTATGGAAAGCTCTGATCACATAATAGATATCGGGCCAGAGGCAGGCCTTAGAGGTGGTAAAATAGTTGCTGAGGGTGAGGTAAAACAAATCATAGATAATGAAAATAGTATTACAGGAGATTATTTATCTGGAAAAAAATTTATTCCAGTGCCAAAAAAAAGAAGATCAGCTAAAAATGGAAGATTCATAGAAATTAATGGTGCAACTGGAAATAATTTGAAAAAAGTGAATTTAAAGATACCTGTAGGTACATTTACTTGTGTTACAGGGGTTTCAGGTAGTGGAAAATCGACTTTAATTCTTCATACTTTGTATAACGCGTTTAATTTAATGTTGAATAAGAATAAAAGTCGTAAAGTTCCAAAAGCCTTTACTGGTTTCAAGGGCACAGAACTTATCGATAAAATAATTGATATTGATCAGTCTCCGATTGGAAGAACTCCAAGATCAAATCCAGCAACGTACACCGGTGCATTTGGACCAATTAGAGAATGGTTTGCTGGATTACCAGAGTCAAAAGCCAGAGGATATAAAGTTGGAAGATATTCATTTAATGTTAAGGGAGGAAGGTGCGAAACTTGTGAGGGAGATGGTGTTTTAACTTATGAAATGCATTTTTTGCCTGATGTATTTATACCTTGCGATACATGCAAAGGAGCAAGGTATAATCGTGAAACTCTTGAAATAAGATTTAAAGGTAAAAATATTGCTGATATTCTTGATATGACAGTCGAGGAAGGTTGTGAATTTTTTGAAAATATTCAGAATATAAAATCTAAACTAATAACTTTAAAACACGTAGGACTAGGCTATATGAAAATTGGCCAGCAAGCTACAACATTATCTGGTGGAGAAGCTCAAAGAATTAAATTGGCTAAAGAACTTTCTAAAAGACCAACTGGAAGAACTCTATATATTTTAGATGAACCTACAACCGGATTACATTCCCATGATATAAAAAAATTATTAGAAATATTGCAAGCTTTTGCAAGTACTGGGAATACTGTAGTTGTGATTGAACACAATTTAGATGTGATAAAGACTGCTGACCATATAATAGATATGGGCCCAGAAGGTGGAATTAATGGTGGAAAAATTATTGCAGAAGGAACTCCTGAAAAAGTTTCAACCAATAAAGATAGCTATACTGGCAGATTTATTAAAGAAATAATTGGAAATGGTTCAATGAAAAAAACTGCTTAAAAGTAAAATTTATGTTATAATAGAATCATGACAAACATTTTAAAATCTCTCTCTGCAACTGTTCATTTGTCTTTAGGAATAGCTATATTGCTTTTATTAGGTTTACATTTTTTCGGAGACGGGTTTGCATTCGATAGATATTTTCTGAGCTGGTTTTTTCGATATTTACACGTTTTAACTGGAATTATGTGGATAGGTTTATTGTGGTACTTTAATTTTGTTCAAATACCCTCGATGCCAAACATTCCGGATGAGCAAAAACCTGCAATAGGTAAGGTAATTGCCCCAAAAGCTTTATTTTGGTTCAGATGGGCAGCATTAGGAACTATTATAACTGGTTTGATAGTATCATATCTTCAGGGTTATGTTCACCAGGCAATGACTTTAGGGATAGGTGCTGGTGATCCTAAATCAACCGCTATTGGAATTGGAATGTGGTTAGGAATTATTATGGCCTATAATGTCTGGTTTGTAATTTGGCCAAATCAAAAGAAAGCATTGGGAATAATTGATTGTGATCCTGAGGAGAAAGCTAAATCTGCAAAAACTGCTATGATGTTTTCAAGAGCAAATACCCTCTTATCTTTTCCGATGTTATTATCTATGGTTGCAGCACAAAATTTATATTAATTTCTTATTCAGGGTATAATTTTTTCGTCAACTTTTTCTAGAGTTTTAGAACTTACTTTTAATAGTTTTAAAATTGGTGATGCTACGAATATTGATGAGTAAGTACCAATAATTACACCTAAAATCATCGCAAAAGAAAAACCTCTCAAAATCTCGCCTCCTAAAATATAAATTGAGAATAAGGCAAGCAAAGTTGTAATGGAAGTTATTATCGTCCTTGCAAGTGTTTCGTTAATAGATAAATTTGCAATATCACTTATGCTAATTTTGGTATATTTAGATAAATTTTCTCTAATTCTATCGTAAATTACAACAGTATCATTCATTGAATATCCAACTATTGTAAGAACTGCTGCTATTATCGAAAGATTAATTTCTAAAGATAAAACAGAAAATATACCTAAAGTAATTATCACATCATGAAATAAAGCTACTATAGAACCAACACTAAACTGCCATTCAAATCTTATCCATATATAAAAAAGCATAGCAGCTAATGCTAAAGAAATAGCTATTATTGATGACTTCAATAATTCTGAACTTACTTTAGGGCCAACATTTTCAACTCTTCTAAAATCAATTTCTGCATTTAATTTATTTGTTAATTTATTTTTAATTTCCGGGATAAGTTTATTGTTGTTGACTTCTTTTTGTTCGACTTTAATTAAGTAATCACCTTCTTTACCAAATCTTTTAACATTGACATCGCCTAGTTCCATAAAATTTAAAGTCTCTCTTATAGAAGATGCTTTAATATTTGTATCTGTTCTTAGCTCAATCAAAGTTCCACCCTTAAAATCAATTCCAAAATTTAGACCTTTAAATGTGATAAAAATAACACTTAATAAAAAGATTGTGATTGAAGCTATATTAGCTTTTTTGAACTTTGAGACAAAATTTAAGTTTGTATTTATCATATCTTAATTTCTTTATTATTATTTCTTAAGACTATCAGCGATGTTAAATGTCTCGCTAGGAAATATGCCGAGAAGAGCGTGGTAATTATTCCAATACCTAGTGTTATTGCAAAGCCTTTTACTGGACCAGAGCCAAAAGCAAAGAGAATAGCTGCTGCTATGAGTGTTGTAATATTAGCATCTAATACAGTAATTTTTGCTTTGGAATAACCAGTGTCAAAAGCATGTATTATTGATTTTTCTGTTTTTAGTTCCTCTTTAATTCTTTCAAATACAAGAACGTTAGCATCAACTGCCATACCTACTGTTAAGATTATACCTGCAATACCTGGTAAAGTTAATGTTGCTTCTAATATAGTTAAAACACCAGCCAACATTAATAAGTTTGAAATTAAAGCTATATTAGCGATTAAGCCAAATATTCTATATTTATAAAACATAAATAAAATTACTAAAATAAATCCTACTATAAGAGATATTATACCTGATCTTATGGAGTCCTCGCCTAGATCGGGACCCACTGTTCTTTCTTCAACAATATCTAGTGGCGTTGGTAAAGCTCCTGATCGTAGCAATAAAGCTAAGTCTGTAGCCTCTTGGAAGCTAAAATTCCCAGATATCATTCCATTCCCAGATGTAATTGGTTCATTAATATTGGGCGCACTGATTATTTTTCCGTCAAGAACAATTGCTAATCTTTTACCAACATTGTCAGTTGTTGCTCTTCCAAATTTTTGTGCTCCAAGTCTATCTAAACTAAAAGATACAGTAGGTTCGTTTTGTTGATTCTGAATACTGGGCTGAGCATCGATTAAATTTTCACCGCTCATTACTATTCTTTTACTAATTTTTAGCATTTCACCTGTTTCAGAAATAAGTTCGTCCACACCAAATTCTGAATTTTCGCTAACTAATCTAAAATTAAGTTGTGCAGTTTTTCCTAAAAGTTTTTTGATTCTCTCCGGATCTTTTAAACCTGGCAATTCAACCAATATTCTTTTTTCGCCTCTTTGAAGTATTGTAGGTTCTTTTGTTCCAACATCATCTATCCTTCGTCTTACTATCTCAATAGATTGTTTTAATGCTGAATTATTAATAGTCAATATTCCAAATTTTGAAAAAAAAATTTCAATATAATTATTTTCTAGTTCGTTAATATCTAATTCATATGACCTGAAATTATCGATATAAGGATTTATTAGATTATCTTTTTTTGAAAAAAAAAATAATTTAAATCTTTCAATATCATCAGTTTTAAAAGATAAAGTCTTATCTTTAATCTTAAAATCTTGATATCTTAAATTGTTGTCTTTAAGAAGTTTTTTTATTGGAATAACCTTAGATTGAATTTTTTCCTTTATAAGAGAGTCAGAATTTATTTCTAGTAAAAGATAGGAACCGCCTTGTAAATCTAATCCAAGGTTGATCTTTTTATCTATAAAAACATTATCTTTATTTTGAAGATTTAAGATAGAAAAAATTGAAATAAGAATAAATATTAAATAAATTAAAATTATATTTATTTTTGAAAAATTTAACACAAAAAAGAATTATTTCTTATCGACTTCTTTTTTAAGCAAACTTGTAATCGTAGATCTTATAATTTGAACTTTTGTTCCCTCACCAATTATAACTTCAATTCTATCATCTTCCATTACGCGATCTACCACTCCTATTATGCCACCAGAAGTGATTACTTCATCTCCCCTTTTAAGTGCTTCAACCATAGCTTTGTGATCCTTAACTCTTTTTTGCTGAGGTCTAATTAAGAAAAAGTAAAAAATTACAAATATTAATATTAGAGGTATAAATTGTGCTATTCCTTGTCCACTCATGAAAAGACAATTATAGTAAATGTATTAAATTAACAAGTTAAATTTTAAGAAATTTTATCCAAATTATTCATATATTTTTTTAAGATATTTGGAATATTAATTGAGCCATCTTCGTTTTGATTATTTTCTAACAATGCTATCATTAGTCTGCCCACCGCTAAACCAGATCCATTTAAAGTTCCTACAAAATTTTTTTCATTTTTAAATTTATATTTTGTGTCCATTCTTCTAGCTTGAAAAGTGCCGCATGATGAACAACTTGAGATTTCTCTATATTTGTTTTCAGATGGAATCCATGCTTCAATATCATATGTTTTTTCTGCACTAAAACCCATATCTCCAGTAGATAGTAATACAGTTTGAAAAGGGATTTCTAATCTTTTCAGTATCTCTTTTGCACAACTTAACATTCTATCTAGTTCTAAATTACAATTTTGAGGTTCAATTATACTTACTAATTCAACTTTATAAAATTGATGTTGTCTAATCATGCCTTTAGTGTCTTTTCCATAACTTCCAGCTTCTTTACGAAAGCAAGGTGTAGATGCTACAAATCTTAAAGGTAGTTCATCTTTATGCAAAATTGTATCCCTAACTAAATTTGTTAAAACAACTTCAGCAGTTGGGATAAGAAATTTTCTTTGATCAGAGTTCTCAAATTTAATTTCAAATTGATCTGCTTCAAATTTAGGAAGCTGACCAGTTCCAAACATGATATCTTCATTTACAATTAATGGCGGTGATATTTCGTTATAATTGAATTCTGTTGTATGTATATCTAACATAAAATTTATCAGAGCTCTTTCAAGAAGAGCCATTTGGCTTTTTAGAACTACGAATCTAGAACCTGATAATTTGATTGATGTATCGAAGTCAATTTGATTATTTTTTATACCAATTTCTATATGAGATTTTGGTTTGAAAGAAAATTTTTTAATATTGCCAAATTTTTCTATTAATTTATTCGATTTTTTATCATTTCCAACTGGCACATCATCTAAAGCTATATTAGGAATAAAATACATTAATTCATCTAATTTTTTTTGGGAAAGATTTTGATCAATTGAAATTTGAAAAATTTTTTCTGAAATTTTTTTAGATTTTTCAAAATTTGATTTATCTTTTGATTTAGATAATATTTTTTTTTCTTGCTCCAGTTTTTCTTTTTCGCTAATTAATTTTCTATTTGTTTCATCTAATTTTTCAAATAAATTTATATTAAAATCAAAATTTCTATCTTTTAATTTTTTTTTAAAATGGTTTAAATTTTTTCTCAAATCTTTAATATTATGCATCTTTTAAATTTTCTTTTTCTTGTTTCTTTTCTGTAAATCTGACTGTAAATATAGATAATTCATAAAGTAATAACAAAGGTATTGCTAGACCGACCTGTGTAATTGGGTCAGGTGGTGTTAAAATTGCAGCTAAAGCAAAAATTATTACTATTACATATCTTCTTCTTGTTTTAAGATATTTTGAATTTACCACACCGATTCTTGCTAATAAATTTAATAAAATTGGCAATTGAAAACTTATACCAAAAGCAAATATAAGTCTCATTATTAATGAAAGATATTCATTTACTTTTGCCTCAAGTTGTATCGGTAAATTTGTATCAGATCCTAAAGTCTCAAAAGATAAAAAAAATTTTATTGCTAAAGGCATCACTAAAAAATAAACAATAAAACCCCCTAGTAAAAAAAGTATAGGAGTGCAAATCAAATAAGGAAGAATTGCATTTTTTTCGTTTTTATATAGACCTGGTGCAATAAATTTGTAAATTTGAATTAATAATACTGGACTTCCAAGAAAAATTGCAGAAAAAAAAGCAACTTTAATATAAGTTATAAATGTTTCATGTAATGCTGTGAAAATTAGACGCCTAGAAGTCTGGTCATCCTTTACAGCATTAGAGTAAGGCTCAACTAAAAAATTATAAATATCTTCAGCAAAAAAATAGGAAATTATAAAAATTATAAAAATGAATATTATAGAGTTAAGCAGCCTTGAACGTAACTCTACAAAATGGCTGGTAAATGAATTATTTTCACCCATTTTTATCTAAATCTTTTTGAGTTTTTTCTTTTTTGGAAATTATATCTTTATCAATATCAATTTCTTTTGTTGCTGATGAAACTTCATTTTGAAAATTCCTCAAAGTATTTTTTAGCTTACCAATATAAGAACCAATTTTTTTTAAAGCTATTGGGAATTCTTTAGGACCGAGCACTAATATTGCAATAATTACTAATGATAGAATCTCTAACCATCCAATTTGAGGCATTTTGATTATTTATTTTCAGTATCGGAATTGTCTGACTTGGAATTGTCATCTTGATTATTAGTTGACGTGTCGTCAGACATCCCTCTTTTAAAACTCTTAATGCCTTTTGCTACATCTCCCATTAAACTTGATATCTTGCCTCTACCAAAAAGTAGAACAACCAAAACAACAACAATGGCTATCTGCCAAAAACTAATTCCCATAATTATTAAATATATACATAAAAAAGACTTAAATAAATATATTTATTTCTCCTCTTCAGTAGTTTTTTTAATAGCCTCGTCTATATCTTCATAAATATTCTGTTTTTCAGCTATAGACTGTTCTTTGAAGAATTTACCGGTACCAAAAATTGACTTATCAATAGTAGCTGTATCAATTAAACCCGCTGAGCCCAACTCATCAATTGTAGGAAGATCCGACAATTTTTGTATATTAAAATGATTTAAAAAATTTTCAGTTGTCGCATATTGTATAGGTTTCCCTACAACCTCTTTTCTTCCTGCTGGTCTTACCCAGTTTAATTCTAATAAAATTTCCAAAGTGTTTGTTGCAAATGAAACCCCCCGTATTTCTTCAATTTCAGATCGCGTAACTGGTTGATGATAAACAATTATTGCAAGAGTCTCAATGGTGGCTTTAGATAATTTTTTATGAGTAGATTTTTGTAAGGCCATTAGTTTTGACAAGTCTTCAGCGGTCCTGAATGACCATTTCCCTTTGATACAAATTAAATTTATTCCTCTTTTTTTATAAATTTCTTTTAAATTTTCCAAAATTTTTTTAATATTTGTTGTTGTTTGAACTCTTTTTTCAATTGTTTCGATGTCTAATGGTTCTGAAGCTGCAAAAAGTATTGCCTCGACTTGTCTCTCTAATTTAGTCGGAGAACTAGGGAAGTCTATTATATTATTTTTTTTCTTGCTTTTCATTTACGATTTTTTAATCATTAACTTGTCAAATAATTTTGACTGAGATATTGATATTACTCCCTCTTTTGCTAGTTCAAGACTCGCAGCAAAAATCCCAGATACACCGGTTCTTTTCATTTTATTATTAAGATAAAATTCTGGCACTAATTTTATTAATTCTTTCCAATCAGCTATATTATCTAAATTTTTTCTAATCAGCTTAATTCCCTCCTCTGTAGTAAATACAGGTAATTTTGGTATACTAATATTTTGAAAAGTTTTTTGCATTTGTATACTTGAATAAGTTTTTAGAAGCTCATAAAGTGAAACATCATAAATCGGGGTATTTATAGACCTTATACCGCCTTTCATTCCTCTTGTAAAAATATGAACACCTAATCTCTTTTTCTGAAGCATTTGATCAGAAAGTATTCGAATTAATTCTAATTTTTTTAGTTGTAATTTAAGTTTTTCGGCTACTTCTAAAGCTTTGAAGTCATCTTCTTCATCTTCGGGTAGTAATAATTTTGATTTTAAATATGCAAGCCAAGTGGCCATTAACAAGAACTCTGATGCTGTCTCTAAATTCAAATCCTTGTGGTTTTTAATAAATTCTAGGAATTGATCTGCTAACTCAGTAATAGATATTTCAGCTAAATCTACCTTTTGTGTTTTAGCTAGATCAAGTAAGATTTCTAAAGGTCCGCTAAAATTTGGTATATTTACAGATATTTGACTTATTTTTTTCGACTCCATATTTAATTTTACCTCAAAAATTTGAAAAATTCTGATGTTTTTTTTTTGGTAAATTTATCGATATAAGGCACAGATTTAATCAATCTTAAGTTGTCATTTGTCTTACCTGAACAATATAGGACAAGATTGCAACCTGCCTCTAATGATTTTTTTGCATTATTAATTAAATCATATTTTAGTGCTTTCATTGAAATATCGTCTGAAATTATAACACCCCGAAATTTCATTTTTTTTCTGATAATATTACTGATAATTTCTTTTGAAAAAGTAGCAACATTTTTATTGTCAATTTTTGAAAACAAAATATGAGCAGTCATAGCAAATTTAGCTTTTGAGTCTTTAAAAGGATAAAAGTCAGTTTTATCAAGTCTCTTTAAACTATGTAAAATTTTTGGCATCCGTTTATGACTATCTACAGATGAAGCACCGTGTCCTGGTATATGCTTAATAACCCCTGCAATTTTGTTTGAATGTAAAAATTTAATGGTAAGTTTGCCTAGATCTTTTACAATTTTTTTATCTCTTGAAAAACTTCGGTTTCCAATAATTTTATTGGTATTTTTTCTCAATATATCAAGTACAGGTATAGTATTGATATTAAAACCAAGGTCTTTAAGAATTTTACTTAAAGAATTTATATAATGTTTATAAACCTTAATACAAAAATATTTGTTTTCTTTAAATAAACTTCCGAAATAATATGCTGATATGTCATGCTTTATTATCCCGCTTAATCTAGAGACGCTTGCGCCCTCTTCATCGATTAATATAGGGAACTTATTATTTTTAGTTAATTCTTTTATTTGACTTGTTAAATTTTTAACCTGCTTATAGGTCTTTAAGTTTCTTTTGAACAAAATGACACCCCACGGTTTTTCTTTTGAAAGTAAAATTTTCTCTTTTTTTGTTAGTTTTGAACCCTTTAGACTAATTATCAAAGCCTTACATTTCATTTATTTAACAAATCCCAGAAACTTCTTTTTTTTTCATTTTTTATCTCAGTTTGGAAAGAATTATTAAATTCTATTACATTATCAGTATCATTTTTCAAAACTGGAAGATCCTTAATTTTATCTTTTAAGATTATATCGATGTTCTCACGATTATAATACTTTGCTTTAATATTTTTACTAGAAGAATAATATTGATAAATAAAAATAACAAAAGAAATAATTAATAAAAGTAGTGAAATATTAAATATTTTGTGCATTACATTTTTTCAGGTAGTGATACACCAAGAATACTCATTCCATTCTTAATAACTATCGCGGTCAAGTAAATGAAAACTAAAGTCTCTTTTCTTTTAATTTTGCCATTTTCAATAAATCTATATTTATTGTCCTCATTTCCTTTAGACCAGTAAGAATGAAAAATTGTAGACAAATCATATAGATAAAATGGAATTTTGTGTGGTTCTAATTTACTTACTGCGGACTCAATAATTTTTGGCCATTCAAATATTTTTCTGATAATTTTTTCTTCATACTCATTAGGAGAAAAAGAGTCTGAATTAATTACAATTTTTTCATTAAGGGTTTTGTTTAGTAATCTTATTATTGAATTTATTCTAGCATAAGCATATTGCACGTAATAGACAGGGTTATCCTTTGTTTTTTCTTTAACTTTTTCAAAATCAAAATCTAGTTCCATATCATTGCTTCTGTTTAACATCATAAATCTTATTGAGTCTTTATTTACTTCATTTAATAAATCTTGAGCAGAAATAAAATCCCCTCCTCTTTTAGACATTTTGAAAGGTTTGCCATTTTTGTAAAATTTTACTAACTGACAGACCTTACAATTAAGTTTTACCTTCTGATTGGACAGAGCTTTTACTGCAGCTGTTATCCGTTTTATGTACCCTGTATGATCTGCACCTAGAATATTAATCAAATTATCAAATTTCCTATTTATCTTGTCTGAGTGATATGCAACGTCATTGGCAAAATATGTCCATGATCCGTCATTTTTTTGCAATGCTCTATCCATATCATCGCCGAATTTTGAAGATTTGAAAATTAATCTTTTAATTTTTTTCCAGTTTTTAGATTGTTCACCTTTTGGTGGATCAAGAAAACCTTCCTCAACAAATTTTTTATCTTTCAATTTTTCTACTGTTTTTTTAACTAAATCTTTTTTCACTAAATAGGTTTCTGAAAAAAAATTATCATGTTTTATACCAAGTTTTTTTAAATCATCTTTTATAAGTTTCATTGACTCATTTAAAGAAAGTGTTTTTAATTTATCAAAACAATTGTCAATATTTTCAACATTTAAGTTTTTATTATTTGAGATTATATTTTTTGCTATTTCTTTAATATATTCTCCTGGATATAAATTTTCTTTCACAATAAATTTTTCTTTAAATTTTATTTCTCTAATTCTAAGATAAATAGATTCAACAAAGTTTTTGATCTGGTTTCCATAATCATTAATATAATATTCTTTTACGACTTTATTGCCATTGAATAGAAGTAAATTTGATAAAACATCCCCAAAGATAGCTCCTCTACAATGCCCTACGTGCATTGGACCTGTCGGATTAGCTGAAACAAACTCTACATTATAAGTTTTATTAGTTTGTTTTGATCCAAAATTATCTTTATTCTTAATTATTTCATTTATATTTACGACCATTCCTTGTTTTGAAAGTTTAATATTAAGGAAACCTGGTCCAGCTATATCAACTTTTTCAAAATGATTAATTTTATTCAAAAGAAGATTTTTTACCTCTAATGCTAATTTATGAGGAATAATTTTATTTGCTTTTGCTAAAACCAAACAGACATTAGTTGATAAATCATAATTGAAAGGTTCAGGGGGAGATTCTAAATTAACATTTGTTAAACTTTCAATATTTTCTAAATTTAAAAAAACTTTATTTTCTAAAATAATTTTATTTATTTTTTTTAAATAATTTTCAAATATATTCATTTAATTTTATTGTAAAGATTTATTGCATATCTGTCAGTCATACCAGCAATAAAATCACAAATTGATCTTGCGATATTTGATTTATCGTACTTACTAACATTAATATATCTTTTAGGATCTTTTGTTATTGATAAGAATAATTTCTTAATAATTTTTTTTCCCTCTTTTGTATTGAATATTACGTTTTTATGATAGTACATTTTTCTTTTTAAAAAACTTTTTATTTTTTTATCAAATTTTTTCATTTCTTTTGAAAAAGTTACAATTGGATATTTGGATCTTAATACATCATCTAAATTATTAATTTTTTTTTTTTTAATATTTATTTGAGTAGTTTTAATTAAATCCTTAACCATTTCATTGATTATTTCTCTAACTATTTGCCTTATTACTAGATCAATTGAATTTTTTTTTATTTTTTTTCTGTGTTTTAAAACAATTTTATTTAAAACTGGTATATTTTCTAAATCTCTGAGATTAAATAAATTTGCTTTTAATCCATCTTCTAGATCATGACTATTGTATGCAATATCATCTGATATTGAGGCTATTTGTGCCTCTAGTGATGGGCTCAAAGAGAATTTTATTTTATTCCTAAAATAATTGAGTCCTAAAATTTTTTTAAATTTAATCAAATTTTTTATTGGACCGTTGTGTTTAATTAAACCATCTAATGTCTCTATAGTTAAATTTAAACCTTGAAACTCATAATATCTATTCTCTAATAATAGGATTATTCTTAGAGTTTGAATATTGTGATCAAAACCTCCAAATTTTTTCATACAGTTATTTAGTGCCTCCTCTCCAGCATGACCAAAAGGTGTGTGACCCAAATCATGAGCTAGGCTTAGTGTTTCGCATAAATCCTCATTAAGATTAAAAAACTTAGATAAAGTTCTTGCTATTTGAGCTACTTCTAAAGAGTGAGTAATTCTTGTTCTAAAATGATCACCAGATGTATTAACAAATACTTGTGTTTTATGTTTCAACCTTCGAAAAGCAGTTGAGTGAATTATTCTATCTCTATCTCTTTGAAAATCTGACCTTAAATGAGTTTTTTTTTCTTTAAAAAACCTACCCTTTGATCTTAACGGTACAGCTAATTTAGACAAAGTTTGGATTGAATTTTTTTGCATGCTAATTATATAGATTATATACTAAATAATTATGGAAAAAAAATTAGAATTTACAGATAGTGCAAATAACCAGATAGACAAAATCACCAAAAGAGATAGAAAAAAATATTTCAGAATAGCCGTTCAAGGCGGTGGATGCTCTGGTTTTAAATATATTTTTACTTTTGATGATAAAATAGAAAAAGATGATGTGCTATTTAATAAAGCTGTTATCGATAAACATTCTCTCGAAATAATTGCCGGTTCCACTGTAGATTTTAAAAAAGAGATGATTGGTGAGTCTTTTTCTATAAATAACCCTAAAGCTTCGGCTTCATGTGGTTGCGGTCTATCTTTTTCAGTTTGATGAAAATAATTTCATGGAACGTAAATTCAGTTAGAGCAAGAATTACCAATATTGTTGATTATATCAATCAATCAAATCCTGATATTTTATTACTCCAAGAAATTAAAACTCAAGATATTAATTTTCCTTATGAAGATTTTAAAAAAATTGGATACAATTCTTATGTTTTTGGTCAAAAAAGTTACAATGGTGTTGCTATAATTTCTAAACAAGAATTAGAAAAAATTAATAATAGCTTTATTAAAGATGATTTTAAACAATCTAGAATTATTACTGCTGAGTTAAAATTAAAAAAAAAAAAGATAGAACTTATAAATATCTATGTTCCAAACGGGAATCCTGTGGATACAGAAAAATATGAATATAAAAAAGAGTGGTTAAAAAAATTTACATCAAATGTTAAAAAGAAAATTCAGAAAAACTCAAATATTCTTATCGCTGGGGATTTTAATATTATTCCTGAAGAAATAGATGTTCATGATTTTAAAAGGTATGAAAACGATGCTTTAGGTAGATTAGAAATAAGAAAAAAATATAGAGAATTAATTAACTTAGGTTTTAAAGATGTTTATAGATTTATAAATAAAACAAAACAAGAGTATACCTTTTGGGACTACTTTGCAGGTTCCTGGCAAAAAAATTATGGTATGAGAATAGATCATTTTTTACTTTCAAACAGTTTAATCGAAAATATCAAATCAATTAATATAAATAAAAAACCAAGATCCAAAGAAAAACCATCTGATCACACACCCATCGAACTTGAAATTATTTAACTCTACCGTATATATCTTGATATCTGACTATATCAGTTTCTTTTAAAATTGATCCTAATTGAGCTTCAATTATTTTTACCGGTTTCTTATAAGGGTTTTCTATTCTATGAATAGATTTAACCGGTATAAAAATAGTTTCATTAGTTTTTAAAAAAAATTTTTTTTTGTTGAGAGTTATTTTTGGAGTTCCATGAGTTACAAGCCAATGTTCAGAACGATAAAAGTGCTTTTGAAGACTTAAAACTCCTTTAGGTTTTACATAAAGTTCTTTAATTAAAAAATTTTTACCATTGTACAAATTTGTATACCTGCCCCAAGGTCTGTAAAAAATATTTTTCTTTTTTTGATATTTGTTTTTTAATTTATCATAGATTTTGCAAATTTCTTTCCAGCTACCTAGATCAGACCAAGGTATATTTAAATTTATAGCATTTATATCTTTTGATTTTTCTAATATTGCATAATCAAAAGAAATTGTCTTACATTTTAAAAAGTCATTTTTATTTAGATAATAAACATTATTTTTTAATTTTGATTTATTTACAGAGTTTAAACAACAACTAAAGTTTCTGTTTTGATACTTTTTAAAGTTATTAATAATTGATTTTTTTGTAAGGAAAAACATTCCTGAATTCCAATAAGCATTTTTTTTAATGATTTTTTTTGCTTTTTCTAAATTTGGTTTTTCAATAAATTTTGAAACCTTGTATTTATTGTTAACTCGTTTTGATAAGAAATAACCAAACTCAGTTGAAGGGTTAGAGGGTTTAATTCCAAATATAAAAATATTTTTATCTGTAAGGTATTTTTGGTGTTTTTTCATAGATTTATTAAACAGGTTAATTTTCTCAATTAAATGATCTGATGTTAAAAAAATTAAGGGTTGATTCTCAGGTATTTCTTTTATTAGTGCTGAACTGAGTATAGCCGGAGCGGTATTTCTTTTCGCTGGCTCAAGAATAATTTTATATTTCTTAAAACCTTTTAATCTTAAATGTTTTTTAATTTCTCTTAAGTATTTTTTATTCGTACTTATTATTGGATAATCAAAAATAGAATTTTTTATTCTCTCTAGAGTTTTTCCGAATAACGTCCAATTTCCAAAATCAATAAACTGCTTTGGTTGATGATGTTTTTTATCAGACCAAAGTCTTGTGCCGGAACCGCCACATAAAATTACTGGACGTATTTTCATTAAATTTTCGAATATTCTTTAACTTCTTTTTTCTTACCTGGATGTGTTGGAGCACCGAGATAAGCAGGTCCGACTGTTTGAGCATATTTCCAAATCGTTCCCGATCCAAAACTTGATTTTTTTTCTTTCCATTTTTTTCTTCTAGCTTTTAATTGAGCGCTAGTAAGCCTTACATTAATTGATCCTTTTTTTGCATCTATATCTATTACATCACCATTTTTAAGAAGTGCAATTGGGCCACCCATTGCTGCTTCTGGGCCAACGTGACCAACACAGAAACCTCTAGTAGCTCCTGAAAACCTTCCATCAGTTATAAGTGCTACTTTTTCACCTTTGCCTTGTCCATAAATAGCTCCAGTTGTTGAAAGCATTTCCCTCATTCCTGGTCCGCCTTTTGGACCTTCGTATCTAATTATTATCACATCACCATCATTATATTTTTTTGTCTGTACTGCTTTCATTGCATCTTCTTCATTATCAAAACATCTAGCTTTACCTGTAAATTGTAATTTTTTTAATCCTGCAATTTTCACAATTGCTCCGTCTGGAGCTAAATTACCTTTTAATCCGACAACTCCCCCATCTGGAGAAAGTGGATTATTATATTCTCTTAAAACTTTTTGATTAGTATTAAACTTAATGTTAGCTAAATTTTCTTTCATAGTTTTACCTGTAACTGTCATGCACTCGCCGTGAATATAACCTCCATCAAATAAAGTTTTTAATAACATAGGAACACCGCCAGCTTCCCACATGTCTTTAGCGACGTATTTTCCTCCAGGTTTTAAATCAGCAAGATAAGGAGTTTTTTTAAATATTTTTGCAACATCCATTAAATCAAATTTTACTCCTATCTCATTAGCTAGTGCAGGTAAATGAAGGGCTGCATTAGTGGAGCCTCCAGTAGCAGCTACAATAGTTGCTGCGTTTTCTAAAGATTTTTTTGTTACTATTTCTCTTGGTTTAATTTTTTTTTCTAATAAATTCATAACCGCCTGACCACTTTCATAAGCATATTTATCTCTTTCCTCATAAGGGGCTGGCGTACCAGCTGAATAAGGTAAAGCCAACCCTATCGCCTCCGATACACATGCCATTGTATTAGCTGTAAATTGACCTCCACAAGCCCCAGCACTTGGACAAGCTACTAATTCTAATTCTCTTAATTCTTCAGAAGACATTATGCCAGAGGAATGTTTACCTACTGCTTCAAAAACATCTACAACAGTGACATCTTTTCCTTTAAATTTTCCTGGCAAAATTGATCCACCATAAATGAACACACTAGGTACATTCAATCTCAGCATAGACATCATCAAGCCAGGAAGTGATTTATCACATCCAGCGATACCAACTAATGCATCATAACAATGTCCTCTCACTGTCAGTTCTGCTGAGTCAGCTATTACTTCTCTAGAAATTAACGATGATTTCATTCCTTCATGACCCATGGCAATACCATCTGTTACAGTTATAGTGCAAAATTCTCTTGGCGTTCCACCAAATTGTTTTACTCCTTTTTTAACTGACTGTGCCTGTCGCATTAAAGCTGTGTTGCAAGGTGCAGCTTCATTCCAAGTTGATACTACTCCTACAAACGGCTTCGCCACATCCTGTTCGGTTTCTCCCATTGCATAGTAAAAAGATCTATGTGGAGCTCTATCTGGGCCTAAAGAAGTATGACGACTGGGTAGTTTTTTTTTATCAATTTTAGACATTTAATTAATACTAGACACAATACTTCTTAATTTTCCATCTTCAATAGTTAATTCTTTAACTAAATTTTTATCATTTTGTACTATTTCTTTAGGTGCTTTTGTCACATAAGCCTTATTTTTGAGCTTATTATTTAAATTAGTAATTTGTTTATTGATTGTCTCAATTTTTTGTAAAATTCTCTCTTTTTGAGACCCTAAATTTACATCCTCATTAAAATTTAATGAAATTTTTTCCTTAAGAACCAAGATGTCTATTGAATTTTTATCTATTATCTTTGTTGTGAGGACATTGTTTACTCTACCAACCTGTTTTAACAAATTTATATTTTTATTTACCAATTTCTTCAATTTACCCGATTTATCATCAAAAAATATGTCACAATATAATTTTGGTGTAATTTTTAACTCCGCTTTAGTAGATCTAATGTTAGAAATTATCTCAATTAAATCATTTATATTATTTTGATTTTTGCTAAATTTATTAATTTCTTTAAAATCGGGCCAACTTGAACATATTAAAAAATCATTAAAAATCTTTTTATAAGCATTTAAAGACCACAAATTCTCAGTGAAAAAAGGGATAAACGGATGAAGAATTCTAAGAATATTTGCCATCATAAAAGATGAGAAGGTCTTTGCCTCTTTAATATCAATTTTATTTTTTGAATTTAAGATAGGTTTCAAGAACTCTAAATACCAATCGCAATAAGAATGCCAAACAAATTGATATGCATACCTTGCAGCCTCATCAAACCTAAATATTTCAATATTTTTTGTTATTAAATTTTGTGTTTTTATAAATTCATTATAAATCCAATGGTTTATTGGAAGTTTGATTGAGGTCAAATTAATCTTTTTATCTAATTTACAATTATTAAGTTTTAAAAAATTATTTGCACTCCAAATTTTTGTAATAAAGTTTCTATTTCCAATAACTCTATCTTTTGATAATTTTACATCTCGTCCTGGAGAGGCCATCGAAATTAAAGTAAACCTTAAACTATCTGCTCCATATTCATTTATTAAATCTAATGGATCAATCACGTTACCTTTTGACTTTGACATTTTCTGTCCCTTTTCATCCCTTACTAAGGCATGAACATATACTTTGTGAAAAGGTGTATTTTTTCTGAAATAATTTCCCATCATCAACATTCTAGCTACCCAAAAGAAAATTATATCAAAACCAGTAACTAGAACTGTAGTTGGATAAAATTTATTAAGTTCTTTAGTTTTATTTGGCCATCCAAGAGTTGCAAAAGGCCATAGAGCTGATGAAAACCAGGTATCTAAAACGTCTGTTTCTTGTCTTAACTTAAATTGTTTATTTCTATTTTTTTTCTTTGCTAGCTTTGTTGCATCTTTTTCATTTTCAGCAACGAAAATATTTCCTTTTTCATCATACCAAGCAGGTATTCTATGACCCCACCAAATCTGTCGAGATATACACCAAGGCTCAATATCATTCATCCATTGAAAAAATGTTTTTGACCAATTACTTGGAAAAAAAGTAGTTTTGCCCTCTTTAACTATCTTAATTGGTTTTTTAGATAATTTTTTCGCATCGACAAACCATTGCTCTGTTAATAAGGGTTCAATTATAGTGTTTGATCTATCTCCATATGGAACTTTATTTTTAATATTTTCAATTTTAACAAGAGAACCTGTGTCCTTTAATTTTTTAATTATAAGCTTTCTTGCTTCAAATCTGTCTAAACCATGAAACTCTTTAATTCCATTTTTGTTTATTGTCCCATTCTCCTCAAAAATGTTTATTATTTCTAATTTATTTCTCTTGCCTACCTCATAGTCATTGAAATCATGTGCTGGTGTAATTTTTACGGCTCCTGAACCTTGTTCTGGATCAGCGTAATTATCAGAAATTATTTTGACAGTCCTATTAACAATTGGAATAAGAACATTTTTTCCGACTAAATTTAAATATCTTTTATCTTTTGGATTTACAGCAACCGCGGTATCTCCCATCATTGTTTCTGGTCTGGTAGTGGCGATAGTGATTTTTTGATCTGAGTTCTCTATCGTATAATCAATATAATATAATTGAGATTGAACATCTTTTTGGTTTACTTCCAAATCGGAAATAGCAGTTTGAAGTTTAGTATCCCAGTTGACTAATTTTTTGTCCTTGTAAATAAGCTTATTTTTGTAAAGATCAACAAAAACTTTAATTACAGCTTTTGACAGGTCTTTATCCATGGTAAACCTGGTTCTTGACCAATCACACGAACAACCTAATTTCTTAAGTTGATCTAAAATTATTCCACCAGACTCCTCTTTCCAATTCCATATTCTTTTAATAAATTTTTCTCTACCTAAATCATTTTTTTTAATTCCTTCTTTTAAAAGATTGTTTTCAACAACTGCTTGTGTTGCAATTCCAGCATGGTCTGTTCCTGGCTGCCACAGAGTTTCGAGGCCTTTCATTCTATTAAATCTAACTAAAACATCTTGAAGACTATTGTTTAGAGCATGTCCCATATGTAATCTGCCAGTTACATTAGGTGGAGGAATTACTATAGAAAATTTTTTATTTGATTTGTTCTTTTTTGGTTTGAATAATCCTTTTTTAATCCAAAAATCTGAGATTTTTTTTTCTTCTTTGCTATGGTTATATTTTTTAAATTCCATTTTTTTGATATCTAGAGATATATATCAGATTTTAATAACTATTAAGTTTAAAATCTAGGTATAAGGCAGCAGTCCAAGAAAAATTTTTAGCACCCATTCCTAAACCTGACTTACAACTGTAATATTCTCGAAATTTTTTTTTTTCGACTAAATTCAAGGTCTTTTTCTTTATTGTTTCTGCGAACTTCTTATCTTTATTTTTTAAACCTTGGTATAAAATCCAATTACAATTAACCCATACCGGCCCTCTCCAGTAACGTTTTTCTTCGAATGATTTATGTTTAGAATTTATTGAAGGAAAAAGATATTTGTTATTTTTATTATATTTTTTTAAACTTTTTATTAATGATCTGTTTATTGAATTATTATTTAAATCAGCAAATAGCATAAAAAAATTAGTTATTGAAGGTATATCTACTAAACTATTGTTTCTTATATCTTTATTCTTGAATGTCATTTTTTTTGAATTAAATAATTTTATAAGTTTACTCTCATTTAAAAGAATATATTTTTTTATGGAAGAATTTCTTTTACCTATACATCTAAGTAAAAAATCTATATCTTTTAAAGCTTTTAGAAAAAGCGAATTAAATCCAACATCTACAACATTAAATTTTGATTTGAAGTAAAGTTTTTTTGGATCATAATTCATTTCCTTTAAATGATTTTTAATAGTTACATATCTATCATAATCAATTTTCAAAGGTCTTTGGCTTTGGTTGACAATTATATTATCCTTTCTCTTATAATTAAGGTTTAATTCTGTTTTGATCTTGCTCATCGGTTTGTCCCATAAAGGAGAATTATCATAACCACTTTCCCATGGGTGTAGTATAGAAATTAAACCAGTACGTTTAGGATCTCTGTATCTAATAAACCATTCTAAACATTTTTTAATTTTTAAAATTAAAGATTGATATTTTTTTATTTCTTTTTTTGAAAACTTTTGTCTCTCAATAATTATCCTTAAAATACTTGCCAAGATCGGTGGTTGAGTTATTCCAGATGAGGAAACTTTTTTACCACAATTCCATGCTTTATAGTTAGGAGTATAATTTAAATCTTTAATATGGAAAAGAATGTGTGGTATCATTCCGTCATCCCATTGACCTGAAATCAGAGTTTCAAGTTCTTGAAATGAATAGTCTAAATTGAAATTAGAATATCCTAATGCAATAAAAGCTGAGTCCCAATTCCATTGGGCTGGATAAAGTTTAGTATTAGTTGGCAAAGTGTAATTTAATCTTCTATTATTTATTAAGGTTCTCTTTGCTTCTTTAATTGATTTATTCATTATCCCTTGACACTTCCAGCTGTTAAACCACTAACTAAATATTTTTCGAAATATATAAAAATTAAAAGTATTGGTAAAGTAACTACCACAGATCCAGCCATTAGATATTGCCGTGGTGTTTCGGCATCACCAGTTAAATGATTTATTGCTCTAGATAATGTGAATGTTTTTGGATTATCTAAAAACATGAGAGAAAATAAAAATTCATTCCAAGCTATCATAAATACATATAGCGATACTGAAGCGATAGCAGGTAAACTAAGAGGAATTATTATTTTAATAATTATTCCAAACCAATTTTGTCCATCTATAAGTCCCGCCTCTTCAATTTCTTTAGGTATGCTTTTAAAGTATCCCTGAAGCATATAGATGGCTACAGGTAAAGTGGTTGCTGTATAAACTATTAGTAAACCTTCCACAGAATTCCTCAAACCTAGTTGACTAAAAACAGTGTATAAAGGAATTACTAATACTATTGCTGGAAACATATAAATTATTAATATTGATGTTGAAAGAAAGGTCTTACCGAAGAAATTTAATCTTGCTACAGCATACGCTGCGGGAATAGCAAATAATAAGGTTATTAAAACAGTTCCAATTGATACATATGAACTTGTAAGAATATATCTACCAAAATCATACGTTTTGAAAATGACAAAGTAAGACTTGAATATCTCAAAAATATTTTTTGAAAAATCAATACTTAGATCAATCGGATTGATTAATAAAGCTGTTTGCGTTTTAAAGCTTGTAACAAACATTATGTAAAATGGAAACAATATAACTAATGCAAAAAATACTATTGCAAATAAAGATAAAAACTCAAACACAATTTTTTCAGATATGAAATCCTGATTTAAATATTTTAAATCATATTTTTTTAATTTATTTGTAAAAAATAAAAATAGTAAAAAAATGCCTACTGAAAACCACATAGGGGAGTTTTCATTTAAAAATGTATATAAAATTGTAAATAATAAGGATAATATAAAAATTTTTAAGTTATGATTAAACTTTTTTCCAATAAATACACAAGTTATAACTAATCCGAGTGATAATAATAGATTTAGATTAAAGTTAAGATTTGTAAAACTTAAACCTTGCAAAGTTGCTAATATTTTCCATATACAAATTATTATTGTAAGAAAAATTGATGATGCAAGTAAAGTTATTATTAAAGACTTAAATTTCATTTGCCTTTTTTCCAATTAATTTGAAATAAATAATCATAAAAGATATTAATAATAATACGATTACTATTGAAACTGCTGAGCCCATGCCAATATTTGATACTGCAAATCCTTGTTGATAAACGCTTATTGGTAACGTTAAAGTACCCGAAGCACCGCCTGTTAATAAAAATATATCTTCAAATTTATTAAAGTTCCAAATAAATCTAATCATAAATAATATTGATAAAATCGCTGTAATTTGTGGAAGAGTAATATAAAAGAATTTTCTAAATGGCCCAGCACCATCTACATCCGCGGCCTCATAAAGATCCTTTGGAATAGCTTGTAGTCTAGCTAATATAAATAAAAAAGCTAAAGGAAAATATCGCCAAATCTCAAAAAATATAACTGTTGTCAATGCTAATCTAAGTTTCAACTCAAATCCTAAAATATTAATAATTAAATACTTTTGTCCAAGTAAATTTATAGGTTTTTCAATGACTCCGTAATTAACAAGAAGAGAATTTATCGTACCGCTATTAGGATCTAAGAGTAAAGTCCAAGTATAAGCCAAAGCAACCACAGGTCCTACGTAGGGAAAAAGCAGTATACTTCGCATAAAAGTTCTTCCATAAAATTTTTGATTTACAAGTTGAGCAGCAAATATACCAAGTAAAATAGCTCCAAGTGTTCCAAAAAAAGTAAAGTAAAAAGTTGTCATTAAAAGCTCAACAAAATTGTTATTTATGAAAACATTTTTAAAATTTTTGAAAGTAAAATCAGTAGTCAATAAAATATTATTTGATTTTCCACTCAAGTCTGGTTTACTAGATTTTACATCTTTACTATTAATAGCATCATTATTAACGTTTTTTACAAATATTTCAAAATTTTCACGATATCCTGCTTCCCAATCTCCAAAAAAACATTTAACTTTTTGTGACTTGAATTCACATCTTTTATCCAAATTAACTGGATCAATATTTTTAGGTAATTTATCTGAAAATTTAACTTCTCTAATATCTTGGATTAGAGAACTATTTCTTAATTTATAGATAATTTTTAATTCAGAATTGCTATCTTGTATATTTTTAACAATTTTTTTTGCCCTAGGCTCGGGAATTCTTATATCTTTGAGTTCAACTTCTTTAAAACTAATCCAAACGTTTGCAAAAATTGGAAATAAAATAATTGCAAAAACTAAACATACAGCTGGTAAAATAAGTGTGTAAGCTGTCTTTTTTTCTAATTTTGATAATGTAGTGCTCATTTAAAAGCGGATAATATCTTATTATCCGCTTTTAAGAAATAAATTTGCTAGAATTTTGCTAATTCTGCGTTAATTTTTTTAACTGCCTCATCAACAGTTATCTGGTCATCAATGTATTCTCTTGTAATTCTATTCAAGAATTGGGCATTGATTATTTTTGATGCTCTAGAAAGCTCCCCTTCTTTTACACCCCATCTGTTTGCAGTATCTAATCCAGCAACAATGTTATTGATTACATCTGGTGAATAAAGTTCAGTTAATGGTTTTTTTCTATCTACACCAACTGGTAATTTACTCCAAGCTTTTGTAAACGCAGCAGGATCTGAAGAATTTCCTCTTCTTACAGGAAATTTACCCTCAGGAGCGATTGCTAACGTGCTTGTGTAACCTTCGTCCATAGAATACTCAACAAACTTTTTAGCTTCATCAGTATCTGCATCAGCTGTAATTCCGAAATATCTTACATCTGCCCATGCAGCTCCTTTCTTGTTATTCGGTCCACTAAAATTTGTTATGAAACCAGTTTTAGAAGCAAGTTCAGGTGATGTTGGATCGCTATTTATTGTTGGTGGAGCTGAGTCTCTTAATCCAGCTAATTCATCCATAATAAATGGAGACCAAATTATCATTGGAGTTTTGCCAGCAAAGTATAACTCTCTAGATTGTTTCCAGAATAATTCTCCTGGGGGGCTTGCTTTAGCTATAACTTTATAAAATTCTAAAGAATTCTTAAGAGCTTTCCCTTGTTTTTTAGTTCCACCCTTTTTAACAAAGTTTACTCCATTTGCTAAAAGAACATGTTCAAGAACTTGGCTCATGAAATTTTCATCAGTTTTAGTCGCAGCAACAAATCCAAACATGTCTCCGCCTGAAAGAACTTTCACAGCTTTTGTAATATTTTCGTAACTTGTCGGTGGTTCAAGGCCGGCTTGTTTAAACAAATCCTTTCTATAAACTACCATTTGTGTCCAACCATCAACTGGAACGGCAGCAATTTTTCCACCTTTTTTTGCCATGTTCAATGCTCCAGGAGCAAAAGTTTTTTTTCCTAAACTTTTAACAACATCATTATTAGCGTTTACATCAAGTATACCTGCCTCCGCCCAAGGTAAAACATATTGAAGTGTATGATATATTACGTCTGGAAGATTGCCTGCAGCAGCTGCGGCAGTAGCTCTTGATCCTAAATCTTTTTCCTCTACAGGTATTACTTCAACTTTAATTCCGGTTTTTGATTCAAATGATTTTGCCATTTCCATTTGTTTTTCCATTCTTGCTGGTTGAACTTCTGTAGTCCAAAAAGTAATGTCTGCAAAACTATTAGACGTTAAAAAAGTTAAAGCAAAAATGAAAGCTATTATTTTTCTCATTTTTCCTCCTATTATTTTTTAAAATAATGATTTAAGTTTAACAATTAGGCTATGAAATGTTCTATGATTAATATGCATACGAGGTTTGAAAATTAAGAATTTATGAATTATGGCTTTTTTAAAATTTGAAGATATTGATAAATCGTTTGGTAAAAACAATGTAATTAGTAAATTTAACCTAGAGGTTGAAAAAGGGAAATTTATAGTATTGTTAGGTCCATCTGGATGCGGAAAATCTACACTTCTAAGAATGATAGCTGGATTAGAAAAAATAGATAATGGAAAAATACTTTTAGAAAATAATCTCTTAAATGATTTATTACCTTCAAAAAGACAAATTGCAATGGTTTTCCAATCTTACGCTTTATATCCTCACATGAGTGTTTTTGAAAATATTTCTTTTGGTCTTAAATCAGAAAAAATTTCAAAAAATGAGATTAAAGGTAAAGTAATCGAAGCTGCAAAAATCTTAAAAATTGAAGAGCTTTTAGATAGAAGACCAAAGGAACTTTCAGGAGGTCAAAGGCAGCGAGTTGCAATCGGTAGAGCTATAACTAGAAATCCTAAATTATTTTTATTTGATGAACCTCTTTCCAATTTAGATGCTGCCCTAAGGTCAGAAATGAGAGTTGAAATTTCAAAACTACATAAAAAACTCAAGAGTAATATTGTTTATGTAACTCATGATCAAATTGAAGCTATGACATTGGCTGATAAAATTGTAATTATGAACAAAGGAAAGATTGAACAATCTGGAACCCCTGATGATATCTACAGTAATCCAAATAATATTTTTGTTGCTGAATTTATAGGAAACCCAAAAATGAATATTTTTAAGATCGAAAACGAAAATATTGTTAACAAAAATACATTCAAATTACTAAATAATGAAATTAAATTTGAAAATTTTAATTTTAAAGATGGGCTTTATGTGGGTATAAGGCCGGAAGATATTTCTTTAGAAAATAAAGGTGAATTTGCCGTTAGAATCAGTGTTGATCTAATTGAAAATCTAGGATCAGAAAAGATCATATATTCACATTTGAATAATACAGAAATCAGAATAAAAAGTACTAAAAATATTATTGATAAAGATATTACAATTTACTTACCAAAAAATAAGTTATATTTATTTGATAATAATAAAGTTAGATTAAAAACATGACAACTATCATGATTTTAACTAAATCAATGGCCACGTGGCGGAATGGTTACGCAGAGGATTGCAAATCCTTTTATCCCAGTTCGATTCTGGGCGTGGCCTCCAAAAAAAAAAGTTGTGTTATTTTAGTAAAGAAAGTATGTTCGCTTTTATTCCTCGGTAGCTCAGTTGGTAGAGCAGTTGACTGTTAATCAATTGGTCGCAGGTTCGAGTCCTGCCCGAGGAGCCAATTAGCCAACCTTTTCAAATTTAGAAGTGTTGTTTAAAATTTGTAAAATTTTATCTTTTTGAGCTCTGGACAAAGAAGAAAATGTTCTACTTAAAAAAGAATAATTTAAATCATCATTTGTCTCTTCTCCGGAGTTTACATCTTTAAATTCTTTATAATCCTCAAAAAAATAAATGATTGGAACTTTTAAAAACTGTGATAGTTGCATTAGTCTATTTGAACTAACCCCATTCGTACCCTTTTCATACTTCTGAATTTGTTGAAAAGTAACATTTATGGCTTGAGCAACTTTTGTTTGGGTAAGTCCTAAAGATAATCTTCGCATTCTTAGTTTTTTTCCTAAATGAATATTGAAATTTTCTTCCATAAACTCCCTAAATTTATGATTATAAAACCTCAAAATGAACTTTTTGGCAATACTAATAATTTTTTTTTTTGGGGGGTCATAAACGAGAAAAAAACGTATATTTAGTATTGACTAAATCAAAAAAATAAAGTGTTAAATCTAATTATTTTACTTTTTTCAACCTATATTCCCAATATCCTGTTTTATCAAATGCTGCTTTGACCCATAAAAAAGTATTTTCCTCATACCAAATATCAGTATTAAGCTTTTTATCTTTAGATAAACTTGGATCAGATGAACTAAAATTAAATCGTAATGTTTTATAAATTTTTCCATCAATTTTCACTTCCTCTTTACCTTTAAATTCAACTTTTTGTTCAATAATCCTTCCTGATACAGCGCTTATTTGAGCTTTTTTTTGAACAATTTCGTGATTCCACCAAGTTCCAATGATCATGTCTTTATCAACCTTTCCTTTAAAAGATGAACCATCGATAATCAAGTTTTTATCTATTGGATCGACCTTAATATTAACGTATTTTTCTTTCTTGTTTTGATTTGTTACTGAGTTAAAACCTGAGAAAATTCCATTTTCATACATTTCAACCCCTTTTGCATTATATTTGTACAGATCTACACCTAATTTTGTGATTTTAAAGCTTACTTCATTGTCTATTAATAAACTCTCTCCATTTCTTTTAAAAGTATATTTGTGATAACCGATAGATTTATTGTTTCTAAATAGTTCATATTCTAAAAAACTATATTTAGAATAATGATCTACATGAGCATTAATTTCCAAAGTTAAAAAGAGTATTAAACCAATTGAAAGTAAATATTTTTTCATATATTTAATGATATGGAAACTAGTACTGTAATATCTCAAATTGGAAATACACCATTAGTAAGGTTAAAACAAGCCTCTGAATTGACTGGTTGTAATATTTATGGAAAAGCGGAATACTTTAATCCAGGAGAGTCAGTAAAAGATAGGGCGGCGTTATTTATTGTTCAAGATGCATTAAAAAGAAAACTAATTTCTAGAGGCGGTACAATAGTAGAAGGAACAGCTGGAAATACTGGAATAGGTTTGGCGGTTGTCTGTAAAGAGTATGGCTTAAAGTTAAAGATAGTCATACCAAATACTCAATCTATAGAAAAAAAAGAAACTTTAAAAAAATATGGTGCTGAATTAATTGAGGTTGATGCAGTCCCATATTCAAATCCAAAGAATTATATTAAACAATCTAAACAAATTGCAGAGGATTTGGGTAAAAAAAGTAAATATGGAGTATATTGGGCAAATCAATTTGATAACACTATTAATACAGAAGCTCATGTTAAAACTACTGCCGAAGAAATATGGAATCAAACTGCTGGTAAAGTTGACGGGTTCACTTGTGCTGTAGGGACAGGAGGAACTTTGGCAGGTGTCTCCATAGGATTGAAGAATAAGAATAAGAATATTAAAATAGCTTTATCTGATCCAATGGGATCTTCCTTATACTCTTACATAAAACGTAATAAATTAGAAAGTTCTGGAAATTCAATAACCGAAGGCATCGGTACAGCTAGAATAACAAAAAATTTTGATAAGGCTTTAGTAGATGACGCTTTTCAGACAAGTGATACTGAGGCTTTAAAAATTGTATATGACCTTATAGAAAAACAAAATATAGTATTGGGGGGATCTTCAGGTATTAATATTGCTGGGGCCATCAAACTTGCAAGAAAAATGGGTCCTGGAAAAACAATAATTACTATACTTTGCGATCATGGGAAAAGATATGCAAGTAAAATTTTTAATAAAGAATTTTTAAAAAATAAAAATTTGCCAATTCCAAAATGGCTATAAAATTTGACTTAAAAATAGTTTTGTTCGATCTGATTTAGGATTATCAAAAAACTCTTTTGTTTTTGCTCTTTCAACTATTTTCCCTTCATCCATAAAAATCATGTAGTCTGCAACTTCTTTGGCAAAACCCATTTCATGGGTAACTACTATCATGGTCATTCCACCTTTTGCTAAATCAACCATTACGTCTAAAACCTCTTTAATCATTTCTGGATCTAATGCAGAAGTAGGTTCATCAAATAACATAATCTTTGGTTCCATACAAAGTGCTCTTGCTATAGCTGCTCTCTGTTGTTGACCTCCTGAAAGTTGGCCAGGAAATTTCAAAGCTTGATCGTCTATTTGAACTCTTGTTAAATTTTTCATTGCAAGTTCTTCAGCTTCTTTTTTAGGTAATTTCTTTACCCAAATAGGTGCCAAAGTACAATTATCTAAAATCGAAAGATGCGGAAATAAATTAAATTGTTGAAAAACCATTCCAACTTCTGCTCTTATCTTTTCAATGTTTTTAGTGTTCTCTGCTAGTTCGGTTCCATCAACTATAATATTTCCCTCTTGATGTTCTTCTAATCTATTGATGCATCTAATCAAAGTTGA
>CACNFS010000004.1 GCA_902619835.1 uncultured Pelagibacteraceae bacterium | reverse complement strand
TTAAGTTTATTTAATGGAGAGAAAATTGAAAAATTTTCTTTTAAAAATAAAGATGAAATACAAAAAGCAGTTGATGTTATCAATAAAACAAAATTTAAAATTACAGATGTGAACACAAAAATATTTAGGCGTAACCCCCTAGCCCCTTTTACAACTTCAACTTTGCAACAAACTGCTTCAGGGCGATTTGGGTTTGGAGCTTCCAGAACAATGCAAATTGCTCAACGGCTGTATCAAGGAGTAGATATTGAGGGTGAAACTACTGGATTAATTACTTATATGAGAACTGATGGAACTAATATTTCAAAAGAAGCAATTGATGATTTTAGAAAATTCATTACTGATGATTATGGTGATAAATATTTACCAGAGGTTGCTAATAGTTATACAGGAAAAAAAGCAAAGAACGCTCAAGAAGCTCATGAAGCCATTAGACCAACTAACATAAGTAGAAAACCTTCTGATATTAAAAAATATGTGAATGCAGATCAATTCAAACTCTATGAATTGATTTGGAGTAGAGCCTTATCGTCTCAAATGACGCCAGCAGAATTTGATAGAAATACAATAATTATTTCCTCAAATGATAATAAAATTAACTTTAGAGCTAGCGGCTCGGTAGTAAAATTTGATGGTTTTCTCAAAGTGTACCAAGTTCAGGAAACTGACGAAGATGCAAAGAATATTTTGCCTGAAGTCAAAGTTGGTGAAGAAATTAGCATACTCAAATTACATGATGAGCAGCACTTTACAGATCCACCACCACGTTACTCTGAAGCTAGTTTAGTAAAAAAGATGGAGGAGTTAGGCATTGGTAGACCCTCCACTTACGCTAGTATTATTTCAGTATTATCAACTAGAAATTATGTCGAATTAATTAATAAAAGGTTTAATCCAACTGATAGAGGCAAGCTAATTTCAGCTTTTTTAGAGAAATTATTCTCTAAATACGTTGATTATAATTTTACTGCAGACCTAGAAAATCAGCTAGATGAAATAACTAGTGGTAAAATTGAATGGGTTCAGGTTTTAGATAATTTTTGGAAAGATTTTTATGAAAATGTGGGAAAAGTTAAAGAAAAGAGAACTAGAGAAGTATTAGACTTGTTAAATGAGAGTTTAGGTACTTTAATTTTTGAAAGAGATGATAAAGACGCAATCGATCGAAAATGCAAGTTGTGTTCCAATGGAGAACTAAGTCTAAAGAATAGTTTTAGAGGTGGTGCATTTATAGGATGTTCAAATTATCCAGAATGTAAATTTACTAGACCTTTGTCTAAAGCTAAAGCTGCAGCTCAATATAATTTAGCAGAGCCTAAATTACTAGGCCAAAATGAAAAAGGTAAAGATATATATTTAAAGAATGGGAGATTTGGCCCCTACTTACAATATGAAAAAGAAAAAGATGAACTAGAAACCATCAAGAAAAAAGGTAGAAAGAAAAAAAATGAGAATGAGCACCTTAAAAATGTTTCAATTCCAAAAGGTATTGATGTTGATAGTGTTGATTTAGATAAAGCAAAATATTTATGCTCTCTTCCTAAAGTATTAGGACAGCACCCTGAAAATGGACAAGATATAACTTTAAATTCTGGAAGATTTGGACCATATCTAAAATGTGAAAATAAATCTGCTAGACTTGAAAATGTTGAGGATCTATTTTCTATTGGAATTAATCGAGCCATAACATTAATTGCTGAAGCCAAGCCTGGAAGAATTTCATCTTCATTAATTAAAGATCTTGGAGAGCATCCTGAAGATAAAAAACCTGTCAGAATTATGAAAGGACAATATGGTCCTTATATTAAATATAAGTCTTTGAATGCAACTATCCCTGAAGAAAAAGATCCAAATGAACTTAATATGGAAGAGGCACTTATATTAATTGAAAAAAGAAAAGAATACGATAAATCTAAAAAAAAAGGCAAAAGAAAATGAGCCAAATAGAAAATAAAATAAAAAATTTAAATATAAAATTACCTGAGCCAAAAGCACCAGTTGGATCTTATGTTGCTACTAAAATTGTTGGAAAACTATTATATATCTCTGGTCAAGTATCTATTGATGAAAATGCAAAACTTATAACAGGTAAGATTGGAAAAGATTTAGATTTAGAGAAAGGCTATAAAGCTGCCGAAAGATGTGGTTTAAGTATTGTCGCGCATATTAAAAATGCTTGTGGAGGAGATTTAGATAAAGTTAAATCTTGTGTAAAACTAACAGGTTATGTCAATTCAACAGATGATTTCAAAGATCAACCAAAAATTATAAATGGCGCATCAGATATAATAGCTAAAATTTTTGAAAAAAAAGGTGAACATACAAGAGCTGCAGTTAGTGTAAATAGTTTACCTTTGGGAGTTGCTGTAGAAGTTGATGCTATATTTGAACTTAATTAGCGTCAGGTCTACCAACAGAGTAGTATTTAATCTTATTTTTTTTCATTTCTTCAGCAGAATAAAGGTTTCTTAAATCGAACACTTTAAATTTTGTATTTTTAACAACCTTTTTGAAATCTATTGATTTAAATTCATCCCATTCGGTGAGTAGAATTATTAAATCTGCACCATTACAACTAGATTTTATATTGTTTCTGTATTTGCAGTTTTTAATCTTTTTAAACTCATTCTTTTCTCCAGATGGGTCGTAATATCTTACTTTCGCACCTTTTTTACAAAGATAAGGTATCATTTTGAGACTAGAAGAATCTCTCATATCGTCAGTGTTTGGTTTAAATGTAACGCCTAAAAAAGAAATGTTTTTATTTCTTAAATTTGAACCTAAAATTTTATGAATTCTTTGAGTTAGTAGATTTACTCTTTCTTGATTTGATTTAATAACTGATTTAACAACAGTCAAATTAATTTTAAATTTATCTGCTGCTGATACAAGTCCTTTAGTATCTTTGGGAAAACAAGAGCCACCATAAGCTGGGCCAGCTCGTAAAAATCTACCGCCTATTCTGCTATCAGCACCCATACCTAAAGAGATGTCCTCTATATTTACTCCGGTTTTTTCACACAAATTAGCAAGTTCATTTATAAAAGTAATCTTGGTCGCAAGAAAAGCATTTGATGCATATTTTATTAGTTCAGCTCCTCTTCTTGAAGTAGTAAAAAATTTTGAACCCTTATTTATTAAAGGCGCATAAAGTTTTCTCATAGTGTTAAAGGCTTTTTTTTCATTAGATCCTATAACGATTCTATCAGGGTATCTAAAATCACGTATTGCTTCTCCTTCTCGTAAGAATTCAGGATTAGAGATTATTGTAAAAAGTTTTTTCTTTTTTTTTAAAATTTTTTCAATTTCATCGCCTGTTCCTACTGGAACAGTAGATTTAGTTACAATAATTTTCTTTCTTTTTGAATATTTAAATATATCTTTTGTGCATTTGTTAACAAAAGATAAATCAACTTTGATTGATCCTTTTCTTGTAGGTGTTCCAACACAAATAAAAATTATATCTGATGTGCTAATGGCTTTATTTATATTTGTAGTAAACGAAAGACGCTTAGCTAAAAAATTTTTTTTAATTAATTCATCTAACCCTGGTTCATAGATTGGAGAGACGCCAAAATTTAGTTTATCTATTTTAGTTTTATCTTTATCAACACATACAACCTGATTACCTATGTCTGCAAAGCAAACACCACTTACTAATCCGACATAACCTGTACCTATCATACATAGTTTCATTTATTTTCCTTTAAATATTTCAATACTTGAATTAATATATCCACTTAAAGTACCGCAATCTAAATATTTTCCTGTAAAAATGTTTCCATAAAATTTATTTTCTTTTTTAATTAACCCTCTAATTGCGTCAGTAATATGTATCTCTCCGCCTTGACCAGGTTTTAATTTTTTAATTTCGTTAAAAATCTTTGTCGTTAATATATATCTTCCAATAATTGCAAAATTTGACGGGGCTTTTTTGATGCTAGGTTTCTCTACTACATCTTTAATTTGAAAGTAATTTTTTTTTTTATTTTTGATTGATAAAATTCCCCATCTTGAGACTGTTTTTCTTTCAACTTTTTTTGTAGCAATTATAGATCCATTAGTTTTTTTATGTAATTTTATCATTTCCTTAGAACAATTTTTTCTTATTATTAAGTCATCAGGCAATAACATTAAAAAGAATTTGCTTTTTATATATTTTTTGCATTTTAAAACTGCATCACCTGTTCCTCTGGGCTTGTTTTGATAAACAAATTTTATCATTTTTTGATATCTTTTTATTTTTTTAAACTCTTCAAATAACCTTTTATCTTTCTTCTTTTTTAAAATTTTTTTATAAAAATTGTCGTTAAAAAAATATTTTTTAATCGATAATTTTTTTTTTGAAATTATAAAGATGAATTCCTTTATACCTGCATCAATACATTCATCTAATATATATTGTAAATTTGGTTTACCATTGATGGGCATTAACTCTTTTGGCATTACACTCGTCAAAGGAAGCATTCTAGTACCTAATCCTGCTAATGGAATAATGGCTTGTTTTATCATATGATTCTTATATTAGTTATTATCATTGCTTTACAGAAATGAAAATATTTAAAGACAAACATACTCTTCAGAGAGAGATTTTAAAAACTAAAGGCATATCATTTATACCTACAATGGGCGGATTACATAAAGGGCATATTTCATTGATCAAAGAATCTAAGAAATCTAAGTTTAAAACTTTAGTTTCAATTTTTGTTAATCCTAAACAATTCAATAAAAAAAGCGATTTTAGGTCTTACCCGAGGAACACAAAAAAAGACATAAAAATATTAAAAAAATTGAGAATCAATTATTTATATATTCCAACATCTAAGGATATATACGGGTTTAAAACCAAGAATAAAGTTTTCTTAGATAAATCTTCAAAGAAATTATGTGGTAAATTTAGGAAAGGCCATTTTGAAGGAGTTTTAAATGTAGTAAATAGATTTTTAGAAATAATTAAACCTAAATATATCTATTTAGGAAAAAAGGATTATCAGCAACTTTATCTAATTAAAAAACATATCGAAAAAAATAAGATAAAATCTAAAATAATTGAATGCAAAACCATTAGAGAAAATAGTGGCATAGCCTGCTCTTCAAGAAATTCAAATCTTAATAAAAATCAAATGAAGATAGCATCTGATATTTTTAATTATTTTACTATCTTAAAGAAAGAATTAAAAAAAAATTATAATTTATTTAATATAAATAGAATAAAAAAAGACTTAATAAATCTTGGAGCAAATAAAATAGATTATATAGAAAATTATAACTTAAAAAGCTTTCAAAAAATTAAAAAACCTAACAAAAAATTTAATTTATTTTTTGCTTACTACATAAAAAATATAAGATTAATTGATAATATTTAATTTAAAAAATAAAAGGATCCTAATCCTAGGAAAGATAGAAATCCAATAACATCCGTAATAGTAGTTACAAAAACACTTGAAGCTAAAGCAGGATCAATATTTAATTTTTTTAATGAAACTGGAACCAAAATACCAAACAATCCTGCAACAATCATATTCAAGATCATTGAAATACCAATCAATAATGAAAGATTTAATTCTTTAAACCATAATTGTACTATTATTGCAGTTATTATTGCAAAAATTATACCATTAAGAATACCTATTAAAAATTCTTTACCAACTACTCTGTTGAAATTACCTTTTGATAATTCTTTAGTTGCTATTGCTCTTATAGTAACTGCTAAAGTTTGCATCCCAGCATTTCCTCCCATTGATGCAACTATTGGCATAAGAAAAGCTAGAGCTACCATTTGTTCAATCGAGGCTCCAAAAAAACTTATAACCCAAGTTGCAAGTAAAGCAGTAAATAGATTTAATAATAACCAATTAAACCTTCTTTTTGTTTTAAGCATGACACTATCAGTGATTTCCTCATCACCGACTCCTGCTAAACGTAAAGCATCCTCTTCTGCTTCCTCCTGAACAACAGTAACAACATCATCAGCTGTAATCATACCAACTAATTTGTTTTCTCTATTAACTACTCCTGCAGACACTAAGTTATAGTTTTCAAAAGTAAGACCGACCTCTTCTTTATCCATATTAACTGAAATTAAAACTGGCATTTCTTTCATTATAGAGTTCATTTTTAAATCTCTAGATGTTCTTAGTACTCTTGATGAAGGAACGGTCCCAATTGGCTTAAAATCATTATCTACAATAAATATCTCTAAGAATTCTTCAGGTAAATCTTTGTCCTCTCTTAAATAATCTATAGTTTGTCCCACTGTCCAGTTGCTTGGTACCGCTGTAAATTCTCTTTGCATTATTCTTGCTGCGGAGTCCTCAGGATAACTTAATCCCTCTTGTAGTAAAAATTTATCTTTTGGGGGAAGTTTTTCTAAAACTTTTTCTTTTACTTCCTTTGATAAATTTTCAAGAATTTTAATGGCATTATCAGACTCTAATCGTTTAATTATTTTAATTAGGGAGTCTATAGAAAGCAATTGTAAAACTTCACTTTGAATTGACTCATTTAATTCAATAAATATTTCTGGATCGATATTAAACGACTCAATTTCAATCAATTTATTTCTTGTATCAGGATTTAAATTTTCAATTAAATTAGCAACATCAGCTTCATGTAAATCTTTTAATGTTTTATTGATAAATTCAACGTTTCTACTCTCAATATTTTGGGTGAAAGTGTTGATAAATTCTTTATTAAAATCCAAATTGACTTTTTTTGCCTCTCTTGATTTTGGTAAAGTCATAAATACCTCTATAAGTTTTTTTGAGACTATTAGTCTATATAATGATAAAATTCAAATTAAATGAGTATAGAAATTAAAATTAGCAAAAAACGTATACCCTATAAAATTGCAATGCTTTATCTCAATAAAAGAGTCGAGGAAGTAAAAAATGGCACAAATAGAGAATTATTATGGATCTTAGAGCACCCAACTACCTATACTGCCGGGGTTAGCTTCAACAAAAAAGAAATAATAGATAAAAAAATTAAAATAGTTAAATCAAATCGAGGGGGTAAAATTACTCTGCATAATCCAGGGCAAAAAATTATTTACTTTGTAATCGATTTAAACAAAAGAAAAAAGGACATAAGAAAATTCATAAATTCAATAGAAAAAAGTATAATACAATTTTTAAAAAATTATAAAATCCAATCTAACAATGATAAGAAAAATATAGGCATATGGGTTAAAGATAAAAAAATTGCAGCAATAGGTATTAGAGTATCTAGATGGGTAGCTTACCATGGCTGTTCAATAAATATTTCAAATAATTTGAGTCAATACTTAAAAATTATTCCCTGTGGTTTGGATAATAAAAAAGTTACTTCAGTATCAGAATTAATTTTAATCAAACCAAAAAAATTTGAGAATAATTTAGCAAATATTTTTATCAAAAATATTAATAATATTTAGATATTTTTTTTAAGAAAAGCTTCAAACAGATTATTATATTTAGCTTTAAAATTGTATTGAATATTGTTAATCATAAATTTTATTTTATATGCGTGTAACATAAGATTTTTAACTTTTAATATTTTTCTATCATTTAAGAAATATTTATCATCGCCTATTATTGGATATCCAATTTTAAGCAATTGTTTTCTTAATTGATGTTTTCTTCCAGTAATTGGATTTAACTCTAAGTATGAATAACTGTTGTTTGACTTGATGATTCTAAGGTTTGATAAAGCTTTTTGAAAAATTTTTTTATTATTTTCATAATAAATTAAATCATCTTTCATTACCTTAATAGACTTATCAACTTTTCCATAAACTATCGCTAAATAAGTTTTATGAATTTTCCTTATCCTAAAAAGAGAAGTAAATAATTGGGCGTACTTTCTGTTTTTTGCAATTATCAAAACTCCAGATGTCTCTTTATCTAATCTGTGGACAATGAAAGGTTTTGAATTTTCAAAATATTTTGAATTCTTTAATATATCTATAATGTTTTTAAATGACTTTGTACCTGATTGAACCGGAATACCCGTTGGTTTGTTTATGACTATAAAATTTTCATTATCTTCTATAACGTAATCATCATATGTACCAATTTCCTTTTTTTTAGGTAAATATTTAATCTTTTCTTTTTTATCTACGGGTTTTAATTTAGAAATATTATAAATCTCAATCAAATCACCTGCCTGAAGTCTATAGGAGGATTTAGTTTTTTTTTTATTAACTTTAATTTTATTTTGTCTTAGTATTTTTTCAAATAAAGAATGCGGTAAATCAATTATCTTATTTTTAAACCATTTATCTAGACGTGAATCGTTATAATCATCGTCCACAATATATGATTTCGGCATGAAAGCTTTATTTATTTACTTGCTACTTTAGGTTCTGGTTGAACTTCTTTTTTCTTTTCTTTTGTCTCAGTTTTTTTTGGCTTATCGACTTTTTTTGCCTCTGGATTTCTATCAACTAATTCGATTACTGCCATAGGGGCGTCATCTCCAGTTCTAAAACCTGCTTTTAAAACTCTAGAATAACCTCCCTTTCTCGAGCTATATCTTTTAGACAGCTCATTAAAAACTTTTAAGACTGATTTTTTGTCTTGTAATTTTGAGAATAACCTTTTCTTATTACTCAATTTATTATTTTTGCCAATAGTTATAACTTTATCAATTTGAGGTTTTAATTCTTTAGCTTTAGGAAGTGTTGTTATTATCTGCTCATACTTTATTAAAGAATTTAGCATATTTTTAAATAAAGCTTTTCTATGCTCACTGGTTTTATTTAATTTTCTATATCCTAGGCCGTGTCTCATTAATAATTGTTTTCCTCAAGTTTTTTTGACAATTCCGCTATATTATCAGGCGGCCAATTGGGTATTTCCATACCTAAATAAAGAGACATAGTGTTTAATACTTCTTTAATTTCATTTAAGGATTTTCTCCCAAAGTTTGGGGTTCTAAGCATTTCTGGCTCTGTTTTCTGAACTAAATCACCGATATAAATTATATTATCATTTTTCAAACAATTCATAGACCTTACTGACAATTCTAATTCCTCAACTCTTTTTAAAAGATTTCTATTAAATTCTGGTTCACTAGATTTTATCTCTTTTACAGTTTCTTGAGGATCTTCAAAATTAACAAACATAGATAATTGGTCTTGAAAAATTCTTGCAGAATAAGCTATAGCATCTTCTGCATCTACAGTTCCGTTTGTTTCTACTGTCATGACTAGTTTATCATAATCAAGTGCACTTCCTGCCCTAGTATTTTCAACAGAAAAAGAAACTTTTTTTACAGGGCTAAAAAATGAGTCTATTGAAATCAATCCTAAAGGGCTATCATCAGATTTATTTTTAGGAGCTTGAACATACCCTTTTCCAGTGCTAACCATTAACTCCATATGAAAATTAGTTTTTTCATCTAAATTACAAATAGTTTGTTCAGGATTAAGAATTTCTACTTCTGGAACAAGCGTAATATCTTTTGCTTTTACCTCTTTAGGTCCTTTAATATCGAGAATAATCTTTTTAGGATTTGAAGAAGTTGATTTGATAGCTAAATTTTTAACATTTAGCACAATGTCAGTCACATCTTCTCTAACACCTTTTATAGAGGAAAACTCATGCAATACCCCATCTATTTGTATAGCCGTGACTGCAGCTCCTTGTATAGAAGAAAGTAATATTCTTCTCAAAGAATTTCCTATAGTTTGACCAAATCCTTTTTCTAAAGGTTCAGCTGTTACCTTTGCAACTGTTTTATCCTCATTACTATTAATGTCTAATTTGTTAGGTTTGATTAAAGCTTTCCAATTTTTATCTATTATATTTGATGTTTGTTGCATTATACTCTCCTTCTTTTTGGTGGTCTCGCACCGTTGTGTGGCATCGGCGTTGTATCTTTAATTGATAAAATTTTAAATCCCCTTGATTGTAGAGATCTCAAAGCTGTTTCTCTACCTGAACCAGGACCTTTCACCTGCACCGTTAAAGTTCTTAAACCTTGTTCATACGCTTTTCCGCCTGCATCATCTGCAGCAACTTGAGCTGCATATGGAGTAGATTTTCTTGAACCCTTAAATCCCTTTGATCCAGCAGATGACCACGAAACAACATTTCCATTTTCATCAGCAATAGAGATTATTGTATTATTAAATGTTGAATAAACGTAGGCTATACCAGATGTAATATTTTTTTTTATTTTTTTCTTCTTTTTAAACGTGCTGATTTTTTTTGTTTCAGTTTTTTTTACTTCGTTTTTTGAATCAATTTTTTCTTTCTGTTTATTCATCAAGAATTACTTTTTAAGTGGAGTTAATTTTTTTCCTGCAATTGCTATGGCTTTACCTTTTCTTGTCCTAGCATTACATTGTGTCCTTTGGCCTCTTACAGGAAGTTTTTTTTTATGTCTAGAACCTCTATAACAGGCTAGATCTACTAATCTTTTTATGTTTACTGAAACTTCACGTCTTAAATCTCCTTCTACTTTATAGTTGGAGTCAATAAATTCACGTATTTTCAAAACCTCTTCTTCAGATAAATCGTTAACTCTTTTTGCGGAGGGAATACTAAGTTTTTCACAAATTTTTTTTGACGAATGAAGACCTATACCGTGTATATAAGTAAGAGCAATACTAACCACTTTATTCTGTGGAATGTTGATTCCTGCTATTCGAGCCATATTTAAATGAGTTAAAGTTTCCTGCGTATTTATATTGAGTAATCATTTAAAGTCAACCCTAGATAGCTTCAATTATGCCGCTAATTTCAGCGCTAATTTCGCTTATAGAAGGCTCACCATTAATAACTCTAAGCAAATTTGAATTCTTATAATAGTCAATAACAGGGGAAATCGAAGTTTCGTAATTTTTATACCTTTTCACCGCTATCAATTCTTTGTCATCTTCTCTTTTTTCCTGGCTTTGTCTTTCTAAAATTCTTTTTTTTATAGTTTCTAAGCTGACAGACAGTTTAAGAACAATGTCAATCTTCTGTTTATTTTTATTTAATAAATTATCAAGGTTTTTAGCTTGACTCAAATTTCTCGGATAGCCGTCAAATATTAATCTGTTCTTGTATTTTTCGTTAGATATAAATGACATAATTAAATCACTTACTACGCTATCTGAAACAAGCTCTCCAGAATTTATTAAAGATGAGATTTTTGAGCCTAATACAGTTTTATTTTTTATTTCATTTCTTAAAAGATCACCAGTAGATAGCTGATGTAAATTATATTTTTTTGAGATAAATTTTGACTGAGTTCCTTTGCCAGCGCCTGGAGGACCAAATATTACTAAATTCATTAATTATACTATTTTCCAAACTTTGTTTTTTTTATTAATGACTCGTACTGGGAGCTCATTAACCTTGTTTGAACTTGTGTCACAGTATCCATTGCAACTACTACTACTATTAAAATTGATGTACCTCCTAAGTAAAAAGGAATAGGATATTTTGCAATTAAAAATTCTGGCATTAAACAGACGAATGTTAAGTACATAGCTCCGACTGTAGTTAAACGCATTAAAATCGTATCAATATATTCAGCTGTTCTCTCTCCAGGTCTGATGCCTGGAATATACCCACCATATTTTCTTAAATTTTCAGCTGTCTCTTTTGGATTAAAAACAATTGAAGTATAAAAGAAAGAGAAGAAAATTATACCAGATGCATATAATAACATATAAAGGGGCTGACCCTGAGTAAACATTGAAGAAACTTTCAAAAAGGCATCTGATTCTGAAAAACCAAAATTAGATAATGTTATTGGCAGAAGTAATAAAGCTGAAGCAAAAATTGCAGGTATTACCCCTGCAGTATTAATCTTTAAAGGAAGATGAGATGACTCTCCACCATACATTTTATTACCTACTTGTCTTTTAGGATAATTGATTAATATCTTTCTCATCGCTCTCTCAAAAAAGACTATAAATAAGACGGTCAAAATTACTAAAATAAAAATTCCAACTATCATTAAGGCAGAAAGTGCACCAGTTCTTCCTAACTCAAAAGTTGATGCTAAAGCTCTAGGAATTTCTGCGACTATACCAGAAAAAATTATTAGAGATATCCCGTTTCCAACTCCTCTTAAAGTTATTTGCTCCCCAAGCCACATCAAAAAAGTAGTTCCTGCAACAAGTGAAATTGTGGTCGTGGCTCTGAAAGAAAATCCTGGTTCAATTACTAAATTACCAGCATTTTCTAAACCAACAGATACTCCATAACCTTGTAAAATTGCAATTAGAACAGTTCCATATCTTGTGATTTGTGTTATTTTTTTTCTTCCTATCTCACCTTGTTCTTTTAGATTTTTAAAATAATCAGATACTCCTGTAAGTAGTTGAACAATAATTGAAGATGAAATGTAAGGCATTATACCTAGGGCAAATATTGCCATTCTAGTTACTGCTCCACCAGAAAACATATTGAACATGCCTAATAAACCTTTTTGACTTGATGCCATGATTTCTTTTAATGCGAGTGGATCAATTCCAGCCAGAGGGACGTAAGTTCCCAACCTATAAATGATTAACAATAAAATTGTAAATAATATTCTATTTTTTAGATCTTTAGCCTGACTAAAAGCACCGGCAGTATTTAAAGTTTCGCTAGACATATCTTTTATTTTTTAACTATACTTAATTTCCCACCAGCCTTTTCAATTTTTTGAAGGGCTTGTTTAGAAGCAAAATTAGCAGTAATTTCAATATTTTTTTTCAATTCACCTGTGCCTAAAATTTTTAATTTAGAATATTTTTTATTAATTAAATTTTTCTCTTTTAAAATCTTTAAATCTAAAATATTTTTTAAATTATTCTGCCCTTTATCTAACATACTTTGTATTTTTGAGAGATTAAGTATCGCTATCTTTTTTTTTGAAAAAGTTTTAAATCCCCTTTTTGGTAGACGCCTATATAATGGCATTTGACCTCCCTCAAAACTTTTAATAGCAACACCAGATCTAGATTTTTGACCTTTATGTCCTCTTGAAGATGTTTTACCTTTTCCAGAACCAATACCTCTACCAACTCTTATTTTTTTTTTATTATTTTTTATCAAATTATTTAAGCTCATTATTTTGTCTCTCTTTTTAAAACAATATCAGATATTTTTTTTCCTCTTATAGAAGAAAGTATTTTAGGTGATGTTTGAGATTTTAAACCGTTAACACAAGCTTTTAGTACGTTATGCGGATTTGCAGACCCTAAAGATTTGGCAACAACGTCTTGAATGCCTAGAACTTCACAAACTGATCGTATAGCACCACCTGCTATTATACCAGTACCGGCTGGGGCAGCTCGCAAAAAAACTTTCCCTGAACCGTTTTTACCTTTTACATCATGATGAAGAGTCCTTCCCTCTTTTAAAGGAATTTTGATTAAACTTCTTTTTGCAACTTCTGTAGCCTTTTTAATTGCATCTGGTACTTGTTTTGATTTACCTTGACCAATACCTATTGAGCCTTTTTGATTTCCAACGACAACTAAAGCTGCAAAGCCAAATCGTCTTCCACCCTTAACGACTTTTGTTATACGGTTAATAGCTACTAATTTTTCTTTTATATCAGATTCTGTTTTTTTAATTTCAGTCATTAAAATTTAAGTCCATTCTTTCTTAAAGTTTCAGCAAAAATTTTTATTCTTCCATGATATTTATATCCACCCCTATCAAAATAAACTTCGCTGATTTTCTTCTCTTTTGCTCTTTTGGCCAATGTTTCACCTATAACAGTTGATTTCTCAATTTTCTTAAAATTTTTTGCTTTAATAGACTTTTCAGTTGATGATGCTGAAACTAAAGTTTTTTTTTGCCTATCATCTATTATTTGAGCTGACATATTGTTTAAAGATTTTGAAATAGATATTCTTAATTTGTTTCTATTGATGCTCTTTAATTTTTTTCTATTTCTTAATTTTCTTTTATTTTTTTGAACGTTTTTTCTCATTATTTTTTCTTTCCCTCTTTTCTTAAAACAAATTGTCCTCTTTCTTTAATTCCCTTAGCTTTATAGGGTTCCACAGGTTTTAGATTTTTTATGTCAGCAGCAATTTTTGAAACTAATTCTTTATCTACACCATTTATTTTAACAACTGTTTGTTTTTCAACTGCAATTTTAATTTCTTTAGGAATTTTAAAATTAATATCATGACTAAAACCTAGTTGTAAATTTAAAGTATCACCTTTTAAGTTGGCTCTGAAGCCAACACCACTTAATTCTAATATTTTTTCATGACCGGATGAAACGCCAGTAACAGCGTTATTAATTACACTTCTTGTTGTTCCCCATAATATTGAAGTTTTTTTATCTACATTCTTTTGAATAGGTTCGATTTTAAATTCACTATCAATTATTTTAGAAGAGAATATTTTATCATTAATAGTTAGTTTTTTTGTACCTTTTGGTCCAGAAATAGTTAAGTTTGCACCTTCTATCTTAATAGTAGACTCTTTAGGAATGATTATATTTTTTTTACCAATTTTAGACATTAAAATACCCTACAAATTATCTCTCCGCCAACATTGTTTTTTCTTGCCTCAGTATCTGTCATCACTCCTTTTGGTGTTGATAAGATAGCTAAACCAAGACCATTCATTACTTTTGGTATGCTAGTTGCCCTTGAATAAACCCTTCTTCCTGGTTTTGATACCCTTTTAATTTCTTTTATTACTGGATCGCCCTCATAATATTTAAGAGTAATTTTTAAGCTAATTTTGTTATCTTCCGATTTATCAATAAAATAATCTTTGATATATCCTTCATTTTTAAGAATTTCTAAAATATTTTTCCTAAATTTAGAAGATGGTATTACTATTGAGCTCAAAGACCTCATTTGACCATTTCTAATTCTTGAAAACATATCGCCTATTGGATCTGTAAATGTCATAATCCTCCTACCAACTTGATTTTGTTATACCTGGAATTTTGCCTGACGAAGCCATGTCTCTTAGAGCAATTCTAGATATTTTTAATTTTCTGTATACACCGTGAGGCCTTCCAGAGACTTCACACCTATTTCTAATTCTAATTTTTGCTGAGTTTTTTGGAAGTTTATTTAATTTTAATTGAGCATTAAAACGCTCTGCAAGTTCCAATTTTTTATTATTAATTATTTTTTTTAACGCCGCTCTCTTTTTAGCGTATTTTTTTACTAATTTAATTCGTCTTAAATTCTTTTCTATTGCACTTTTTTTTGCCATTTTTACCTCAGTTTTTTTTTTCTTTTAAAGGAAAATTAAATTCTTTTAACAACTCAATAGTTCCTTCTTTACTTTTACTTGATGTTACTATTGTAATATCAAGACCTCTTATCTTATCAACTTTATCAAAATTCACCTCTGGAAAAATTATATGTTCTTTTATCCCAAATGAATAATTGCAAGATCTATCAATCCCCTCTGATGATAAGCCTCTAAAATCCTTTACTCTAGGTAAAGCAATGTTTATTAATCTATCAATAAACTCGTACATTTTGTTTGCTCTTAAAGTAACTTTAATACCTGCATTTGATCCTTTTCTAGTTTTAAAATTAGATATAGATTTTTTAAATTTTGTAATTATTGGTTTTTGTCCAGATATTAATGACATGTCATCAACGCAAGCTTTCATTTTCTTTCCATCAGAAGCATCCTCACCAAGGCCCATATTTAAGATAATTTTTTCAATTTTTGGCACTTGATGTTTATTTTTTAAAGATAACTTGCTCATTAATTTGCCAGTTATTTCTTTCTCATATGTTATTTTAAGTCTAGGTATCATTTTTTATTTGCTACTTTTTTTTCGTTTTTTTTAATGTCAATATTTTTTACATTGGATTGGTGTATATAGTTTTCTTTACTAATTATACCCCCCTTATTTTCTTTTGTCGGTTTTAAATGTTTTTTAATCATATTAATTGATTTTATTTTAACCTTTTTAAGTTTTTTATTTATCTCAAGTATCTCACCTGTTTTACCTTTATCTTTACCTGAAATAATTTTTACTTGAATTCCTTTTTTTAAGTTCATTTTATAAAACCTCCGGAGCTAAAGAAATAATTTTTGTATGACCTTTTAATCTCAGTTCCCTAGTCACTGGACCAAATATTCTAGTACCAATTGGTTCGCCTTTATCATCTGTCAGTACCACAGCATTATTGTCAAATTGAACTTTTGAACCATCATCTCTGTAAATTTCTTTTCTTGTACGTACAACAACTGCTTTATGTACAGCCCCTTTTTTAACTTTTCCCTTTGGAATCGCATCTTTGACGCTAATTACGATAATATCTCCAACTGAGGCATAACGTCTTTTGGATCCACCTAAAACTTTTATACACTCCACTCTTCTAGCTCCAGTGTTATCAGCTACTGTTAATTCAGTTTGTATTTGTATCATGACTCAATTACCTGCCAGGTTTTCTTTTTTGAATAAGGTTTGCACTCTTTTATTGAAACTTTTTCGCCTTCTTTAAATTTATTCTTTTCATCATGTGCATGATATTTTTTAGATCTCTTGATAATTTTTTCATAAAAAGGATGCTTAAATTTTCGTGTAACTTCGACTACTATCGTTTTATTATTTTTTGCACTAGTAACTGTGCCTTTTAAAATTTTTTTGGTCATTTTATATTTTTAATTGTTGTATATAGTCTGGCTATATCTCTTTTAATTTGATTAAACTGAGCTGGATTATCAATTTGATTATTAATCTTTTTAAATCTTAAATTGAAAAGATCTTTCTTTAAATTAAAAATCTTTTTTTCAGCTTGATCTTTAGTTAATTTTTTAACTTCTTTCTTTTTAATCATAATAATTATCTTTTTATAAATTTTGTTTTTATTGGTAATTTCGCTGATGCTTTGTAAAGCGCTTCTCTAGCTACTTCTTCTGAAACTCCGTCTATTTCAAAAATTATTCTTCCAGGTTTTACCCTACAAGCAAAATACTCAGGAGATCCTTTACCTTTACCCATTCTGACCTCAGTCGGTTTTTTTGAAACTGGAATATTTGGAAAAATTCTTGTCCACACTTTTCCTGTTCTTTTCATATAACGAGTTAAAGCAACTCTAGCAGCTTCAATTTGCTTTCCAATTACTCGCTCAGGCTCTATTGCTTTTAAACCGAATTGCCCATAATTTAGCTTTACAGCTCTGGATGCATTACCATGAATTCTTCCTTTAAACGCTTTTCTATATTTAGTTCTTACTGGTTGTAGCATTTTTAACTCTCTCCTTTTTCTCTTTTTCAACGTCTTTTGCCATTAATTCCCCTTTGTAAATCCAAACTTTGACACCTATTATGCCATAAGTTGTGAGTGCTTCTGCAAATCCATAATCTATATCAGCTCTTAATGTGTGCGAAGGTATACTCCCCTCTCTCAACCATTCTGTCCTAGCTATTTCATTCCCGGCTAACCTTCCACTCAACATAACTTTTATACCTTTAGCATTTAATCTCATAGCCGACTGCATTGCTCTTTTCATAGCTCTTCGGTAAGCAACTCTTTTTACTAGCTGTTGAGCAATATTTTCAGCAACTAAATTTGAATTCAATTCAGGTTTCTTTATTTCTTTTATATTCACATTTACATCGCTCTCAGTAATTTTCATTATATTTTTCTTAATTTTCTCTATATCTGCACCTTTTTTTCCTATTACAAATCCTGGCCTGGATGTATGAATTGATACAGTACATTTTTTTGAGGACCTTTCTATTATTATTTCTGATACCCCAGAATTAATAATATTTTTCTTAATATAATTTCTTATCTTAAAGTCCTCTATTAAAAATTTACCAAAATCCTTTTTTTTAGCAAACCATGTTGAGTCCCAACCTCTATTAATTCCTAATCTAAGTCCTATTGGATTAATTTTTTGACCCATTACTTGCTCTCCTTTTTTTGTTTCTTTTCTTCTAAAATTATAGTGACTCTGCTAAATGGTTTTTTTATTGGACTTGCTCTACCTTTTGCTCTGGGTCTAAATCTTTTCATTACTAAGGATTTTCCTACAAAAGCTTCTTTAACAAATAAGTTGTCTATATCATATTGGTAGTTATTTTCTGCATTTGAAATAGCAGATTTAACTGTCTTGCTTACTTCTTTTGCAATTCTCTTTCTTGAAAATTCTAAATCTCTTAATGCAACATCTGCTTTTTTACCTTTTATAAAATTACAAACTAATGCGAGTTTTCTTGGGCTTGTCCTCACATTTTTATTTACAGCTTTTACTAATTGATTTTTTTCCATTATTTTTTATCTCCAGTTGCTGGCTTTTCGGCAGCAGCGGTTGCTGCAGCTTTTTTATCAGCTGGTGTATGACCTTTAAAAGTTCTTGTAGGAGCAAACTCACCCAATTTATGACCTACCATCTCTTCGGAAATAGTTATTGGTATGAAGGTTTTCCCATTGTGTATCATGAAGCTATGACCAACAAAATCAGGAATTATAGTTGAATTTCTTGACCATGTTTTAATTGGTTTTTTATTTGATTTGTCCTTTAGTTTGTCAATTTTCTTTAACAAACTTGGGTGAACAAATGGTCCTTTCCAAACAGATCTTGTCATTGCTTCCTTTTTTTCCTTCTTGTGATTATTAATTTATCGCTTCTTTTTGGCCTTCGTGTTTTTAAACCTTTTGCAGACTGGCCCCATGGTGATACTGGACTACGTCCACCTGATGTTTTACCTTCTCCTCCTCCATGTGGATGATCTACTGGATTCATTGCAACACCTCTGGTTTGAGGTCTTTTTCCACGCCACCTATTTCTTCCTGCTTTACCAATTTTTATATTTTTTTGATCTGGGTTTGAAACAACTCCTATGGTAGCTATACAAGAGCTACTGACTTTTCTTGTTTCTCCAGACGAAAGTTTTAATATTGCGTAATCATCGTCATATCCAGATAGAATTATAGAAGATCCTGCTGATCTAGCTAATTTTCCTCCATTCCCAGGTATTAATTCAACATTATGAATGGATGTACCCGGTGGTATATCTTTTAGCTCTAAGCAATTACCGATCTTGATATCAATATTTTTTCCTGCTTCAACTGTGTCACCCACTTTAAGACCTTGTGGACAAATTATATAAGATTTTTCATTATCCCTGTAAGTAATTAAAGCAATATGAGCAGTTCTATTAGGGTCGTATTCTATACGGTCTACTTTTGCTAAAATATTTTTCTTTTTTCTAAAAAAGTCAATAATTCTATATTTATGCTTTGAGCCGCCGCCTATATGCCTAGAAGTAATTCTTCCATTATTATTTCTACCTCCTGTAAAGTTTTGTCCTTTAGTCAAAGGTTTGAAAGGTGAACCTTTCCAGAGATTACTTTTATCTAGAACAACGGTTCCTCTCGATGATTTTGTATAAGGTTTAAATGTTTTAAGTGCCATAAATTAAACTCCTGTGGTTAGGTCTATACTTTGACCTTTCTTTAAAGTAACAATTGCTTTTTTATAACCTGATCTAAAAGACTTTCTTCCTTGTTTCATCTTTTGTTTAGTTTTTTGGTTAATTATATTAATTTTAACAACATTAACTTTAAATATTTTTTCTATATTTTTTTTTATAGTCTTTTTGTTTGCACTATCATGAACTTTAAATACAGTTTTATTTTGCTCGGACAAAATAGTGGCCTTTTCTGTTATGATTGGACTTCTAATTGAGTCAATGTAATTAATTCTTTTCATTTAAAATCCTATTCTGAATTTTTTTGGCTGATGACGATGTAATCAAAATATTTTTATATTTTAAAATATCATAAATATTAGTCCCCTCATCTTTTATAAGTTTTACATCTTTAATATTTCGGGCTGATTTATTTATATTCTTCATTGAGTCCAGATCAGATATAATTAATACATTTGAGATATTATTCTTTTTTAAAAAAATATTAAATTCTTTTGTTTTTTTTATTTCTCTTTTAACATCAGCTAAAAAAAATAAATTTTTATCAATTGTTTTTTTTGATAATGTTTGTAATAAAGCTAATTTTTTTACTTTTTTATTAATTTTCTTAATCTTGTAAACTGAACCTTTTGGACCATGGGCTATCCCACCGCCAACAAAAAGAGGAGCTTTTTTACTTGCGTGTCTTGCTCCACCACTTCCTTTTTGAGCGATGATTTTTTTTGTAGACCCTCGAATTTGATTTCTTTGCTTAGTTTTAGCTGTTCTTGGTTTGGCTCTGTTTAACTGCCAATCTATAACAAATTTAATTAATTTATGGTTAACTTTATTTTTCACAATTTTATCTGATATTTCTATTGTTTCATTTTTAGCACCATCAATATTAAGCATTGGAAATTTCATTTATTTTTTTCCTTTCTTAGCAGCAGCAGCTTTAACTTTAGCTTCATGTTTTTCTTTTATAGTTTTTCTGCTCACATTTTTTACGGACTCTCTTAGAAAAACTGTTGTATTTTTAGATCCGGGTATTGAACCTTTTAAATAAATAAGATTATTTTCAAAATCAGATTTAATAATTTCTAAGTTTAACATTGTTCTATTTTTATCACCCATATGGCCAGCCATTTTTTTTCCTTTAAAAACTTTACCGGGATCTTGTCTTTGACCTGTTGATCCATGTGATCTATGTGAAACAGATACTCCATGCGAAGCTCTTAATCCTCCAAAATTCCATCTTTTCATAACTCCGGCAAAGCCTTTTCCAATAGTTTTAGATTTAACGTCTAAAAATTTTTTTTCCTTAAATATCTCCAAACCAAGTTCATTACCCTCTTTAAAGGACTCATAATTTTCAACTCTGAATTCTTTTAGAATTTTTTTAGGTTCTGTATTTTTCTTTGCGAAGTATCCTTTCATTTGTTTTGATAACTTTGAGTTTTTTAAATTGAAAAATCCAACTTTTATTGCATTATAGCCTCTTTTTTCTTTAGTAATTATGTCTAGAACCCTGCCTTTTTCGATTTTTATCACAGTGACGGGAACAGATTGACCTGTTTCCATAAATTCTCTGGTCATACCTATTTTTTTTCCAATTAATCCTAAGCTCATAAATTTATATTTTTATCTCTATGTCAACTCCAGAGGCTAAATCTAGTTTCATCAATGCTTCTACTGTTTGTGGCGTTGGTTCAATAATATCAATTAATCTTTTATGAGTTCTTGACTCAAATTGCTCCCTACTTTTTTTATCAATGTGAGGAGATCTTAATACAGTATACCTTTCTATTCTGGTTGGTAAAGGTATAGGGCCTTTTACTTGAGCTCCGGTTCTTTTAGCTGTATTAACTATTTCCTCGGTAGACAAATCGAGGATTTTATTATCATAAGCTTTTAAATGTATTCTAATATTTTGATTTTCCATATTATGCTAATTTTTTTGTAACTTCATCTTGAACATTTTGTGGCACCTTATCATAATGACTGAATTGCATTGTATACTGTGCTCTACCCTGCGTAGATGATCTTAAGTTATTTATATATCCAAACATATTCGCTAATGGAACAACCGCATTGATGGCAGTTGCATTACCTCTAGGTTCTGTAGATCCAACTTGACCCCTTCTACTATTTAAATCACCAATAACATCGCCCATAAATTCCTCCGGAGTTACTACTTCAACTTTCATCATTGGTTCTAATAATTTCAATGTTGCTTTTTGGCAAGCTTCTCTGAAACATGTTCTGCTAGCTATTTCAAAAGCTAATACACTAGAATCTACTTCGTGGTGTAAACCATCAAGAATTTTAACTTTATAATCAATTATAGGGAAACCTGCTAGTATTCCGCTATCAGAAACGCTTTCGACTCCTTTTTCCACTCCAGGAATAAATTCTTTTGGTATTGAGCCACCTTTAATAAGATTTTCTACTTCTCTGCCTTTACCAGCTTCTAATGGTTCAACGCTTAATTTAACTTTAGCAAACTGGCCAGCGCCTCCACTCTGTTTTTTATGTATATATTCCATCTCCGCAGATCCTAAAATTGTTTCTCTATATGCAACTTGTGGCGCTCCAATATTTGCTTCAACTTTAAATTCTCTTTTCATCCTATCTACAATTATATCAAGGTGTAGTTCTCCCATGCCTTTGATAATAGTTTGACCGGACTCTTCGTCAGAAGAAACTCTAAAAGATGGATCTTCTTTAGCTAATCTTGCCAAAGCTTCTCCCATTTTTTCTTGATCTCCTTTTGTTTTAGGCTCTACTGCTATCTCAATTACTGGATCAGGAAATTCCATTGGCTCAAGTAAAATTGGATTTTTCGTATCACATAAAGTATGGCCAGTGATTGTATGTTTCAAGCCCGCTAAAGCAACTATATCTCCGGCGCTAGCAGATTTAATATCTTCTCTACTGTTAGCATGCATTAAAAGCATTCTGCCAATTCTTTCATCTTTATCTTTAGAAGAGTTTAGAATTGATGTTCCTGCGTTTAAAGTTCCGGAGTAAATTCTTATAAATGTTAAAGATCCAACAAATGGATCATTTGCAACTTTAAATGCTAAAGCTGAAAATTTTTCTTTTGCGTCAAATTTCATGGTTATTTTTTCATCAGAACCAACTTTTGTTCCCTCGATAGATTTAAGGTCGTTTGGGCTGGGCAGATAATCAATTACGGAGTCAAGTAAAGGTTGGACACCTTTATTCTTAAAAGCAGAACCTGTAAGGATTGGAACAAAGTTAAACGATATAGTTCCTTTTCTTATACATCTAATCAATTCACTCTCAGTAGGTTCCTTGCCTTCTAAATAAGACTCCATCAATTTTTCATCTTCTTCAACTGCAGTTTCTACAAGATCTTTTCTATATTTCTCAGCTTTTTCTTTAAGCTCGGTAGGGATATCAACATATTCAAATTTTGCACCGAGATCTTCGTTTTGCCAAACTACACCCTTCATTTTAACTAAATCAATTACTCCTTTGAGATCTGCCTCAGAGCCTATGGGGAGTTGCAAAACTAATGGTTTGCAACCTAATCTATCTTTAATCATATCTACACATCGATAAAAATCAGCACCAGTTCTATCTAGTTTATTTACAAAACAAATTCTTGGAACTTTATATTTATCGGCTTGTCTCCAGACTGTTTCCGATTGAGGTTCTACACCGGCCACTCCGTCAAAAACTGCTACTGCACCGTCTAAAACTTTTAAAGATCTCTCGACTTCAATGGTAAAATCTACGTGCCCTGGTGTGTCTATAATATTAATTCTATGATCTCTCCAAAAACAGGTTGTGGCAGCTGAAGTAATCGTAATACCTCTTTCCTGTTCTTGTTCCATCCAATCCATAGTCGCTGCACCATCATGTACCTCTCCAATTTTATGACTTTTACCCGTATAATAAAGTATTCTTTCTGTTGTAGTTGTTTTGCCAGCATCAATGTGTGCCATGATACCAATATTTCTATATTTATCTAAAGTATAATTAGCCATTTATTACCACCTAAAGTGAGCAAAAGCTTTGTTAGACTCTGCCATCTTATGTGTGTCTTCCCTCTTTTTGATAGCCGAGCCTTTGTTTTGTGATGCGTCAATTAATTCTGCGTAAAGTTTATCTGCCATAGTTTTATTTTTTCTTTTTCTTGTCGCATCCATTATCCAACGTAAAGCTAATGCTTGAGCTCTTTTTGATTTTACTTCAACAGGAACTTGATATGTTGCTCCACCAACTCGTCTGGATCTACATTCTAAGTTAGGTTTTACATTACTTATTGCAGTATTAAATATCTTAAGTGGATCCTCATTATTTTTTGACTTTATTTTATCTAAAGCATCATAAAGAATTTTTTCTGCGGTTGATCTTTTACCGTCATACATAATAGAGTTTATAAATTTTGAAACGACCTCAGAGTGAAATCTAGGATCTGGATATACTTTTCTAACTGGTGCTTTTCTTTTTCGCGACATGATAAATTATTTTGGTTTTTTTGCTCCGTACAAAGATCTTCTTTGTTTACGATTTGCTACACCCTGTGTATCTAAATTACCTCTTAAAATGTGATATCTCACACCTGGCAGGTCTTTCACTCTACCTCCTCTCAATAATACTACAGAGTGCTCTTGTAAATTATGACCCTCTCCTGGTATATAAGCTGTTACTTCGAAACCATTTGACAATCTAACCCTGGCCACTTTTCTTAAAGCTGAGTTTGGTTTTTTTGGTGTGGTAGTGTAAACTTTAACGCAAACACCCCTTTTTAAAGGTTGTTTCTCTAAGGCTGGAACTTTATTTCTAGCAACAGGTTTAACCCTACTTTTTTTAATCAACTGGTTTATAGTCGGCATAATAGTAATATTTTGAAGTAGAAAATAAAGAATAACCTGCTGATTTTTGTTAGTGTTTAAGGTTATAATCTACCTTACTTCTAACATTCAAAATGTGCCGTAAACTAACATTGAATTGATAAAAGTCAATATTTAAAGATTTTTATATTTCTTCTACGCTTGTTGATCAGCAGCTACTGGCGCGGATTCTAGCTCCTGTTTTTTAAGTTCTTCTAATCTAGCTTTATCTTGTTCTCTAGCTTGTTTGTCCCATTCAATTTTAGTTAAACCTGTTCCAGCAGGTACTAACCTTCCTACTATAACATTTTCTTTCAAACCCTCTAGGGTATCAATTTTTCCTTTTATCGAAGCATCTGTTAAAACTCTTGTAGTTTCCTGGAAACTGGCTGCTGATATGAACGAATTTGTTTGCAAAGAAGCTTTTGTTATACCTAATAAAACTCTTTCATAAGTTGCAGGTTTTTTATTTTCAGATCTTAATTTATCGTTAATTAAATTCATATCAATTAAATCTATTACTTCGCCAGACAATAGTTCTGAGTCTCCTGGATTTTTAACTTCAACTCTTTTCAACATTTGTCTCACAATTGTTTCAATATGTTTATCGTTTATTACAACTCCTTGCAATCTATAAACTTCTTGGACTTCTGTAACAAAATACTCTGTTAATTTTTCTACTCCAAGAATTCTTAAAATATCATGTGGTGCAGGGCTACCGTCGAGTAAATATTCCCCTTTTTTGATTTTTTCTCCTTGATTAAAATTAACATGCTTTCCTTTAGGAATTAAATAATTAGAAGTTTCACCATTTGAAGAAACGATAGAGATTTTCTGTTTCCCTCGAACTTCTTTTCCAAATTCAATAATGCCATCATTTTCAGCAATAATTGCGCTATCTTTAGGTCTTCTTGCTTCAAATAGTTCAGCTACTCTTGGCAAGCCTCCAGTAATGTCTTTAGTTTTTGAAGTTTCTTTTGGTAATCTCGCAAGCACATCACCTGCTGATATTTTTTGTCCATCTTTAACAGATAATATTGTATCTGGCACTAAGTAATACCTTGCTTCATTACCGTCGGCTTTTTTAATAATTTCTCCTTTTTCATTTCTCAATGTAATTCTTGGTTTCAATTCTGAATTCTTAGAAGTAGACTTCCAATCTGTAACTGACTTTGAAGATAAACCGGTTGCATCATCAAATGTTTCAGCTAATGAACTTCCTTCCATTAAGTCCATATAATTTGCTATACCTGAGGTCTCTGCAATTACGGGTAGTGTATATGGATCCCATTCTGCAATTTTTTTTCCTTTTTCAATTTTATCTCCATCTTTGAAAAAAAGCTTTGAACCATAATTTACTTTATAAATAGCAAGCTGCCTTCCATTCTCATCTTCTAAACTTAGCTGTGTATTTCTTCCCATCACGATAATATTTTTCTTTGAGTCCTCAATTAAATTTTTATTTATTATATTTAATTTACCTTTTGTTTGAGAAATAATTTGAGACTCTTCTTTAATTTGCGCTGTTCCACCAACGTGGAAAGTTCTCATTGTTAATTGTGTACCTGGTTCACCAATAGATTGTGCAGCTATCATACCTACAGCTTCACCAACGCTGACTAGTTTGCCTCTTGCTAGATCTCTTCCATAACAAATTTGACAAACACCTTTTGTTGAGGCACAGGTTATTACAGAATAAACATTTACTGATTTTACACCAGCTGCATCGATTTTTTCACAGTCAAATTCATCAATTAATTTATCTTTTTTAATTATCACCTCTCCAGTAACTGGATTTTTAATATTTTCTGCTATAACTCTTCCGAGAACTCTTTCAGATAAGCTCACTAAGATATTTCCTCCTTCAATAATTTCTGAAATATTTACAGAGGATCTTTTTTTAGAATCACATTCTGTTTTTGTAATTTGAACATCTTGAGCGACATCACAAAGTCTCCTAGTCAAATAACCAGAATTAGCAGTCTTTAAAGCAGTATCAGCTAACCCTTTTCTCGCCCCGTGAGTTGAATTAAAATATTCTAGAACTGACAGTCCTTCTTTAAAATTTGATATAATCGGGGTTTCAATAATTTCACCAGAAGGTTTTGCAATTAAACCTCTCATCCCAGCCAATTGTTTCATTTGGGCTTGAGATCCTCTTGCGCCTGAGTCTGCCATCATATAAACAGAATTAGTTTCAATCCTATCATCATCATAAACTTTTTCAGCAGATGAAATTTCTTTCATCATCTCATTTGCAACTGTGTCAGTACATTTTGACCAAACATCAACTACTTTATTGTATTTTTCTCCTCGAGTGATCAATCCATCTGAGTACTGTTTTTCGTATTCTTCAATTTGTTTTTTTGTATTGTTTATAAGGCTTTCTTTAGTTTTTGGAATAAGTAAGTCATCTTTTCCAAATGAAATTCCTGCTTTAAAAGCATGTTTGAAACCAAGAGTTTTTATTTTATCGCAAAATATAACCGTTTCTTTTTGGCCACAATATCTAAAAATAGTATCTATTACTTCAGAAACATTTTTCTTTGTTAATAGTTTATTTACTAGGCTAAACCTAATATTAGAATTTGAAGGAAGAACATTAGCTAATAGAAATCTTCCCGCAGTACTTAAATATTTTTCTTTAATATAATTGCCCTCTTTATCAATTGTTTTAAATGTCGATATTATTTTTGTATGTAAGCTTATAGACTTATTTTCCAGTGCTTGCTCTATTTCTTCTACTGTAGAAAAAATACCTTTGGGTTTTTTATCTTTATTTTCTTCATCGTTAGATTGGGACAAGTAATATATTCCTAAAACAATATCTTGGCTTGGCACTATAATCGGTTTTCCATTAGAAGGACTTAGAATGTTGTTAGTAGACATCATAAGAACCCTTGCCTCTAATTGAGCTTCTAAACTTAGAGGTATATGAACTGCCATTTGGTCTCCATCAAAATCAGCATTAAATGCTGCACAAACTAATGGGTGCAGTTCAATAGCGTTCCCTTCAATAAGTTTGGCTTCAAACGCTTGAACGCCCAATCTATGTAAGGTCGGAGCTCTATTTAACAATATTGGATGTTCTCGGATAATTTGTTCTAGGGAGTCCCATACCTCACTTTTCTCCTTTTCTACCAATCTTTTTGCTTGCTTAATTGTGGTTGCTAATCCTAATTTATCTAACCTCGCGTACAAAAATGGTTTAAATAATTCTAAAGCCATTTTCTTTGGTAAGCCACATTGATGTAATTTAAGTTCAGGGCCAACAACAATTACTGATCTACCAGAATAATCTACACGCTTACCTAATAAATTCTGTCTAAATCTTCCTTGTTTACCCTTTAACATTTCAGCTAAAGATTTTAATGGTCTTTTTCCGGTACCGGTTATTACCCTGCCTCTTCTTCCATTATCAAATAAAGCGTCAACAGATTCTTGTAACATTCTTTTTTCGTTTCTTACGATTATGTCTGGAGCCTTCAAGTCCAATAATCTCTTGAGACGATTATTCCTATTAATCACTCTTCGATATAAATCATTCAAATCTGATGTTGCAAATCTACCCCCATCTAGAGGAACTAATGGTCTTAACTCAGGAGGAATTACAGGAATAGATGTGAGTATCATCCACTCAGGTTTATTACCTGATGATATGAATGACTCTATTAACTTTAACCTTTTTATTGTTCTTTCCTCAGTTACTTTTGATTTTATTTCTTTAAGAGAGTCTCTTAATTTTTTTTGCTCTTTTTTAAGATCTAAATTTAGTAAAATTTCTCTAACTGCCTCAGCACCAATACCAGCTGAAAAAGCATCTTCTCCAAATTCATCCTGAGCTTTAACCAGCTCCTCTTCAGAAATAAGTTGACCTTTTTTTAAAGTTGTTAATCCCGGCTCAACAATTATAAAACTTTCAAAATATAAAACTTTCTCTACTTCTTTAAGTTTCATGTCAATAGCTAATGATATTCTACTAGGTAAAGATTTTAGGAACCAAATATGTGCTACTGGACAAGCCAAATCTATATGTCCCATTCTTTCTCTTCTTACATTTGATTTTGTAACTTCTACTCCACATTTTTCACAAATTATTCCTCTAAACTTCATTCTTTTGTATTTTCCACATAAACATTCATAGTCTTTCACTGGCCCAAATATTCGTGAACAAAATAAACCATCTTTTTCAGGTCTAAATGTTCGATAATTTATAGTTTCTGGTTTTTTAATTTCACCATAAGACCAAGATTTAATTTTTTCGGGACTTGCAAGAGTAATTTTAATACTGTCAAAATTATTCTCTTGAGTAATATTTTGGTTTTCAAAATTTCTACTTAAACTTTTTTCCATAATTAGTTTAGTTCAATATTTAATCCTAGTGCTCTTATCTCTTTAACAAGTACATTGAAGGACTCGGGTACACCTGATTCAAAATTATTATTTCCTTTAACGATTGTTTCATAAACTTTTGTTCTACCGGCTACATCATCTGATTTTACCGTTAGTATTTCTTGCAAAGTATAGGATGCTCCGTAAGCTTCAAGGGCCCACACTTCCATTTCACCAAATCTTTGACCACCTAATTGAGCTTTTCCACCCAAGGGTTGCTGTGTAACTAAGCTATACGGTCCTGTAGATCTAGCATGTATTTTATCTTCAACTAAATGATTTAATTTAAGCATATAAATAATACCAACAGTTACTGGCCTATCAAATCTCTCACCGGTTTGACCATTCCACAAATGTGTTTGGCCTGTATTCGGTAATTTTGCTAAATTTAACATTTCTGTGATATCTTTCGTGCTGGCTCCATCGAAAACGGGTGTAGCTATAGGCACTCCATTAGATAAATTTTCCACTAATTCAGCTACTTCTTTATTAGAAAGTTTTGCTATAACTTCGTTAAAATATTGTTCACCGTAAATTTCTTTTAATCTATTTTTAATTTTTTCAATTTCCTTATCAAAATTTTTTAAGTAAGTTTTAATTTGATCTCCTAATTCTGAACAAGACCAACCAAGATGCGTTTCTAATATTTGACCCACATTCATCCTGCTTGGAACTCCCAATGGATTTAAAACAATATCAACTGGTTTACCGTTTTCCATATACGGCATGTCTTCAACTGGTACAATTTTACTAACTACACCTTTATTTCCATGCCGTCCTGCCATTTTATCTCCCGGCATTAATCTTCTTTTTACCGCCACAAATACTTTCACAACTTTCATTACAGTGGGCAATAAATCATCACCTTGTTGAATTTTTGTAACTTTATCTTCAAATCTAAGTTTTATATCCTCTGAAGCATTTTCGAATTGATTTTTTAATTTTTCTAAATCTTCATCTATTTGAGAATTTTGGAATGATAATTTCCATAAATCTTTTAAATTAATTCCCTCAAAATCATTTTTATTAAGTGTTGTTCCTGGTTTCAAATCTTTAAATTGTTTATTTATACTTTGGCCAGTTAACAAATCAATTGCTCTTAATTTTATATTTCTATTTAAAATTTCTTCCTCAACTTTTTTATCTTCTTGAACAGACTCAATTTCTGCTCTTTCTATTGCAATTGAACGTTCATCTTTTTCTATACCATGTCTATTAAAAACTCTTACATCAATAACTACACCAGCGCTTCCTGATGGTAATTTTAACGAGGAGTCTCTAACATCAGTTGCTTTTTCTCCAAAGATAGATCTTAATAACTTTTCTTCTGGACTTGAGGACGTTTCGCTCTTTGGCGTGACTTTTCCTACTAATATATCACCTGGTTTAACCTCAGCCCCAACATAAACTATACCTGACTCATCTAAATTTCTTAAACTTTCCTCACTTACGTTAGGAATATCTCTAGTAATTTCTTCGGCTCCTAATTTAGTATCTCGTGCCATAGACTCGTATTCTTCGATATGAACCGAGGTAAAAACATCATCCGTAACACATCTCTCTGAAATTAATATAGAGTCTTCAAAATTGTATCCCTGCCAAGGCATGAAAGCCACAGTAACATTTTTTCCTAAAGCTAACTCGCCTAATTTAGTAGCGGGTCCGTCTGCTATAATATCTCCTTTTTTAATTTTATCTCCGACTTTTACTAAAGGTTTTTGATTAATGCATGTATTTTGGTTTGATCTTTGGAATTTTGATAAATTATAAATATCAACAGCTGATTGCGATAAATCATTCACGTCTGTTGCTTTAACAACTATTCTCTTCCCGTCGATTTTATCTACAACACCGCTTCTTTTAGCAACTATTGTTACTCCGGAATCTAAAGCTACATCAGACTCAATTCCTGTTCCGACTAAAGGTGATTCAGGCTTTAACAATGGTACAGCTTGCCTCATCATGTTAGATCCCATTAAAGCTCTATTAGCATCATCATTTTCCAAAAATGGTATTAATGCAGCAGCTACAGAAACTAATTGTTTGGGTGAAACATCAATATAATCAATGTTGTCTCTATTTGATAATTCAAAATTTAAGTTTTTTCTACAAGCGACAAGTTCTTCAACAAATGACCCATCTTTATTTAATTTTGAGTTTGCTTGAGCAATAGTGTATTTTTCTTCTTCGATCGCTGATAAATATTTTATTTCAGAAGTCACTTTACCATTCGCAACTTTTTTGTATGGACTTTCTATATAACCAAACTTATTTACTCTACAGTACGTAGCTAAACTATTTATTAAACCAATATTTGGACCCTCTGGGGTTTCTATTGGACATATTCTTCCATAGTGTGTAGGATGTACGTCTCTTACTTCAAAACCTGCTCTTTCTCTTGTTAATCCTCCCGGTCCAAGAGCTGATACTCTTCTTTTGTGAGTTATTTCAGATAGAGGATTTGTTTGATCCATAAATTGAGAAAGTTGAGAAGTAGCAAAAAAATCTTTTAAAGAAGTTGTAATAGGTTTGGCGTTAATTAAATCTTGAGGCATAGCTGACTCTATTTCTAAAAAAGTAGTCATTTTCTCTTTTACAGTTCTTTCCATTCTTAAAAGACCAATTCTGAACTGATTTTCTACCAATTCACCAACAGATCTAACTCTTCTGTTACCTAAATGATCAATATCATCAACGTCGCCTTTACCATCTCTTAGATCTAACATAAATTTAATAATTGAAATTATATCAGTGGTATCGAGTATTGTTTTTTTTGAATTTGTATTCAAATTTAGTTTAGAATTAAGCTTTACTCTACCCACTTCAGATAAGTCATATCTTTCTTTTTTAAAGTATAGATTCTTGAAGATCTCCTCAGCTATTTCAGAAGACGGCGCCTCACCGGGTCTTAAAACTTTATATATATCATTCAAAGCTTCTTGTTTATTTGAATTTTTATCTATTTTTAAAGTTTCTAAAATATAAGGACCTTTATTGATTGGATCAATATTTACTATGTGCAATAACTTTTCATTCTGACTGATTACTTTTTGTAATTGTTCCTCTGTAATATCAAATCCTGCACCTATTATTATTTCTCCATCTTTGTTTTTGATGTCCTTTGCTAAATATTTTCCAACTATTTCTTCATTGGAGATCGAAATATTCTTTAAACCTTTTTCTTGGAGTTTTTTTGCAATTACGATATTGAGCTTTTCTCCTTTTGATAAAAATTTCTTATTTGTTTTAGCTTCAATTAAATCGTATGAAAGTTTAATTGGACGGCTAAAATTCTCCGGAGCAAATTCAGTAGTCCAATTTTTTGTATCTAGATTGTATTCATAAATATTTGTTTTATAAAACGACTCTATTATTTTTTCTTTTGAAAAACCTAATGCAAATAAAATAGTTGTGATTGGAAGCTTTTTTTTTCTATCAATTCTAAAGTATAAAATGTCTTTTGGATCAAATTCAAAGTCAAGCCATGATCCTCTACCTGGTATTATTCTGCAATTAAATAATAATTTTCCACTTGCGTGCGTCTTTCCTTTATCATGATCAAAGAAAACGCCAGGACTTCTATGCATTTGATTAACTACTACTCTTTCAACTCCATTTGTTATAAAAGTAGCGCTAGGCGTCATTAGTGGTAAATCACCAATAAAAACTTCTTGTTCTTTTGCAGATAAGATTTGTTTGGTGTTGTTTTCTACGTCAATATCATAAACGACTAATCTTAAATTTGCTTTAAGAGCAGCTGCGTATGATAGGCTTCTTTGCTTACATTCAATAACGTCAAATTTTGGTTTTTCTAACTTATAAGATATATATTCTAAAGTGGATTTGTCATTCCCGTCTTCAATAGGAAAAATACTTTTGAAAACTTTATCTATACCCTTAGATAATTCTGCCAGCTGTTCATCCAGAGATTTTGAATTTAAAAACTCGTTGTAAGAGTTTTTTTGTACTTCTATTAAATTTGGAATTGATAAACCTTCTATAAGTTTCCCAAAGTTTTTTCTAATATGTTTCTTTTGAGTAAAAGATAATTGCATCAAATGTAATAAAACTACTACAAGAATAAACTTGTAATAAGTTTTAATCTTAAATTTTGTTTACTTTAATTCTACTTTAGCTCCAGCTGCTTCAAGTTTTTTCTTAAATTCTTCAGCATCTTTTTTAGCTACTCCACTTTTAATTTCTTTAGGAGCACCTTCAACCAAATCTTTTGCTTCTTTTAAACCTAAACCAGTTATTGCTCTTACTTCTTTAATAACATTAATTTTTTTGTCCCCAGCTGCAGATAGAAAAAGTGAAAATTCAGATTTCTCCTCACCCGCTGGTGCTGCCGCACCTCCTGCTGGTGCTGCTGCAACAGGTGCAGCTGCCGTAACTCCCCATTTTTCTTCAAGTTGTTTTGACAATTCAGCTGCTTCAACAACAGTTAAAGTGGATAGTTCATCTATAATTTTATTTAAATCGGCCATTTATTTATCCTATGAATTATTTTTTTAAACTCTTTGCGCGCGCTAAATTAGCAATTTTTGAGCCAGGTGCAAGCAAAATACTCACTAATTTTTGAGCTGGGGTAGCTAAAATACCCACAATTTTAGCCCTTGCTTCCTCTAAAGAAGGTAGTGTGGCTATTATAGACACCTCTTTTTCATCTAAAACTTTACCGTCCATGAATCCTGCGATTATTTTTAGTTTATTATTTGTTTTAGAAAATTTAGTTAAAATTTTTGCTGTTGAGATCGGATCCGAAGAAATTGCTGCTGCTGTTGGTCCAGTAAAATATTTTTCTAAATCTTTTTTTGGAGTACCCTTTAAAGCAATTTTTGTAATTCTATTCTTTGTAATTTTAAAAAGAATCCCTTTTTCTCTTAATTCTTTTCTTAGTGAGTCTAACTCATTTACATTTAATCCCTGGTATTGAGCAATCATAACAGACTCATTAGAAGTGAAGTTTTTTTTCATAGACTCAATGTAATTTTTTTTAGCTTCTTTATTCATCATATTTATTTTGCCCCAACTTTGTATGAAACACCCATGGTAGATGTAATAAATGTATTCTTAATAAATTCACCTTTTATTGTATCAGGCTTTTCTTTTTTAACACTTTCTATAAAAAAATTAAAATTTTCTAGAAGTTTATCTGTGGTCAAACTTTTTCTTCCTATAGTTGAAGCAAGATTACCATCTTTGTCATTTCTGATTTCTACAAGTCCTGACTTAATTTCCTTTACACATTTTTCAATATCATTTGATACAGTGCCTAATTTAGGATTTGGCATTAAACCTTTTGGACCTAAAACTTTTCCGTGCTTTCCTATCTTTCCCATCATGGATGGAGTGCAAATTAACTTTGTGAAATTAAATTTTTTTGCAGCTATTTTTTCAATCAAATCTTCAGATCCTACGAGGTCTGCTCCACTTTTTTTTGCATCCGTAATTTTGTCTGGCTCACATAAAACTGCTACTATCTCTTTTTTTCCTGATCCATTTGGAAGTTTTACAACCGTTCTTAAACTGAAATCTCCACCTTTAGACTGCTTTAAATTTATTCGTAAAGATACATCTATGGACTCATCAAATTTTGTATTAGAGTTTTTTTTAACCAAATCTAAAATTTCTTTTACACTAAGCTTTTTGTCATTAGGTTTTAATTTGATTAATGATTTGTATCTTTTAGATTTTTTTTTCATTTTACTCTTTTACTTCTATTCCCATAGATCTAGCAGATCCACAAATAATTTTTGTTGCTTCTTTTAAATCAAAAGCATTTAAATCTTTCATTTTTTCTTTAGCGATAGCTTCTGCCTGTTTCATAGTTATTGACCCTGCAATTACTCTTCCAGGTTCACTTGATCCACTCTTAAGTTTTGCTGCTTCTCTTATAAAATGAGATGCAGGTGGTGATTTAATAATAAAATCAAATTTCTTATCTTTATAAACTGTGATCACTACTGGAACTGGTTTTCCCATAAAAGCTTTTGTCTTTTCATTAAATGCTTTGCAGAATTCCATAATATTTATTCCTCTTTGCCCTAATGCAGGACCAACGGGCGGGGCTGGGTTAGCTTGACCACCTTTAATCTGTAGTTTTACATATCCAGTTATTTCTTTTGCCATCTAATTTTTCTCCACTTGATTAAACTCTAAATCTACTGGTGTAGCTCTACCAAATATAGAAACTGAGACTTTAAGTCTAGATTTTTCTTCGTCAATTTCCTCAATTAATCCATTAAATGAGGCAAAGGGGCCATCGCATACTTTGACTTTTTCTCCAATTTCAAAATTTAAGCCAGTTTTCTGAGAGACAGCGCTTTCAGAAACTTGTCCTAATATTCTTTTAATTTCCTTATCAGATATTGGGGTTGGTTTATCTGAAGAACCTAAAAAACCACTTACTTTTTGTAAATTTTTGATTAAATGATAAATTTGTTTAGTGAGTTCAATTTTTATAAGAACGTATCCCGGAAAAAATTTTTTTTCTTTTTTTGTTCTTTTTCCTTTTTTAACTTCTGTTACTTGATGAGTTGGAACCAAAATTTCATCTAAATTTTCTGATAGCTTGTTTTTCTTAAGTTCCTCTTTAATATTCTCTACAACTTTTTTTTCAAATCCAGAGTAAGCTTGCACTATGTACCAGTTCATAATTAAAAATTAATTGTTAAAACTAAATTTAATAAAAATCTTAAAATTTGATCAAGAATTAGAAAAAAAATCGCTGCGATGGAGGCTAAAGCAAAAACCATTACTGCTCCCATCATTGTTTCTTTCTTAGAGGGCCAAGTAACTCTAAATGTTTCTTGTTTTACTTCTTGAAAAAATTTAAGAGGATTCTTCATAACATTCTCTAAAAAAATTGGCAGGAGCGGAGGGACTCGAACCCACAACCTCCGGTTTTGGAGACCGGCGCTCTACCAATTGAACTACGCTCCTAAGCGTTATTTTACTATTTTAGTTACTACTCCAGCTCCAACTGTTTTTCCACCCTCTCTAATCGCGAAATTTAAATTTTCGCTCATAGCAATAGGTGTTATTAGCTTAACATTAAATTTACCATCGTCGCCTGGCATCACCATTTCTGTTCCTGAAGGTAAAGTAACTTCACCCGTTACATCGGTAGTTCTAAAATAAAATTGAGGTCTATATTTTGTAAAAAAAGGTGTGTGTCTTCCACCTTCTTCCTTTTTTAAAATATAGGCTTGACACTCAAATTCAGTATGAGGAGTGATTGAGCCTGGTTTACATAGCACTTGTCCTCTTTCAACATCATCCCTTTCGACACCTCTTAAAAGTGCACCAATATTATCTCCTGCCTCACCACTGTCTAAAAGTTTTCTAAACATTTCAACACCAGTACATACAGATTTTTTAGTATCTCGAATTCCTACTATCTCAATTTCTTCTCCAACTTTAATCACACCTGACTCAACTCTACCCGTTACAACAGTTCCTCTTCCTGAAATTGAAAAAACATCTTCTACTGGCATTAGGAAAGGTTTATCTTTAGGCCTGTCTGGTTGGGGAATAGTTTCATCAACTGCCTTCATCAGTTCCATTATAGCATTTTTACCAGTTGCTTCGTCTTTTCCTTCAACGGCGTTTAAAGCTGAGCCTTTTATAATTGGTATTTTATCTCCAGGAAATTTATATGAAGTTAAAAGTTCTCTTATTTCCTCTTCAACTAAATCTACCAATTCTTTATCTTTAACAGTATCTATTTTGTTTAAAAAAACTACAATTGCTGGAACACCAACTTGTCTAGCTAATAAAATGTGCTCTCTAGTTTGTGGCATAGGTCCATCGGCTGCATTAACAACTAGTATTGCTCCGTCCATTTGAGCGGCACCTGTTATCATATTTTTTACGTAATCAGCATGGCCCGGACAATCTACGTGAGCATAATGTCTTTTTTCGGTTTCATATTCCACGTGCGCAGTTGAAATCGTAATTCCTCTTTCTTTTTCCTCAGGTGCTTTATCAATTTGATCGTAAGCAACAAAATTTGCGCTACTAGAACCTCCCGCTTCTGATAACACTTTTGTTATTGCAGCGGTTAAAGTTGTTTTTCCATGATCCACATGACCTATTGTACCGATATTACAATGTGGTTTGTTTCGGTTAAACTTTTCTTTAGACATTTATTTTTTCCTCACTTTAATTTTAATTTTTTGGAGCGGGTAAAGGGAATCGAACCCTTACATCCAGCTTGGAAGGCTAGCGTTCTACCATTGAACTACACCCGCGAAATCCAAACTTATTACGCTCTTTATTATCAAATATTTTAAGTTTGGTGGAGGGGGAAAGATTCGAACTTTCGAAGACCGAAGTCAACGGGTTTACAGCCCGCCCCATTTGACCGCTTTGGTACCCCTCCTTAATACTAAATGTGGGGATACCCACTAACTTAAAAAGCATTTAACAACAAGGGTTTTATAAGCATTTATGGAATAATTGCAATAAATCATTTTGCCTTAAAATATGCTAGAAATTTGAAAATAAAGCTTAAAAACCATGAAAAAAACCACTTTTTTAATTGTTGGAAAACACGCTGTTTTAGAAGCATTAAAAAACCCCTCAAGAAAAATAGAGAGAGTTTTTATTACCGAGGATGCCCAAAAAAAATTGAATAGAGAAAATCAGTCCCTAAACTTATTTAAATCTGTAAGTGTTTTTTATAAATCTAGAAGAGAGCTGGATAATTTATGTGGAAGGGATGATACAGCTCACCAAGGATTAGTAGCTGAAGTTGAGCAATTAGAAGAGATAACAATCAAAGATTTTGTTTTAAATAACAATAATAAAAATATTAATTTAATTGCACTTGAGGAAGTTACAGATCCAAGAAATATTGGCTCGATTATTAGGAGCGCAGTTGCTTTTAATATTGATGGTTTGATAGTAAAAGAACGGTCATTTCCGTCAAAAAGCAAATTGCTTTATAAAAGTGCAAGTGGAGGAGCGGAACATCTAAAGATTTTTAAAGTATCAAATTTAAATACTGTTCTAAAATTTCTTAAAACTAAAGAATTTTGGATTAGTGCTTTTGATGTAAGTGCTAAGAAAGATTTTACAAGTAATGATTGGAAGGGAAAAAATGTATTATTATTTGGATCTGAAGGCTACGGAATAAAAGCAAAAACTCTTGAAAATTCAGATTTTAAATTTAAGGTGAATATGAACAGCAAAATAGAAAGTTTGAATATTTCAAATACCGTTTCTGTAGTTTGTCATCATATTTCCCGTTCAATTAAATAGAAATATTATTTAATTTTTATTGTATTTTTAGTAAATATATTTTAAAGAGACAAAACGCCCTCATAGCTCAATTGGTAGAGCAATTGATTTGTAATCAATAGGTTCGCGGTTCGAGTCCGTGTGAGGGCACCAACTAAAAAGTTTCTTTTCTCAATTGTTCTAATTTAATCTTTTTTTGTAAACTTTTGTTTTTATCGTAAAGAAGGTTAAATTTTATTTTATCCTGAGTACAAACTTTGATTTGTTTTGCATGCCTTATTTCCAAATTGTCAGCAACTGCGCTTACAGGCCTCTTTATGGGGTTTAAATTAGTAATTAAAATTTTTGATTTATCACTCACAATTTTTCCAACCCATCTTCTTGGTCTAAATGCACTTATCGGCGCTATTGAAATTTTTTTTGAGTTTAAGCTTAAAATTGGCCCATGCACAGATAAATTATAGGCTGTGCTTCCAGCAGGTGTTGAAACTAAAACCCCGTCAGAAACTAATTTTTTTATTATATAACTCGATTTATTTTTTATTGATAAATTAGCTGCCTGCCTACTTTGTCTTAAGATAGAAACCTCATTGATGGCTAAACATTTTTTAATATTATTTTTAGTTTTAACAATCATTTCTAATGGAGATATACTTATCATTTTCGAGTTATATATATTTTTAATTAAATGTTTTCTTGAAAATTTGTTCATAAGAAAACCGTAATTACCTGAGTTTATACCGTAAAAAAATTTTTTTGTTTTTTTATTATTTTTTAAAATTTTTAACATAAATCCATCTCCACCAATTACTAAAACAATATTATTCTTTTTAAGATATTTTTTTTGGAAAATCTTAATTACCTTTTTTTTTATCTTTACAGACTTGAGATTTTTATCAGATATAATTAACGGTTTATACATTTTTAAAGTGGTGCCCTCGGCCAGACTCGAACTGGCACTCCCAAAAGGGCAAGGATTTTAAGTCCTTTGTGTCTACCAATTTCACCACGAGGGCACGTCGTTATTTTTATTGTTATTGTTAATATATTAATACACAAGTGTTTTAAATAAGTAAAAATAATTTATTTTCCGCCTCTATCTTCTAGTTGTCTTCTAGTTTTGTTATTAAAAATTGCTAAATTGCTGAATTTATAAATTGTGTTTTTTTTCTCTCCAAATAGATCTCTTTTCCTCAAGATGGATATTATCATCTCTTTTTTTTGTATGTCTGATGTTTGTTTCAAATGATAAAGAAGAAGGAAGAGAGTGATAATTTTTACGAATAAAATTTAATATCGAAGAGTAAGATGGATAAAAATCTTCTTCTTCTTTAAAACTTATATGTTTTTTATAATTTTTAGAAAATAAACCATTGCCATCATCAAAAAATCTTTCTGTAGTTAAACCGTATTTTTCGTAAGGATAATAATTAAGATCGTCTTTATTGATATGATTTACCCAGCTAGCATAAGTCCAATATTCACCAAAAGAACCATAAATATTTGCAGCTTTTATTATCAATTCAATCCAATTTTGATCAGATTTAAAATGATCTTTAAATTTTAATTTGAGACTTTTTAAGTACTTTTTTTTAAAAATCATATGATGTGAAGTAAATGTTCCTCTTTCATCCTCAACAGGATTAATCCCCAAAACATTTATAATTAAATTTTTCCATGAATTTAAAATATCCTTATTTCCATAAGATTTATCTTGTAGTAAAGCAAACTTTTCCTTTTTTTCATTTAGTATTGGCCAAGATCTAACTGGTAATAAATCGGAGTCCCATATCACAAAAACTTCATCTAATTGATCTATAGCATCATTAGCTCCAAGTTTAATAATCTGCTGATATAACCATCCAGGAGTGTAATTTGGTTTGTTTTGAGTAATTTGAGATATAATATCATTTTTTGTTAAACCGTATTTGTTTAAAAAAAAATTATCTTCATCTAATAAAGTTAAATTTTTAATTTTCCAATAATTTGACTTGTCTTTTAAAATTTTTATCTCATTTTCTGTTGTAATAACATAAATATGTTTTGGCTTATATTTTTCATAAATACCCTCAAGGACTGCTCTTGTGCTCCAGGTCACATGATGAACAGGGATAACAAATTGATACATGAAATTAATTTAAATTTGCTTCTTTGGAAATTTTTTCATCTGTTTTAAAAACAGTCACAGGGTCTTCCAGCCCCGCGTCTGAACAAAGAGGTTCAATACCTAGTCCTTTTCTTGGGTATTTTGAAACTATTAACTTATATTCCTGAATAATATTTTTTAATTCAGTTTTTGTTAGATCGTTAATATATTTACACTTTCCAATGCTAGATGGAACTGGAATAGCTAAATTACCTCCCCTTTTTTGCAAAATTTTATCAAATCCTTGATTCATACATTTTTCATCTAATAAAATATCATGCCACAAACTTAATTCATACTCACTAAATAATCTAAAAATTCTATGCAAATCTTTTTCACTCATCCACCCTCTTTTATATGACATAAAAGAACTTAAATTCATCTCAACACTTATTGCATGTCCGTGAAGTAATCCTGCTTTAAGTTCGAAGTTTGCACTCAATCCATGACCAAAAGCATGATCTCTAATACTATGAACTTCATGTAAATTATCATATTCGCTCTCAACATAACTTTTCAAAGATAATCCAATTATTTTTTTTGATTTAGAAACAATTTCATCTTGATGATTGCAATTAATTGTACCAAAGTGAGTTTTCATTAAATCATGTCCAGTATCTTCAAGTAAATTAAAAAGTTCTGCATCTCTAATTACTGCCATTTTATGTATTTCAGCAATTCCATGACGGACCCAAGAAGTTTTTAAACTTTTGAAAAATGAACGATCAGATATATTAAGCACTGGAGCATGAAAAGAACCTAAAAGATTTTTAAATCCACCAGCATCACAACACGACCTTGGACTTGGTCCACTGTCTATTGCACTTACAACAGATGTTGACAGCATTATATATGGAGTGCTTCGATGATAAATAGATGCAGCAAAAGCTCCTATATCTCCAATGACCCCTCCTCCAATTATTAGTATAGGTTCGTTTCTATTTACGCCTAATCTTCTAAAATCTTCAACTATTTTCTCAACATTTTTTATATGCTTATCAACTTCCATAGCCCTATAAATCAGTTTTTCTAAAATAATTTTGTTATGATTAAAATAATTATCAATTTCTTGTCCATAATTTTCCTCAATATTTTGGTCTACCAAACAAATACATCTTCCAAATGATTTATAATTATCTCTTAAGAGAGGATTTTTAATATTTAGTGTATTTTCTTCTACCTTAATTGATGTAAAAGTATTTAGGCTCATGGTTGCCTCTATCTGTTGATAATCATTTGAACTAACGACGTGACCACTTGAATTTCTATAACTAGAGGTTGGATATAAAGCTAGAGGATTTTTTTTCTCATAATCTAAAGTAAGTTGCTTGTAAAATAGATGTTTTGAACTGGTTAATAAATTTGAAATCAATTTAGCTTTTCCGAATTTCGTATCACTAATTTTTGAGGATAAAAGTTTTAATTCTTTTGATAAATGCTCATTAAAAGGTAAAACAAGAAAAGAAAGCTCAAGAATAAACTTTTCAGTAGTTAAGTTTAAAGAAGTTTTTAGCACTCTTAAATGAGGCAAAGCCGAGATAGCGTCTAATTTTAAGAATTCATTTGAAATTTTGGGGTCATACGGATTTATCTCCGCTAAATTTATTAATAAACTTTCAAAGTATTTATTATTTGCAAAATCTTCTATTAAATTTTGACCAACTAAATAATCTTTACTATTTAAAATAAAGTAATTTGAAAAATTATTAATTATTTTAGAAATCATAGCTTTGAATAAGATAATAATAGAAATAGTCAAACTGCACTGTGTCTCATGGTGTATTTTTGCTACTAAATCTAAAGTTGTCTTCCAGTTTGCCCTCGGTTTATCTAATTATTTGTCATTATAAATCTAATTCACCTCACAATATGATATATTAATATCATAATAATAAAAATCTCTAATGAAGAAAATTTTAATTTATAATTCTGGTGGGGGGCTGGGTGATTCTATACAACTTTTCCCGTTGATTATAAGTCTAAAAAATCACTTTAAAAAGTCAAAATTTTATTATTTGGGAGCACATTCCAATCACTTTAATGGCAAATTAAAAGAGTATAAGATTAACTTAGAAACTGTAGACTTAGGATTGAAATATTTTGGTTTTAGATGGTGGCATATATTATTTGCTAAAAGAAATTTTTTGAAAAAATCTTATGGAACATTTGATTTAATTATTGATTTACAAACAAAAATTAGAAATTCACTTATATTAAAAAGAATTCCGCATAATTCTTATTATTCTAGATCATTAAATGGATATTTCTCATCCAAAAAAATTAAAATAAATTCTAGTAATCATATAGAAAATTTAAGTTTATTTTTTGAGGAAGATGTAATTAAGCTAGATTTTATGGTTAAAAGTTTATCTAAAGAATTACTTAATGAGGCAAAGAGATTGTTGCCAAACTCGAATTATGTTGGATTTTCAATTACTCAAGGAAATAGATACAGAAAGAAAAGTTGGTCAATTTATAAATTTACATCTTTAGCTAACAAAATTCTTTCTAAAAATAAGGTTCCAGTTTTTTTTATCGAGAAAGAAAATATCAATTTAATTGAAAAAATTAAAAATCAAGTTCCTTCAGCAATATTTCCAGAATTAGCCTCTAAATTAGCCTGCCCGGCTTTAGTGACTGCTTTAGCTTCTAGATTAAATACAGCTGTTTCAATTGATAATGGAATAATGCATATGATGGCTCTAGCTGATATACCCATGATAGTTTTATTTGGTCCTACAAATTCAGAAAAGTTTGCTCCAAAAAATAAATTCATTCAAATATTAGATAGTAAGAAAATTCATAAAACAAAAGATATTAACTCAATTGAAGTTGATGAAGTATTGGCTTTGATCTAAACTTTAAGAATTTCTATTTTTTTATTCTTTATAATTTTTATTAAATCTCTATTTACATTCTCAAGTATTTTTTTTGATGTTGATCTTGAAACAATTGATACACCTATTTTACCAAGTCTAAAAAAAGGATAGCTACCTATATCAACTTCTTTTTTATAATTTTTTTGTAAAATTTCTAAGTTTTTCGATATATGACTTTCAACAGTAAAAAGGTTTACTGTTTTGCTGTGAACTTTTGATCCTTTGACTAAATATTTTTTACAGTTTTCAATCATTGAATTTAAAATTGATGGTACGCCAGGTAAAGATAAAACATTTTTTGTAATAAATCCGGGAGCAGCACTAGAGGGATTATAAATTAATTTTGATTTTATCGGCATCTTTGCCATTTTTTTTCTACCGTCATTAAATTTTTCTTTGCCATAATAATTTTCTAAAATTTTATAAGCCTCTTTATGAAATCCATATTTCATTTTAAAAGCTTTAGAAATAGATTTAGCAGTGATATCGTCGTGTGTAGGGCCTATTCCGCCTGTGGTAAATACATAATTAAACTTTTTTGACAGTGTTTTAATGCTTTTAATTATAGTCTTTTCAACGTCAGGTATAATTCTTACTTCTGAAGTTGTTATTCCGCAATTAAGGTTTAGCCATTTGCTAATAAATGCAACATTTTTATCTTGAGTTCTTCCTGATAAAATTTCATTCCCGATAATTAGAATTGCTGCATTTACTTTTTTCTTTTTTTTCTTCATAGGTTATTAGTTATACATGAACTTTGAAAAAACATTAATATCAGGTGTATTTATCAAAAGATATAAGCGATTTTTCGTAGATGTCAAAATTGGTAATAATATAACAACAGCTCATTGTCCTAATACAGGCTCTATGATGGGATTATTAAGAAAAGGTAATCGAGTTTGGTTAAGTAAGTCTGATAATCCAAAAAGAAAACTAAAATATACTTTACAAATAATAGAAAATAAAAAGTCTAAAGTTGGAATTAATACACATTTAACAAATAAAATTGTTTTAGATGCTTTAAAAAATAAAATAATCAAAAAATTTAAAAATATAGACTCAATAAAGCAGGAAGTAAAATTTGGATTAAATACTAGATTTGATTTTTTAATAACTAAGAATAATAAAAAATCTTTTATAGAGGTTAAAAACGTAACTCTTTCTAGAAAAGATGGTTTAGCTGAATTTCCTGACTCTATTACCTCAAGAGGCCTCAAACATATTAATGAACTTCTCAAAGCAAAAAAAAAGGGTTATACGGTTTATCTTCTCTATATAATTCAAAGAGATGATTGTTGGAAATTTGAATTTGCTAAGGATATAGATCCTGAATATTGTAAATTATTATCAAAAGCTGTTAAAAAAAATCTTAACGTACTTTGCTATGATTGTAAATTTTCCACAAAAGGAATAAAATTAAATCGAAGTATAAAAATCAAAATTTAGATGATTGATAAATATAAAGAAGCTTTTGAAAAAACAAGATTAGCTGGAACTATTGCTGCTGGTGCGTTAGATGAAGTAGCAAAGATAGCTAAACCAGGAATAAGCACTGCTGAAATAGATAAATTATGTTACAACTATCTAAATGATCATGGTGCATATTCTGCTCCCCTTTTTTACAGAGGCTTTCCTAAGTCGTGTTGCACCTCTACAAACCACGTAGTTTGTCACGGTATACCTTCTGAAAAAATTTTAAAAGATGGTGATATAGTAAATGTAGATGTTACTGCCTTAAAAGATGGATGGCATGGAGATACAAGTAGAACATTTGAAATAGGAGAAGTATCTGTAAAAGCTAAAAAATTGGTAATTTCAACTTACGAAGCTATGATGAAAGCTATAAAGATAGTTAAAGATGACATTCATTTAGGAGATATTGGAGCAACTATACAAGATCACGTTGAAGCAGATGGATTTTCTGTTGTTCAGGATTTTTGTGGTCATGGTATTGGTAAGTCATTTCATAAAGAACCTAATGTTTTACATTACGGAAAAAAAGGAACAGGTGAAAAAATAAAGACAGGAATGATTTTTACTATTGAACCTATGATAAATCTTGGAAAATATGAAACAAAAACTCTTAATGATGGCTGGACAGCTGTTACGAAAGATAAGTCCTTATCTGCACAATTTGAACATACTATAGGTGTAACTAAAGATGGTTGTGAAATTTTTACTTTATCAAAGAATCAATGATTGAAAGATATTCTAGAAAAGAAATTAAAAATATTTGGGAAGATAAAAACAAGTATTCTATTTGGTTAGAGATTGAACTGGCTGCGGCTGAGGCAATGGAAAAATTAAAAATTATTCCAAAAGGTGTCTCAAGAAAAGTTAGATCTAAGGCAAAAATAAATGTGAAAAGAATATTGCAAATTGAAAATAAAGTTAAGCATGATGTAATAGCTTTTTTGACTTCAATTACTGAGAAGGCTGGAAGAGACGCAAGATATTTGCACAAAGGGATGACATCCTCAGATGTTTTAGATACGTGTTTTAATTTACAACTTAAACAATCAGGTGAAATTTTATTAAAAGATATTGACCAATTACTATCATCGATTAAACATCAAGCAATAAAACATAAATATACAGTATGTATAGGAAGAAGTCATGGTATTCACGCTGAACCCATTACTTTCGGACTAAAGATGCTTACATTTTATCAAGAATTTTTAAGAAATAAAAAAAGATTAGAAAATTCAATTAAAGAAATTTCAACTTGTGCAATTTCTGGTGCAGTTGGAACATTTGCTAATGTTGATCCGAAAGTTGAAAGTTATGTAGCAAAAAAACTAAAACTTAATGTCGAGCCAATATCTACTCAGATCATCCCAAGAGACAGACATGCTCAATTTTTTTCTACTCTGGGAATAATTTCAAGCTCAATTGAAAGATTTGCAATAGAGATCAGGCACTTACAAAGAACTGAAGTGCTTGAAGTGGAGGAGTTTTTTGGAAAAAAACAAAAAGGATCTTCTGCAATGCCACACAAAAAAAATCCAATTCTTAGTGAAAACTTAACTGGTTTAGCAAGACTAATTAGATCATATGTTGCTCCATCTATGGAAAATGTAGCCTTATGGCATGAAAGAGACATTTCTCATTCAGCAGTTGAGAGGAATATAGGTCCAGATGCAACCATCGCACTAGATTTTGCTTTGGTTAGATTATCCAATCTTGTAAAAAATTTAAATATTTATCCAGATAAAATGAAAAAAAATTTGAAAATTACTAATGGAATTTTTTTTTCACAGAGAGTTTTATTAGAATTAACTAATGTAGGATTTACGCGAGAGACAGCATATAAAATTGTTCAAAAAAATGCCATGAATGCATGGAAAAATAACACTTCTTTTTTTAACAATATTATCTTGGATAAAAAAATAACTAATAAAATACCTGTTAATAAACTTAAAAAATTATTTGATTTTAGTTACCATACAAAAAAAATTAATATAATTTTTACTCGTAGTCTAAAAAGAAAGTAATCACATGAATAAAGGTAGTAAATTATATGAGGGCAAAGCAAAAATAATTTATGAAACTAAAGATAAAAACTTAGTTATTCAACACTTTAAAGACGATGCTACTGCTTTTAATAACTTGAAGAAAGCAAATGTTGAAGGCAAAGGTGTTTTAAATAACAGAATATCAGAATTTATATACACTAATTTATCTCAATGTGGAATTAAAACTCATTTGATCAGAAGACTAAATATGAGAGAGCAATTGATTAGAAAAGCTGAGATATTTCCGATTGAATTTATAGTAAGAAATATTGCTACAGGATCTTTGACAAAAAGATTAGGAATTTCTGAAGGGACAATTTTAGAAAATCCTTTACTTGAATATTGTTATAAGAAAGATGAATTAAATGATCCTTTAATTTCTAAGGAACATATTTATTCTTTTGGTTGGGCTACAAAAAATGAATTGGAAATTATTGATAAAACATCTTTAAGAATCAATGATTTACTTACAGGAATGTTTAGAGCAGTAGGAATTAAGCTTGTAGATTTTAAAATTGAGTATGGAAAAGCTTGGAATAAAGATACCGAAAAAAGTGAAATAGTTTTAGCTGATGAGATCAGTCCTGATACATGTAGATTGTGGGATGCAAAAACAGAAAAAAAATTAGATAAGGATAGATTCAGAAAAGATTTAGGAAATATTGTTCAAGCCTATCAAGAAGTGGCAAAAAGATTGGGAATAATGCCAGAGGAAACTAATATTAGTGAAGTAAATTTTGGAAAAACAATACCAATAAAATTCAAAAAAAAATAAATTGAAATTTTCTGTAACAGTAATCCTTAAAAAAGATGTTTTAGATCCACAAGGAAAAGTAGTTCAAAATACTTTAAAAGATTTAGGTTTCTTAAACTTAAAAAATATTCGTCAAGGAAAATTTTTTGAAATAGAATTAAATGAAAATGATGAACAAAAAGCTAAAAATGCAGTTAAACAAATGTGTGAAAAACTTTTAGCTAATTTAATTATAGAGGATTTTAAAATTAGTAAAACAAAATGAAATCATCAGTAATAGTATTTCCTGGTTCTAACTGTGATAGAGATATAGCTGTAGCTTTAGAAAAAATGCAGTTTAAAAACCAAATGGTATGGCACAAAGAGACTGAATTACCCAAATCAGACTTAATAATAATTCCTGGTGGATTTTCCTATGGAGACTACTTACGATCAGGAGCTATTGCCGGAAAGTCCTCAATAATTAATGAGGTTATAAAGGCAGCTAATTCTGGATGTTTAATTTTGGGTATTTGTAATGGCTTTCAAATACTTACTGAAACTGGTTTGCTTAAAGGGACCTTGTTAAGAAACAAAAATTTAAGATTTATCAATAAAGATGTGAATATAAAAGTGCTCAATAATGAAACAAAATTTACATCTAAATATAAAAAAAATCAAATTCTAAGAATTAATATTGCACATAATGAGGGTAATTATTTTACTAATGCAAAACATCTTGATGAGATGAGAGAAAAAAATCTTATTGCGTTTAAGTATTGTGACGAAAAAGGTAATATCAACACCCAGTCAAATCCAAATGGAGCACTGAATAATATTGCTGGAATTTATAACTCAAAAAAAAATATATTAGGTATGATGCCTCATCCTGAAAGAATGATTGATAAATTAGTTTCTAACGATGATGGAATAAATCTTTTTTCAAGCTTACTTAAGTAAAAAATGAAAATAACAAATAAGATTATTGAAAATCATGGTTTAAAATTAAATGAATATGAAAATATTAAAAAACTCTTAAAGAGAGAACCTAATTTTCTAGAATTAGGAATTTTTTCAGCGATGTGGAATGAACATTGTTCTTATAAATCCTCTAGATTACACCTTAAAAATCTTCCCACTAAAGGCAGACAAGTAATACAGGGCCCTGGAGAAAATGCTGGTGTAATTGATATAGGCGATGACGATGCAATTGTTTTTAAGATAGAAAGTCATAATCATCCATCTTTTATTGAGCCTTACCAAGGTGCCGCAACTGGTGTTGGTGGAATTCTCAGAGATGTCTTTACAATGGGTGCAAGACCAATAGCGCTGCTTAATTCAATTCATTTTGGATCACCTAAACATCCAAAAACTAAAAGTTTACTTAATGGAGTTGTTTCTGGCATTGGTGGTTATGGTAATTGTATTGGCATACCTACAGTAGCAGGAGAAACAAAATTTGATGAAACATATAACGAGAACATATTAGTAAATGCAATGGCTGTAGGCCATGCAAAAAAAAATAAAATATTTTATTCTAAAGCAAAAGGTTTGGACAAAACTGTCGTATACGTGGGTTCGAAAACTGGTAGAGATGGAATTCATGGTGCTTCAATGGCATCAGCTGAATTTGATGAAAAATCTGAAGAAAAAAAACCTACTGTTCAAGTTGGTGATCCCTTCACAGAAAAATTATTGTTAGAGGCTTGTCTAGAATTAATGAAAGACGATTCTATAATTGCTATTCAAGATATGGGTGCAGCAGGTTTAACATCTTCTAGTGTTGAAATGGCATCAAAAGGTTCTTTAGGCATAGAGTTAGAATTAGATAAAATTCCATGTAGAGAGGAAAATATGACTCCTTATGAAATGATGTTGTCTGAGAGTCAAGAAAGAATGCTAATTATATTGGAAGATGGCAAGGAAGAATATGCAAAAAAAATATTTCAAAAGTGGGATTTAGATTTTGTAATAATTGGAAAAACTAATAATGATAAAAACCTTACATTAAAATTTAATAAAGAAGTAGTTGGAAAAATACCAATAGATGCTTTGGCATCTAAAGCTCCAGTCTATAACAGAGAATGGGTTAAAAAAAAACCAACACAATATAAAGTAGATTTAAAAAAATTAAAAAAAATTAAAGTTGAAGATGCGTTAGTAAAAATTTTATCCTCTCCAAATCACTCTAATAAAAGTTGGATTACTAATCAATATGATCAAATGGTTATGTGTGATACTATTCAACGGTCAGGATCGGATGCGGCTATTATAAGAATACATAATAAAGACAAAGCTATTGCAGTATCGGTTGACTCCTCTGCAAACTATTGCAAATCACACCCTATAACAGGCGGCAAACAGATTGTATGTGAAAACTGGAGAAACTTAATTGCAGTTGGTGCAAAACCCCTAGCGATTACCAATTGTTTAAATTTTGGAAATCCAGAAAATAAAGAGGTAATGGGAGAATTTGCAGAATGTTTAATAGGTATTAAAGAAGCTTGTGAATATTTAAACTATCCAGTGGTATCTGGAAATGTATCTTTTTACAACGGTACTAATAATAAAAATATTTACCCAACTCCTGTTATTGGTGGCGTAGGTTTGATTAAAAATGTATCTAAACCTCTAGGTCATAATTTTAAAAAAATTAAGAGTAATATAATTCTAGTTGGAAAAACTTTCGGTCATTTAGGACAAAGCTGTTTTTTAAGAGAAAATTACTCAATTAATGAAGGCAGACCTCCGGAAGTAAATCTTGCTAATGAGAAAAATAATGGGGAAATAATTTTAAAGTTATTTGAAAAAAACCTGCTTAATTCAGTTCACGATATTTCTAATGGAGGTCTAATTTTAGCTCTATGCGAGATGTCAATTGGTTCTGGAATTGGTATAAATATTTCTAAACCAAAAAAATTACGGAATATATTGGAGTATCTATTTGGTGAAGATCAAGGCAGATATATTTTAGAAGTAGATAGCGAAAAAGTAAAAAATGTTGAAAAGATGCTCATAACTAACAATATTTATTATGAAAATATTGGTTTAACGCAAAATAAATATTTCGAGATAGAGGGGGAATTTAAAATTAACACAAATGACCTATTTAAAATTAATAATCAATGGTATAATGATTTTTAATGGCTTTACCATTAGAAGAAATAAAAAAATTAATAATTGAGTCAATACCTGACGCAACAGTTGAAATCAAAGATCTTATGGGAGACAACAACCACTACTCAGCAAAAATTAAATCAAAACTATTTAACAATCTTAATAAAATTGAACAGCACAAACTTGTTTACAAATCTCTTAAAGGTAAAATGGGAAATGAGCTTCATGCTTTATCAATTACAACTGAGGGTAAATAATGGATATTAAAGAAAAAATATCAAGTTTGATAAGCTCAAATGAAGTTTGCTTATTTATGAAAGGTTCACCTGACTCACCTCAGTGTGGTTTTTCTATGGCTGTTTCGAATATACTAAAACATTTAAAAATAGATTTTAAAGGAGTAAATGTTCTTGAGGATGAAACTCTTAGGCAAGGTATAAAAGATTTTAGTGATTGGCCTACTATCCCTCAACTTTATGTAAAAGGAGAATTTATAGGGGGTTGTGATATTGTTAAAGAACTTTTTGAGTCTGGAGAGTTAAAAAAGAAATTTTTGGAAAAAAATCTTATTAAATAATTAACGGGAAATTAATTTTCGAATTCTTTTACTAACATATTTTTTAAATATTTTTAAAAAACCCAATTTCTTAAAATGTTTATTATTTATTTTTTCATCAAGTCTATAGTCTATTTTATCTTTCCAAAAAAGTTCAATAACAAGACTTTCTCTAAAATATTCTGTCATTTTCTTTCCAGAACTAACAGATAAAAAGGCTTCGAGGGTTTGATTTCGTTTGCTTGCTAAAAGTTTTTTTTCGACATCACTAAATGTAAACCACCAAATGTGGTCATTAGTATTTTCAAAAACTAAATTGTCTCCTAATCTTGTGGGAAGTTCTATATAACCTTGTTTAGATATTCTTTCCAATTCTTTTATAAAAAATTGAAAATCTTCAACGTGTTCAATGACATGGCTGGCAATTACAAAATCAAATTCATTATCTTTAAAGGGAAGATTCTTGTTGGAAATTTTTACAAATTTTCTATCATTATAATGATTTGAAAAATCTTGAACATCTGCTACACAATTTGCATATTCATTAGCTGTATAGCCGCATCCAATATCTAGGATATTCCAATTTCTATTTTTTTCTAAAATACTATTTATATCTTTAAGTGATGTTCTTTCGATCAAGGTGTTTTATCTAGAGTAATATTCAATAACTAAATTTGGTTCCATAATAACCGGGTAAGGAACTTCAGAAAACTTTGGAGTTCTCACTAACTTTGCAGTTTTATTTTTATCATCCAACTCAATGTATTCAGGAACGTCTCTTTCTTTACTTTGGAGAGAGACGTCTATAATAGCAATTTTTTTTGATTTTTCTCTAACTTCGATTAGATCAGAATTTTTAACAATATAACTTGAAATGTTTACTCTTTTTTTATTTACTTTTATATGACCATGATTAATCATTTGTCTAGCTGAAAATACTGTTGGTGCAAATTTTGCTCTGTAAATAACAGTGTCTAATCTACTTTCCAATAAAGCAATTAAATTTTCAGTTGTATCACCTTTTTTAGATAACGCTTTTCTGTAAATATTTCTAAATTGTCTTTCGTTTATATTTCCATAGTAAGCTTTTAATTTTTGTTTAGCCTGAAGCTGTACGCCAAAATCAGTAGGCTTGCCTTTTTTATTTTGGCCATGTTGACCTGGGGGGTACGCTCTTGAGTTAAAGGGACTTTTAGGCCTGCCCCAAAGATTTGCTTTGAGCCTTCTATCTACTTTGTGTTTTGATTTAAGTCTTTTAGTCATATTAAATAATTGTGTTTTTATAAGCTTTACTAATGATTTGTCAATTAAGCTTTAATGTTATTTTTTACTTAATGTGCTTATAATACTAGCTAAAATCCTTAATTCTTTATCGTTTGGTTCTAATCTATAAATTAAATTATTTATATTTAATATCATTGAGTGCCTTTTCTCTTTAGGGATAAAAAAGTCTTTTTTTTCTAAAAGGCTTATTAAATGAGCTAATAAAGAAGATATTTTTGATTTAGATGAAACTTTTAAATTCAGTTCATTATTTTTAATTTTTTTATCATTAAGTGATTTAAAGATCTCGTAACAAATAACAGTTAAAGAATGCGATAAGTTTAAAGATTTAAATTTAGGTGAGGTTGGAATTTGTAAAATATAATTAGAAAATGACAAATCTTTATTTGATAAACCAGATGCTTCGGGACCGAACATTAAACCCAAGTTAAGATTTCTTCTTTTAATTATTTTTTTCAATTCTTTAAGTGAAATATTTTTTTTATTTATGTCTCTGCGTCTTGCGCTGAAAGATACGACCAAATTAAAAGGTTTTATTGCATCTTGAATATTATTAAATACTTTCGCCTTATTTATAATATCATACGCTCCTACGGATGTTGCTTTAGCTTTATGATTTGGAAAATTAATTTCAGGCTCTACAATGTGAAGTTTTGAGAAACCAAAATTTTTCATTGCTCTGGCACACGCACCTATGTTTTCACCTAGTTGCGGTTTTACTAGAATGAAACCAAATTTACTGCTCATTTAAATTAGCAGGAGCTTTTTCTTTATAAAGTTTATAATCTAAGCTATCAATTAATGCTTTAAATGAAGCTTCAATTATATTTGGAGATACACCAACTGTAAACCAACTCACACCTGTTTTATCAGTACTTTCTATTAAAACTCTAGTTGTTGCTTCAGTGCCTGTATTCAGAATTCTAACTTTATAATCAAGTAACTTTAAATCTGAAAAAAAATTATAGTATTTTGTTACTTTTTTAAAATCAGATCTGATCGCATTATCCAATGCATTTACAGGTCCATTTCCTTCGCCATGACACTCAATTTCTTTTCCATCTATCAAGAAAACTACGCTTGCTTTTGTTTGTATTTTGTCAAATTTTGAAACATTCACATCGTAACTTTTTACTTTTAAATATTCAGGAACTTTACCTAATAATCTATTAGCTAATAATTCAAATGAAGCATCAGCTCCATCATACGAATAACCACTAAATTCTCTATCTTTTACCTCATCCAAAATTTTTTGGATTTTTGGATCTTTAGAATCAATTTTAACTCCGTATTGTTCTAGTCTTGATAAAATATTTGATCGACCAGCTTGATTTGAAACAATAATATTTCTATGATTCCCGATTGTTTTTGGATCAATATGTTCGTAAGTTTTTGGATCTTTCTTCACTGCTGAAACGTGAAGACCTCCCTTGTGAGAAAAGGCTGAGGCACCAACATAAGCCATATTTTTATTAGGTTTTCTATTTAGTATTTCATCTAACAATCTTGAACACTCGGTTAATGAAGAAAGTTTATCTTTTTTAATATTTATTTCATACTTATCGCTAAAAGATTTTTTTAAACATAAGTTAGGAATAATTGACATCAAATTTGCATTGCCACATCTCTCACCTAAACCATTAATAGTTCCTTGAATATGTCTCACACCGCTTTCAACTGCAGCTAAAGAATTAGCCACAGCATTTTCTGTATCGTTATGCGCATGAATTCCAAGATTGTTTCCAGGTATTATTTTTGAAACTTTTGTAACAATTTCTCTAACCTCATTTGGTAGTGTTCCACCATTAGTATCACATAATACAACCCATCTAGCACCATTATCGTAGGCTTGCTTTAAGCAGTCAATTGCATATTCTGGGTTAGCCTTATAACCATCAAAAAAATGTTCTGCATCAAACAAAAATTCTTTCTTGTTTTTAACAAAATGTTTTGCTGTTTCTTTGATGTTTTCTAAATTTTCCTCTTTTTGAATTCCTAAAGCAACTTTTACATGAAAATCCCAAGATTTTCCTACTACACAAACTGCTGGTGTATTCGCATTCATTAAAGAGGCTAAACCGGGATCGTTGTCTGCACTTCGACCAGTTTTTTTGGTCATGCCGAATGCAGTAAATAAAGTTTGTTGCATTTTGGGTGGACTAGAAAAAAATTTTGTATCAACAGGATTTGCCCCAGGCCATCCTCCCTCTACATAATCAACACCTATGTCTGATAAAACTTTTGCTATTTTATTTTTATCTTCAATTGAGAAATCAACACCTTCCGTCTGAGCTCCGTCTCTTAAAGTAGTATCAAATATATATATTTTCTCTTTACTCATTTAAATTTCCAAGTTGTCTTTTCTTTTTTATCCTCAATGATTACTCCTTTACTTGCTAGTTCAACTCTTATTTTATCAGCAAGCTTATAATCTCCTTTTTGTTTTGCTACTAATCTTTCTTTAATTTTTTTTTCAATAAATTCTTCTGAAATATCTTTATCTACTTTTTTAAACTCTTCCCACTCGTTTTTTGTTAAATCAAATAAACCAATTAATTTACAAGCACTATTAAAAAAATTTTTACTTTTTTCATCGCCTTTATTTGCGTTTGCATATAGTTCGTGAATTTTAGCAATAAAACCAGGAGTATTTAAATCATCTAGCAACATGTCTATCTCTTTCAAAGGTATTTCTTCATTATTTTCTTCATACAATTGATACCATTTTTCAATGGTTGCTCGTTGATTTTCTAAAAGTTTATTATTCCAATCTAGTGGTTGACTGTAGTGAGCGCTTAATAATGCTAACCTAACAACCTGACCAGAATATTTTTTAGTTGCATCAGTTATAGAAATTATATTGCCTAAAGACTTTGACATCTTTTCTTTATTAATAGTTACAAATCCGTTATGAACCCAATAATTTGCAAAATTTTTTGTATTATTGTTACAACAAGACTGAGCTATCTCATTTTCATGATGAGGAAAAATTAAATCAAGACCGCCGCCATGAATATCTAAATTTTTACCAAGGTATTTTTCACTCATTGCTGAACATTCAAGATGCCAGCCCGGTCTACCTCTTCCCCAAGGTGAATCCCAACCAGGGTCTTTTTCATTTGAAGGCTTCCATAAAACAAAATCCATTGGATTTTTTTTCAGATCAGAGATTTCTATTCTACTCCCTGCCTTTAACTCATCTAAATTTTTATTTGATAATTTTCCATAATCTTTAAATTTGCTTACAGCAAAAAAAACATGGTTTTTATTTTCGTAAGCAAATCCCTTTTTGATTAATGAAGATGTCATTTCAATCATTTCTTTTATATGTTCTGTGGCTTTTGGCTCTATCGTTGGTTTTAAACAGTTTAAACTCTTGCAATTTTCATGAAAAATTTTAATCACCCTATTAGTAATTTCATTTATATCTTCTTTATTATTTTGAGAAGCCTCTATTATCTTATCATCTACGTCAGTAATATTTCTTACGTATGTTACATTTGAATTGTAGAGAACCTTTAAAACTCTAAATAAAACATCAAACACTACAAGGGTTCTTGCATTACCTACATGAGGACTCTCATATACAGTCGGACCACAAGCATATAAGGAAATCTTTTTTATATTATTTGGCTTAAATACCTCTTTTTTTCTTGATAGAGAATTTGTTAATTTTAAGCTATTCATTAAATGTACATACTGGTATCGGATTCATTTTGTGTAAATTTTTTTCTCTTATTTCTAAATATTTTTGATAGTTTGGATCGTCTTTATTTTCCATAGCCTTCTCTAAATCCGCATAACTCATTCCAAGTTGTTCTACGTCGTTTCTTCCATCATTCCATAGACCGTCTGTGGGTTGGGCATTAATTATTTCTTCAGACACACCAAGATGTCTGCCTAACTCCCATACTTGAGATTTGTTGCAGTCAGCTATAGGAGAGATATCGACCCCACCATCGCCGTATTTAGTATAAAAACCAACGCCAAAATCCTCAACTTTGTTACCTGTTCCTACAACAATTCCGTTATTTGCTGCTGCTACTTGGTATAAAGTTGCCATTCTCAACCTTGCTCTTGAATTTGCATACCCATGCTCATTGTCAAATTTATTTAAAACTTGAGAAAATGAGTTAAAGATTTTATCCATCTCTAACAAATGATGCTCAACATTTTTGTATTTTTGTTTTAACCATTTAGCATGTGTCAAACTTAAATCATGTTGAGATTTGATTTGTTTAATTGGCATTGTTAACACAATTGTTTTTCTACCAGTGTTTGCACATAAAGTACTAACTACAGAAGAGTCTATTCCTCCCGATATTCCAACTACTAATGATTTTGGCTTATAAGAAGCATTATTGCAATAATTGTCTATCCAGTCGGTTATTATTTTTGCTCTTTTTTTTACATCCATAATTAATACCTTACCTTTCTTTTAAGGTTTGGTCTTAATAATTACAATAATTATTAAGACGCAGCTTGAATAATTTTATTTGATATTTTTGAATTTTTCTTAATTTCCTCAGAAATCAAAAAAGCTAGTTCTAATGCCTGGTCAGCATTTAGTCTTGGATCACAATGAGTCCGATATCTATTCGATAAATCATTCTCAGATATTTTTTGAGCCCCACCTGTACACTCAGTCACATCTTGACCAGTCATCTCTATATGTAATCCACCAGCATAGCTCCCTTCCGCTTGACTTACAGCGAAGAAATTTTTTACCTCTTTTAAGACACTTTCAAAAGGTCTAGTTTTAAATCCTGTTGCAGCTTTAATAGTGTTTCCATGCATTGGATCACAAGACCAAATAACTTTTAGACCCTCTTTTTTAATCGCTCTAATTAACTTAGGTAAATATTTTTCAACATTATCAGCACCGAATCTTGAAATTAATGTCAATCGTCCAGGATCATTATCAGGGTTTAAAATATTACATAAATTTATTAATTCATCTGGATTTAAAGTTGGTCCACATTTTAAACCAAGAGGATTTTTAATACCTCTACAAAATTCAACGTGCGCTCCGTCAGGTTGTCTTGTTCTATCACCTATCCATACAAAATGTGCTGAAGTGTCGTGATATTCTCCAGTTGTTGAGTCTACTCTTGTCATAGACTCTTCAAAAGGTAAATGTAAAGCTTCATGCGAAGTATAAAAATTTACAGTTCTCAATCTTCGATTGTTATCTGAATTAATTCCGCAAGCCTCCATAAACGCTAAAGCATCACTTATTTTATCCTCTATTTCTTTATACTTACCTTTTGTTTTGTCTTTAATGAAACCTAAATTCCATAAATGTACTTGTCTAAGGTCAGCAAAGCCTCCTTGAGAAAAAGCTCTTAGTAAGTTTAACGTAGATGCGGATTGTGAATATGCTCGAAATAATCTTTTTGCATCAGGTATTCTTGCTTTTTCTGTAAATTCCATTCCATTAATGTTATCACCTAAATAACTTGGTAATTCTTTTCCGTCTTTTTTTTCTGTAGGCGCACTTCTGGGTTTAGAAAATTGTCCAGCAATCCTTCCAACTTTTACGACTGGAACTGAGGCCGATGCTGTTAATACTAAAGACATTTGTAAAAGAACTTTAAAAGTATCTCTAATATTATCCGGATGAAACTCTGCAAAACTTTCTGCACAATCTCCCCCTTGAAGTAAAAACGCTTTACCTTCAGCAACTTCTGATAATGCTTTTTTTAAAGATCTAGACTCACCTGCAAAAACTAAAGGTGGATATTTTTTGATTTTACTTAAAACTAAATCAAGTTCTTCCTTATCCTGATAAACAGGTAAATGTTTAGCAGGTAATTTTTTCCAACTATTTAAATTCCATTTTTTCATATACAACTTGCGATATATATAGAGTAAAGATAAAAAATATTCAATAAAATATTAAATAAAATTTACTAAAATGTTTCTACTTTGCTATTTAATGAAATAAGTTTAAGTTCAACCCTTAATTTTGGATATTTTCTCTTAAATATCTTTTTAATTTTTCGAAAAGAATTTCTATGTACTAGCGTTTCATTTGCTTTGGAAAATTCTTTTTTCCCATTTATGATTTTGGCTGCTCCACAGTCTCTATGATTAATTACTATTAATTTTTTTATATTGTGTAATTTTACAGAGGTATCAAAATTATCCCAAAAAGCTTTGTGCCATCTTTTAAATTTAGATGCTGTAACACCAACAGCTGATCCTGCAATTGTAAAAGAACTATACTTTCCAACTAATTTTTTTTTCTTTAAATAATTGTAAACAACAGGTTGGAATCTTGGATCAATACAAGACAATACCATGGCTTTATAATTTGATTTCACTTTATTCAACTGTAACTGACTTAGCTAAATTTCTTGGTTTATCAATATCACAATTTTTTAATGAAGCTACATGGTATGCTAAAAGCTGCAAAGGAATTGTAAGTAATAATGGTGATAGGAAGTTATCAACACGAGGTACTCTTAATCTAAATCTAATGTTAGTACTTAATAATCTTTTAGTATTATCAGTTATAAAAAATATTTTTCCACCTCTTGCTATTACCTCCTGCATATTAGAAAGAGTTTTTTCGTAATATTTGTCTTTAGGCGCTATTACTATTACTGGTAAGCCTTCTTCAATTAAAGCCAATGGTCCATGTTTCATTTCACCAGCAGGATATCCCTCGGCATGTAAATAAGAAAGTTCTTTCAATTTTAAGGCGCCTTCAAGAGCTATCGGAAATGAATTTCCCCTACCTAAAAACATTGATCCTTTAGCATCTAAAAATTCTTTTGCTATTAATTGAATCTCACTTTCTAGTTTTAAAGTGTTGTTTATCGCATCTGGTAGTTTTTTCAAATTTTCTACACGAGTGTCATAATTCTTTTTATCAATGTCCCTCCTCTCAATAGAAAGTTTTAAAGATAAAATATATAGAACAATTAATTGTCCCAAAAAGGCTTTGGTTGAAGCAACGCCAATTTCAGGGCCGGCATGTATAGGCAATACCCAATCAGAATTTCTAGCAATTGTGCTTTCTACTACATTTACAATTGAGCAAGTTTTAACTTTATTTTTTTTACAAATATCAAGAGCTGCTGCAGTATCTGCTGTTTCACCAGATTGAGAAACAAAAATATATAAATTATTAGTTTTAAATTTTAAATTTCTATATCTGAACTCTGAGGCTATATCGATCTCGGTGTCAATGGAGGTTAATTCCTCAAACCAATACTTTGCCACTAAACACGAATGATAGGCTGTTCCACAACCAATCAAAATTATCTTATTAATTTTTTTAGGTTCAATAGGAAAATTATAAATATTAATATCTTTTTTAAGACTATCAGTATATTCGCTCAAGCATTTCTTGATAGTGTTTGATTGCTCAAAAATTTCTTTAGACATAAAGTTTTTATAGTCACCTTTGTCTGTAGTATTTTCATCATCTGAGACAGTATAAATTTTTTTATTTATTTTTTTTTGATTTACATCATAAAAATCAACGTTATTTTTTGATAACATACATAATTCGCCATCATCTAAATAAGAAATTTTATTTGTCATAGATTTCAAAGCGTAAGAATCTGAACCTAAGTAATTTTCTTCATTTGAATAGCCAACAGCAAGTGGGCTACCTCTCCTCGCACCAATTATAATGTCTGGAAAATTTTTAAATATAATTCCTAAGGCAAAACTGCCTTTTAATTTTTTCAAAGTTTTGAATACTGACTCTAAAGGTTTTAAATTTTCTAAGAACTGCGTAACTAAGAGAGTAATAACCTCAGTATCAGTCTGTGATTTAAACTTGAAACCTTTTTCTTCAAGATCTTTTTTTAATTCATCTGAGTTTTCTATTATACCATTATGAACCACTGAAACTTTTTCGGAAGAATGAGGATGTGCATTAATAATATTAGGGACTCCATGAGTAGCCCATCTTACATGGCCTATACCTAGGTTGCCATTAGAGGGATTTTTGAACAAAATTTTTTCAAGTTCCTCTACTCTTCCAGAACATTTTTTTTCATCTATTAAATTATCGCTTAAGGTAGCTAAGCCTGCTGAGTCATAACCTCTATATTCTAGCTTTTTTAAAGAGTTGATAATATTAATCGAAACAGGTTTGTTGCTAGCAATTCCAATAATTCCACACATTATTTTTTCTTTCCCTTATAGTTTGTGATCGAAATTTGTGATGCCCTTGTGAGTGCTAATGATTTTTTTTTAACATTTTTTGTTATTACAGATCCTGCACCAACAACACTGTTTTTACCTATACTAATCGGGGCAACTAATGAAGAGTTGGAACCTATAAAAACATTATCTGCTATTTTTGTTTTTGATTTTTTCATACCATCATAATTACAAGTAATTGTTCCTGCACCAATGTTGGAGTTTTTACCTACTGAAGTATCTCCAATATAAGAGAGATGATTTACTTTTGAATTTTTATTTATAAGAGATTTTTTTGTTTCAACGAAGTTTCCTATTTTAGTGTTTTCTTTTAATAACGTACCCTCTCTTAGTCTGGCGTAAGGACCTACAACTACATTTCTTTCAATTTTAGTTCCCTCCAGATGACTGAAAGATTTGATATGCGAATTGTCTCCAATTTTTACATTAGGACCGATAACGACATAGGGATCAACTGTAACGTTTTTTCCAAAAAGAGTATCTTTTGATAAAAATATTGTTTCTGGTGCAACTAAATTTACACCCTTCTTTAAAGCTTTGTTTCTTAATAATTCTTGAGAAAGCCTATACGAGTTAGCTTTATTTAATTTATTATTTGTATTCATTAAAAATTTCTTTACATTAATAATGTTATTGAAATAAGTCACAAAATATTTCTTTTTAATACTTTTAAAAATGAATCAAATTTACACTATTCTTTTTGATCTGGACGGAACTATAGTAAATACTGCACCAGATTTAATGGCTGCTCATAATCATGTGATGAGAAAGTTTGGTCATTCAGAAAAAAGGCTTGAGGATATAAAGTCACTTGCCGGAAAAGGTGCTTGGGTAATGATGCAAAGATCTTTTAAAGAAGAAATAAAAGATGAGAAAACAAAAAAAGAAATGACAAAAGAATTTATAGATTTTTACTCAAAAAATATTGATAAAAGCAGTGTTCCAATTAAAGGTACAATTAATTTTTTTAATTGGGCGAAAAATAAAAATATTTCAATGGCCGTATGTACAAACAAACAAGAAAGGCTTGCTATAGACTTATTAAAAAAACTCGATTTGTTCAAATTTTTTGAATATGTAGCTGGTTCGGATACCTTTGCATTTAACAAACCCGACCCAAGGCATCTTACCGATGTTGTTAAAATAATTGGAGGTGATTTAAAAAAAACAATGATGATTGGAGATAGCGAGGTAGATGCTATGTCTGCGTATAATGCTAAAGTACCATTTGTTTTAGTTAAAGATGGATATACCGAAAAATCTGAAAAAGAAATTAAACATAATGAACTAATTTCCGACTTTGTGAATTTTGAAAAAATTGTTGAAAAATATTTATGATTAGTTTTGCTCTCTTTTCAGCCTTAGCAACTTTTTATTTTACAATGTTTTTTACCCCGGGACCGAATAATGCAATGCTTACAGCATCAGGAATGAAATTTGGATTTATAAGAACGTTACCACATTTAATTGGAATTCCTTTAGGTCATATTTTTCAAATTGGGCTTACCTGTTTTGGTTTAGCAAATTTATTTTTAATATATCCTCAAATTCAATTTTACATGAAAATATTATGCTTTATTTATTTAATTTATTTAGGATGGAAAATGATTGGTTCATTTTCTATGGTTCAAAAAGAAACTGGAAGGCCATTAAGATTTTACGAAGCATCATTGTTCCAATTCATTAATCCAAAAGCTTGGTCAATTGCAATCACTGTTGCATCAGGTTTTTTTCCTACTGAGGAAAATATTTTTATAGGCGTTGCATTTGTTACAATTACTGCTGCAGTAATATGTTTTCCTACGATTAGTCTTTGGGCACTTTTCGGAAGTGGATTAAGGAAATTCGTCGGAGATATTAAAACAAAAAAAATTATAGAATATGTTTTAGCTCTTTTGCTAGTATTAACTGGTATATTTATTCTTATAAAATAATAGCCTTTGATTTTTATTACTCTCTTTAATATAAACTTTTCAGATGCATTTTACAAAAAAGAATAGTTCTGAAAAAAGATTAGAATTTGTAAAAAATTTACAATCAAAAAAACTTCTTAGATTCCCTGGTGCGTATAATCCGTTATGTGCAAAACTTATTGCTGAAATTGGATTTGATGGAATTTATATCTCAGGCGGTGTCATGTCTAATGATCTAGGATTACCAGACATAGGATTAACGACTTTAGATCATGTGAGTTACAGAGCTAACCAAATTTCTAGAGTAACAGACCTTCCCACAATTGTAGATGCAGATACAGGATTTAAAGATTGTAAAAAAACAATAATAACCTTTGAGGAAAAAGGTTTAGCCGCTTGTCATATAGAAGATCAGGTAGCTGAAAAAAGATGTGGACATTTAGATAACAAAGAACTTATTTCAAAAGAAGAGATGGTAAAAAAGATTAAAGAATCAGTAGATGCCAGAAAAGACAAAAATTTTTTAATTATAGTAAGGACTGATGCAAATACTGTTGAAGGTATAGATAAAACATTGGAAAGAATAAAATCTTATGAAGATGCTGGTGCTGACATGATTTTTCCAGAAGCAATGAAAGATGAAAAGGAGTTTGAAAAAGTTAGAAAAATTTCAAAAGGCTATTTGCTAGCTAATATGACAGAGTTTGGGAAATCAAAATTATTAAATAGATCACAATTAGAAAATTTAGGCTATAATTTAGTTATTTATCCTGTGACTACACAGAGGCTCGCTATGCAGAATGTTGAATTAGGTCTTAAATCAATATTTAAAGAAGGCCATCAAAATAATATCATTGACAAAATGCAGACTAGAAAAAGGTTGTACGAGTTAGTAGAATATGAGAAATACAATACGCCTGATAAGAAAATTACAGATTTTTCTACAGAAGGACATGAATAATGAGTGAAGAAATTAAAAAAGGTTTGCTGGGCATAGTTGTTGATGAAACTACAATTTCGCATGTAGTTCCTGAACTCAGTGCCTTAACTTATAGAGGTTATACAGTTCAAGAACTATGCGATAAATGCGATTTTGAAGAAGTTGCATATTTAGTGCTAAACGGAGAGCTTCCTAACAAAAGTCAGCTGAAAAAATTTATCAAACAAGAAAGATCAGAAAGAAAACTTTCTAAACAAATATTAAATGATATTAAAAAAATGCCACGAAATGCTCATCCGATGGATGTAATTAGAACTTGCGTAAGTTTAATGGCATTAGAAGATAAAGACACAAAAGATAATTCTCCTAAAGCAAATATGAGAAAGGCGATGAGAATATTTGCTAAAACACCAACTGCTGTTGCTGCTTATTTCAGGACACGAAAAGGAAAGTCAATTATAGCTCCAAGTAAGAAATTATCTTTTTCAGAAAATTTCTTTAAAATGATGTTTAATAAAGTTCCTGATAAAGAAATTGTAAGAGCATTTGATATTTCGTTAATTTTGTACGCTGAACACAGTTTCAACGTTTCAACATTCACAGCTAGAACAATTACATCCAGCTTATCTGATTTACATGGTGCAATAACTGGAGCTATAGCTTCTTTAAAAGGTCCATTACATGGTGGGGCTAATGAAGCAGTAATGCATATGATGAAAGAAATTGGGAAACCTGAAAAAGCAAAAGCTTGGATTGAAAATGCATTAAATAAAAAAAAGGTAGTAATGGGATTTGGGCACAGAGTTTACCGTACAGGAGACTCGAGAGTACCAACAATGAAACACTATATGTTTAAAGTAGCTAAGCTTTTGAAAAAAGAAAAATATACGAGAATGTATGAAATTTTGGAAAAAGTAATGTTGCAAAGAAAAAATATCCATCCAAACGTAGATTTTCCATGTGGCCCAACTTATTACATGATGGGTATCGATATAGATTTCTACACGCCAATATTTGTAATGTCCCGTATTACTGGTTGGTCAGCTCACATCATGGAACAACATGCCTCAAATAAACTTATTAGACCTTTGTCTAAATACAGGGGTGCTGAAGTAAGAGAAGTAATGTTATTAAACCAAAGATAGATGACTTTAACTAATTTACTTTTATTTTTAATCTTAGTTACACTTGCTACATACACTTTTATGCCTTGGAAAGGTATTGATAAAGGTTCTTTAGTAAAAGTAGCATCTCAATGGTTAATGTGGTTTGCTATTTTTGTGATCATAGTTTTAATTTCTACTTTTTTTGGAATTGAAGTTTCTGGATAATAATTTTTTTCAACAAACTAGAATTTTAGATGGGGGTATGGGCCAGGAACTCCTTAACCGTGGAGTAAAACCTCATGGAACTCTCTGGGGAGCTTCAGCTTTATATAATCGTAAATATCATAAGACAGTAGTAAAAACTCATTATGATTTTATAAAAGCTGGTGCGGAAGTTATCGTAACAAATAGTTTTGGTAGTAGAAAAAGAAGACTTATCGAAAATGGTTTAGTTAAAGAGTATAAAAATCTTAACGTTCTAGCAGGGAAATTAGCTAAAAGAGCTGTAGAGATGTCTAAGAAAAGGGTTTTGATTGCTGGAAGTTTACCTCCTCAAAACTTTACTTATTTTGCTGATCTTGGAAAAGATTTAAAATTCATAAAGGAAAGTTTTAAATCTCAGGCAAAATATCTCAATCCATATGTGGATTTCTTTTATTTAGATGTAATGAGCAGTTGGAAAGAGTGTTCATTGGGTTTGAGTGCTATTAAAGAATACAAGAAAAAAATTTTAGTCGGTATCCACATAAGGAGTAAGGGATTATTACCCTCAGGTGAAAAATTTATAACTGTTGCAAAAAAAGTTCAAAAACATAAACCCATTGGAATTATAGCCTCTTGTGTTTCATTTGAGGATCTTAATGAAGTAATAAAAGATGCGAAAAAACTTGAAGTCCCATTCGGGTTTAAGATAAATGCTTTTGAACATATTCCGCCAGGTTGGAAACCAGACTCGAATAATCCAAAGGTTCAGCTTGGAAAAAGAAAAGATCTCACTCCCAAAAAGTTCCTTGAAATTTGTAAAAAATTAAAGAGCAAGGGAGCAAAAATCATTGGAGGATGTTGCGAAATTACTCCAAAACATATTAAAAAAATAAAAGCTTTAGTGTGATTTAATTATTTTTTGCGTAATTCTATCTAAAATAATTGCTAAAATTACAATCCCTGTTCCACCAATAACTGCTGAGCCAACATCAAGTCTCCCTAGGGCGATATATACAGTTAAGCCTAGCCCTCCAGCACCAATAAGAGCTGCGATAACTACCATCGACAATGCAAGCATTAACGTTTGGTTAACTCCTGCCATTATGGTCTTTAAAGACAAAGGAATTTCAATTTTAATCAGTATTAAAAATTTTGTAAGTCCTAAACTTGATCCCGCCTCTTTAAAACCTTTACCGACTTGCCTAATACCTAAATTTGTTAATCGAATTATTGGTGGTAAAGCAAATATAATTGTAGCAACTACTCCAGGAGTTAATCCAACCCCAAAAAGCATAACTACAGGGATTAAATAAACGAAACTTGGTATTGTTTGCATTATATCAAGTATTGGACGTAAAATAATTTCAAAAGTATTGCTTCTTGAGGCAATGATGCCAAGAGGAATTCCTATTAACATACAAAATAAAACAGCAGTAAAAATCATTGCAAGCGTGGTCATGCTTTCTGACCATAGGTCAACAAGATCAATAAAAAGCAAACTTAAAAAAGAAAATATTGCGAATTTAATTCCATTTGTTCTGTAAGCAAAAATTACAAATATCAAAAGTATTATTGGAAAAGGAATAAAGTTAAAAAGTGAATCTAGGCTATTTAGAACAGTATCAATTGGGGCTGAGATTTTTTTAAAGAGTGGCCGTTGTTCAAATAGCCACTCTTTAATATTTCCTTCAATCCATTCACCTAATGGAATGTATATTTCGTAATCTGATGGGGCTAATTTTAAACTCATTAAAATTAACCTGAACCCTTACTTGATCCAACTATCAAATGTGCTTTGATTAGCTTTAATCCATTCAGCTGCATGTTTCTTAATAGCTTTTTCGCTTTTCTCACCCTTGTTCATCTTCAAGTTCTGAGCTGCAATATCTCCAAGAGGAATAGAAGCTTTTTTTAACATCTTTTCTACTTTTGGATTTGCTTTAAGAAAATCTACATTAGCTGCAGGTCTTATATCATCAGCGCCAAAACCTAAATTAACTTTAGATTTTGTAGCATTTGCGATTTTAGTTGGCTTAGTCGCGCTGTAAGGCACCTCAATCCAAACTACATCTTTACCAAGTTTTAAAGCACCAACAGTCCAGTTTGGTGTCCATGTATAAAATAGAATTGATTTTCCATTTTTGTATTTAGACACTGCATCTGCCATTGAAGCTGAGTAGTCTGCTTTTACTGGATTGATAAAATCACCTAATCCTAGTTCATCGAAGTGTTTTGAGATTACTTTTTCGCAACCCCAGCCTGGAGGGCAAGCAACCATGTCTGCTTTTCCATCGCCATTAGAGTCAAACTCTTTAGCGTGTTTTTTGATATCCATTACACTTTTGATACCAAATTTATCTGCAGATTTTTTATCGATTAAGTAACCTTGAGCTCCTCCGCCCTTCATTACATAACCCACTGGTTTTACTTTACCTTTTGACTCAGCGATATAACCATCATGTGTTCCGAACCAACCATTAACCCAAAGGTCAACATCTCCAGCGGTTGCAGCCACATAAAATACTTGTGGTTTCATCACAGTTGGACCAGAAACTTTGTAGCCCATCTTCTCTAAAGCTGCCTTGTAGATTTCAGCTTGGAAATAGCCTGTGTCCCAATCAGCCTTACCCATTTTGATCTCATTAGCAGATACGACACTACTAATAGATAAAGCGGTAATTATTGATACTAGATATTTTATATATTTCATATGTCCTCCTAAATCTTAATTTTTAGTAACACGTATGAACCTTAAATGTAACCGTAGTTCAACTAAAAAGTGAATTATGGAAGATATGCTTAAGAATATTTGATATTAGCTTATTTTGTTTTTTATTTGCACTTTTTGCACAGTCCGAAGAATTCTAAATTAAATCTTTTAAATTTCATTCCTTTTTTATGGTTAAAACTAGATAAATATTTTGAAAGTTTTGTATCACTGATTTCATCTACCATTTCACAACTTTCACAAATCGAAAACGCAGTTGCTTTAGAAATTTCACAATCTGAACTCCTGCATGCAACAAAAGCATTTTTGCTTTCTATTTTATGAATTTTGCCCATTTCAATCAGCTTATCTAAAGCTCGGTAAATTTGTTGAGGAGCGTTAATTCCTTTTTTTTGTACATTAAAAAGTATTGAATAAGCTTTTAAAGGACCTTTTGCTTTTTCAATAATATTTAAGACAATTTGTTGATTTCTAGAAAGTGTTTGTACTTGTGCCATTATATAATTTACCAATTAAACATTATTTTTTCAATTCAGAATATTTTTTAAACTTAATAAGTGAAAAACAAAAAAGTATTAAAGCTGCAGTTATAATTGAAGGTCCAGATGGAGTATTAAATTCTAAAGATGAAAACAATCCTATCACTACAGATAACAGTCCGCCAACCACTGATAGGAAAACCATTTGTTGAGGGTTATTAGAAATATTTCTAGCCATTGCTGCGGGTATAATTAACATTCCAGTAATTAAAAGAAGCCCTACAATTTTTATCGAAATTGCTATTATTGCAGCCATCAGAATTGTAAATATCGCATTTGCTCTATCCGGTTTCATGCCCTCAGCCTCTGCCAATTCATAATTTACGGTTGAAGCAAATAGAGGTTTCCAAATAATTTTTAATATAATGAGAATCAATGCCCCGCCTATCCAAATAAACATCAAGTCTATTTGATTTACAGCAAGTATATCTCCAAATAATAAACCCATAATATCAAATCTTATTGAGCTGAGAAATCCCAAGATTACTAGACCAACAGCTAGGGATGCATGTGCAAGTAAACCTAATAAAGCATCATTGGGTAATTTTGTTTTTTTTTGTAATTGTAAAAGAATGATTGCTAAAGATGCAGATATAAGAAAAACTGCAAAAGCAATATTAATCTCAAAAACGACTGCCATAGTAACTCCCAATAGTGCTGAGTGTGCTAAAGTTCCTGCGAAAAAAGAAAATCTTCTCCAAATGATAAAACATCCGCATGGTCCAGTCACTAAGGCTATACCAATTCCTGCAACTAAAGCTCTTATAAAAAAATCATTTAACATTGCTATTGTTTACGATTAATCGTTCCATCTTGAGAGTGAGTGTGATCGTGCTTGTGTTCATATAAAGTAAGAACTTTAGATGCACGATCTCCGAATAATTCTTTATATCTATTATCTTGTGCAACAACATGGGGTTTTCCAGAACAACAAACATGTCCATTGAGACAAATTACGTAATCAGTAGCTGACATTACCATGTGTAAATCATGAGAGATTAAGAGTATTCCGCAATTAAACTCTTCTGAAATTTTTTTAATTAATTCGTAAATAGCTATTTCACCTTTAAAATCTACCCCTTGAACTGGTTCATCTAATACTAAAAATTCAGGCTTTTTAGCAATTGCTCTTGCAATTAAAACTCTTTGAAATTCGCCACCTGAAAGATCGCTTACATTTTTTTGCTTTAAATGTTCTACTCCTGTCAGATTTAATGCAATATTAATTTGTTCGTTATTTAAATCGTTAGTTAGAAACATAAAATCAATAACTCTTATTGGTAAAGTCCAATCGATTGATATTTTTTGAGGAACGTAACCAATTTTATCAGTAAATTTTTTCGCAACACCTTCGATATTATTGTGAATACCTAATGCAATTTTAGCTGTTGTAGATTTTCCAGATCCATTAGGACCTATTAATGTAACAATCTCACCCTGTCGAACCTCGAAAGAAACTCCATCTACTAAAGATTTACCATTGATCTTTAATCCAGCCTTTTCAACTTTAACTAGAGTTTTTTTATTATTTTTATTCATTCTAAATCTTGACTTAAAAAGTGTTATATTATAACAAACGTTATATTATAACAATGATAAACAAAATTTTAAAGCTTGCAATTACTTTCTTTTTAATTATCGGATTAAAAGCATCAGCAAATGCTGGTGTAAAGGTGGTAACATCTATTAAACCAATACACTCTCTCACTAGTTACGTCATGGATGGCGTAGGAAAGCCAGATCTTATAGTAGACGGTTTTAATTCACCACATGGATTTAACCTAAAACCTTCACATGCAAAAATGATTGAAAATGCAGATCTAATAATTTGGGTTGGTGAAGATTTAGAGGCATTCTTAGAAAAACCTTTAGATACAATTGCTAAAAAGGCTGTTAATGTAGAAATAATGGACTTGAGTGGAGTTAAAAAACTTAAGTTTAGAGAAAAAAATATATTTCAAGGTCATGATGATCATGGACACGGTCATAAAGAGAAAAAACATGATGATCATGGACACGGTCATAAAGATAAGAAACATGATGATCATGGTCATAAAAAAGCTAAACATGATGATCACGGACATGAAGGACATGCTCACGGCGAACATGATCCACATGTTTGGTTAGATCCAATGAATGCTAAGGTGATTGTTAAAGAAATTGAAAAACAATTAGTTAAATTAGATCCTGAAAACAGCTCAAAATATAAAGCTAATTCTAAAAAAGCTCAGTCTGAATTAGATAATTTAACAAAAAATATTAAAAGAGATCTAAAAGGAAATCTTAGATTTGTAGTTTTTCATGATGCTTACCAATATTTTGAAAATAGATTTGGTATTAAAGTTCTTGGAGCTTTAACAGTAAATCCAGATGTTTTACCAGGAGCTGAACAATTATCAGAAATAAGAGAGGTAATAGAACATGAGAAAGTAAATTGTCTTTTTTCTGAACCTCAATTCAACCCAGCTATTATAAAATCTATAGCAAAAGACACTAAAATTAAAACCGGTGTTTTAGATCCTCTAGGTGCAACTTTAGATAAAGGCAAAGGTATGTACTCAGAACTTTTACAGAGTATGTACGCTTCATTTAAAGGTTGTTAGGAAATTTATCTTTCAATAACTAAAGTATCTTTAGAACCACCACCTTGAGAGCTGTTCACGATCGTGCTTCCTTTTTTTAGAGCTACTCTAGTAAGTCCACCTGTTGTAACCCAAGATTTTTTACCAGTTAAGACAAATGGTCTGAGATCTAAATGTCTTGGTTCAATTCCTTCTTCTGATATTGTTGGCGTAGTAGATAAAATTTCTAATGGTTGAGCAATATAATCACTTGGCTTAGATTTAATTTTATCAATCATATTTTCTCTCTCTTCCTTTGAGGCTTTAGGACCAATCAATATTCCGTTACCGCCTGATCCATTTGTAGGTTTTACGACTAGTTTAGAAATATTTTCGATAACATGATCTTTATGAATTTTTTTTCTACACAGAAAGGTTTGAACTTGTTTTAGTTTTGGTTCCTCATCTAAATAAAATTTAATCATTTTATCAACATATGAATATATAGCTTTATCATCTGCTATTCCTGTCCCTGGTGCATTTACAATACCAACATTACCTTTACGCCAACATTTAAATAAACCGGGTACTCCTAGTAAAGAATGTTTATAAAAAACTTTTGGATCTAAGAAGTTGTCATCAATTCTTCTATAAATACAATCAACTTTCATAGGGCCTGTTACAGTTTTCATATAAACAAAATCTTTTTCAACGAATAAATCTTTTCCTTCAACAAGCGCGATACCCATTTGTTCCGCTAAAAATCTATGTTCGAAGTAAGCTGAGTTATACCTTCCTGGAGTTAACACACACATATGTGGGTTTCTTGTTTTTCGAGGGACACATTCAAGCATACAGTGATATAATTTATTTGGATATTGATGAACTGAAGAAACTTTATATTTTGTAAATAATTCAGGAAAAACATCTCTCATCACCATTCGATTTTCAAGCATATAAGAAACTCCTGAAGGAACTCTTAAATTGTCTTCTAGGACCATAAACTCACCATTGATATTTCTTATTAAATCAATTCCTGAAATGTTTGACCAAGCTTTATATTTCGGTGAAAAACCATAGCACTCTCTTAGATAAAATGGAGAATTAAAAACTAAATCTTCGGGAATAATATTATCTTTAAATATTTTTCTATCGTTATAAACATCGTCTATAAAAAGGTTGAGAGCTTTTACCCTTTGAAGCAATCCCTTTGAAACCTTAGCCCAATCTTTTTTTAAAATAATTCGCGGAATGATATCTAAAGGCCACTTTTTTTCTTGGAGTTTTTTTCCTGACGAATAAACTCGAAAATTTATTCCCCTTGCGTTAATTGTGCTTGCACAGTTCTTTTCAATTTCGTTTAATTTTTTGATGCCATGTCTCTCTAAAATGTGAGAGATAATTACAGCTTGACTACGCAACTTATGATCAGAGTTTAGATACTCATCATAAGTTTTTTTAGAATCGTACTTTTTCCACAAATTAACCATATTATAATTCTTAATAGTTTATTGGCTTTATCAAATGCACAAATTCGATAATAGCTATGATAATTAAGAATTGAATATTTACTGTTTTTTAAATAAGAATTCACCATGACATATTGTATAGGTATTAAGACAAATGAAGGTGTTGTCTTGGCATCTGACTCTAGAACAAACGCTGGTTTAGATAATGTAAACATTTATTCTAAGATGCTTACTTATGATATTGGTGATAGAACAGTTGTGATTGTTACTTCAGGAAATTTGGCAACATCTCAGGCAGTTTTTAAATCCATTGAAAAAGATATTAAAGAAAATTCCGCCTTAAATCTTAATAAATGTAAAGATTTTGAGCAAATAGCTTCATATGTAGGAAAACTTACGATTAAACATTCATCTCCAGACGGAGTGAACACTGATAGCCTTGTTTTAGGAGCTACATTTATTATTGGAGGGCAAATAAGAGGCCAAGATTTAGAACTGTACTTAGTTTATCCTCAAGGAAATTATATAAGACCAGCTGATAGTAAACCTTACTTGGTAATTGGTGAAGTAAAGTATGGTAAGCCCATACTCGATAGAGTTATAACTCCTAATGTTTCAATAGGAGATGCATCTAGATGTGCATTAATCTCTATGGACTCCACGCTCAAAAGTGATTTAACAGTGGGCCCACCAATTGATATTGCTGTCTATAAAAAAGATCAAAAAAAATTATCTTACCTTAAATGTTTAAATACATCTGATGAAGATTATAAAAAAATTTGTAATCAATGGTCTGATAAAGTTCTTCAGATGTTTGATACTTTTCCGAAATTTGATTGGGAAAAATAATCTTTAAGCAAAAACCTCACCCCATGTACCTTTTGTAGAAGCTTTAGAATATTCTGTAGCTCTACCTTCAAAAAAGTTCATGTGCTCTACTCCGTTAAGCATTGTATCCAACCATGTTAATGGATTTTTCTTAACATCGTAAATAGGATTTAAACCTAATTGCTCTAATCTTCTATTACCAATAAATCTAATGTATTGTTTAACTTCGTCTGCAGTTAAACCTTGCATTGGACCCATTTGAAAAGCTAGATCAATAAAAGCATCTTCGTGATGGACAATAGTTTTGCACGCTTCATAGATTTCATTTTTTAATTTATCATTCCAAATTTGCGGTTCCTCTTTTACGAAATCTCTGAAGAGTCTAATCATTGAATTACAGTGTAAAGTTTCATCTCTAACTGACCAAGTAACTATTTGGCCCATCCCTTTCATTTTATTAAACCTAGGGAAATTCAATAAAATTGCGAAACTTGCAAACAATTGTAAACCTTCTGTGAAAGCAGAAAATACAGCCATTGTCATTGCTATGTTATGTTTTGACTTAACATCAAAGCCTTGCATGTAATCGTATTTATCTTTCATTTCTTTATACTGTAAAAATGCTGAATATTCTGTTTCTGGCATCCCAATAGTATCTAACAGATGAGAGTAAGCAGCAATGTGAACGGTTTCCATTGCAGCAAATGCCGTCATCATCATTAAAACTTCTGTTGGTTTAAATACTGTTGTGTAATGTCTTAAATAACAGTTATTTACTTCTACATCGGCTTGGGTAAAAAATCTAAAGATGTGAGTTAAAAGATTTTTTTCTTCAACTGACAAGTTTTTTTGCCAATCTCTTACATCATCTCCTAGTGGCACTTCTTCAGGTAGCCAATGAATTCTTTGTTGAGTTAACCAGGCATCGTAACACCATGGATATCTAAATGGTTTGTAAACTGGGTTTTCTACTAATAAACCCATTTTATTAGGCTGAATTATTGTTGGTTTAGTTTTTTCTGCTACTGACATGATAAACACTCCTCATAGTTATTGCTTTCTTTATTTGATTCTTGTTTTCCAGAGTAAACATTTTTTGTCACATCTGTTGAAGACCCATTGTTTACATTTTCAGCTCTCTGGATTGATTTGGATCTACAGTAATAAAGGCTTTTCAGACCTTTTTTCCATGCTTGAAAATGAATATCGTGAAGTTCTTTCTTATGTATATCTGCTGGAACAAAGATATTTACTGACTGTGCTTGTGATATATGCGGAGTTCTATCTGCACCAAGTTCAATAATCCATCTTTGATCGATTTCAAAAGCAGTTTTGAATGTATCTTTTTCATTTGCTGTTAAAAAATTTAAATGTGATACGGATCCTTGATTTGTTGTTATAGTTGACCATACTTCATCTGTATCCTTATTATATTTTTGAAGTATCTTTTTTAAATATTTATTTCTTACATTAAAAGAACCTGATAGCGTTTTATGAGTATAGCTATTAGCAGCGATTGGTTCTATCCCTGGAGAAGACCCACCGCAAATAATTGAGATAGAGGCTGTTGGAGCAATTGCAGTTTTGTTTGAAAATCTCTCCTTCATTCCATATTCTGCTGCATCAGGGCATGATCCTCTTTCGTCAGCTAAAGTCTTTGATGCTTCGTCAACCTTCTCTTGAATGTTTTGGAATATTTTTTTGTTCCACACTTTGCTCATTACTGATCCAAATGGGATGTTTTTCTGTTGGAAATATGAATGTAACCCCATAACTCCAAGACCAACACTTCTCTCTCTCATCGCTGAGTATTTTGCATGAGTAAATTCATTTGGGGCTCTATTGATAAAATCACTCATAACATTGTCTAAAAATCTCATTACATCTTCCACAAACTGTTGATCATCTTTCCACTGATCATATGTATCCAAATTTAATGACGATAGACAACAAACAGCTGTTCTTTGATTCCCCTCATTATCTATTCCAGTTGGTAAAGTGATTTCACTACAAAGATTAGAAGTTTTAACTTTTAATCCTGCAAGCTTGTGGTGTTGTGGAATTTGTCTGTTAACCGTATCAATATAAACAATATAAGGTTCTCCTGTTTCAATTCTTGCAGTTAATAATCTTATCCATAAATTTCTTGCTGGTATAGTTTGTTGAACAGATCCATCATAAGGACTTCTTAATGCCCATTGGCCACCTGTTTCTACAGCTCTCATAAATTCATCAGTTACTAAAACACCATGGTGTAAATTTAAAGATCTTCTATTCACGTCTCCGCCAGTCGGCCTTCTCATTTCGATAAACTCTTCGATTTCAGGATGATCAATTTGTAAATAACAAGCGGCTGAGCCTCTTCTTAAAGAGCCTTGACTTATTGCCAAAGTTAAAGAGTCCATTACTTTAATAAATGGAATTATTCCAGAAGTTTTTCCAACCTTTCCAATTTTTTCTCCAATAGATCTTAGATTGCCCCAATAGCTGCCGATACCACCGCCTCTGGCTGCAAGCCAAACATTTTCCTCCCAAAGATTTGTAATTCCTTCTAGACTGTCGCTAGCTTCGTTTAGAAAACATGAAATTGGTAGTCCTCTCTCTGTACCGCCATTAGATAAAACAGGTGTGGCTGGCATAAACCATAAATTACTTATGTAGTTATAAATTCTTTGTGCGTGTAAGTTATCATCAGCATAAACGCTTGCAACTCTTGCAAATAAATCTTGAAAACTTTCGTTCTGACCTAAATATCTATCCGTAAGTGTAGCTCTACCAAAGTCTGTTAAATTTTCATCTCTCGATCTATCTATCTTGATAGTTATACCTTTCTCGTTTTGAAATAACTCAGTCTCTCCTGATAAAGAAAACAAATCAGGCTTTTTGGGCCCGCTGTTCTTTAGTTCGTTTTGGTTTTTTTGGCTTAAAGAGTCGACAGCTTTCTCTATTGCCAATGATACACTTTTATTCATATTTTCCTTGTTTTTACTCGATTTGTTAACAAAACAACTACATGTTGTGTTACAGATATGTTAATATACTATATAACATCTAAATCAATAGAACATTATAGGAACATCTTATTAATTTTGCAAGTGGAAAGTTTTGTTAATAAACATTTAATAACAAATGTCTATATTCTTTAGTATTTATAGCTAATGAAAATCAATCCAAATGGTTTTAGAGAGTATGATGCGAGATGGATCTATGAAAAAGACATCGATATTGAGGGAATCACTAATTTAGGCAAAGGCCTTGGAACTCAAATTATTCAAAGCACTAAAATAAAAAATCCAAGGGTAATTGTTGGTCATGATTATAGATCTTATAGTGAAAAAATTAAAAAAGCTCTTACAGATGGTTTAATTTCAACTGGATGCAATGTTGAGGATGTAGGATTGTCTCTTTCTCCAATGGTTTATTTTGCTCAGTTTAATTTAAACTCAGATGCCATAGCTATGATAACTGCAAGTCATAATGAGAATGGTTGGACAGGAGTAAAAATGGGTATTCAAAAAGGCTTGACACATGCGCCTGAGGAAATGGCAAACTTAAAAGATATTACTTTGAGTAACAATTTTTTAGATGGAAAAGGATCATTAAAAAAAATTGATGATTTTAAAAAAGTATATATTCAAGATCTAATTAAAAACAAATTAAATAAAAAGATAAAAGCTGTGGTTGCTTGTGGCAACGGTACAGCAGGAATATTTGCACCAGAAATTTTAAAAGGTATTGGATGCGAAGTCATAGAATTAGATTGTAATTTAGATTGGTCCTTTCCAAAATATAATCCAAATCCTGAAGATCTTGAAATGCTAAATGCTATAGCTAATGCTGTGAAAGATAATAAAGCTGATATTGGATTTGGTTTTGATGGAGATGGAGATAGATGTGGAGTAATAGATGATCAAGGAAATGAAATATTCTCAGATAAAATTGGATTACTGATAGCAAGAAATCTTTCAAGTAAACATAAAAATTCAAAATTTATCGTCGACGTAAAATCAACTGGACTATTTAAAAATGATAAAATCTTGAAAGAAAATGGATGTAAAACTATATATTGGAAAACTGGACATTCGCACATTAAAAGGAAAGTTAATAAGGAAAAAGCATTGGCAGGATTTGAAAAGAGTGGGCATTTTTTCTTTAATCAACCTTTGGGTTATGGATATGATGATGGGATTAATTCAGCAATACAAGTTTGCCGCCTTATCGGAGATCAAAATAAAAAAATGAGTGAAATTATTAAATCTCTACCTGTAACTTATCAAACCCCAACAATGGCTCCTTATTGTAAAGATGAGGAGAAATATAAAGTAGTTGATGAAATGGTAAACGAGGTCAAGAAATTAAAAGATGAAGGTATCAAGATCGATAATCAAAGTATTTCTGAAGTATTGACAGTTAATGGTGTGAGATTTTCTCTTGAGGATGGATCATGGGGCTTAATAAGAGCATCATCTAATAAACCATCTTTAGTGGTTGTGACCGAAAGTACTAAATCAAATGAAAGTAAGAAAAAAATTTTTGAATTTATAGATGATCTTTTGCAAAAAACTGGAAAGATCGGAGACTACGATCAAAAAATCTAAAGTTTAAAATATTCGTACAAGAATCTGGTTCCAATAACTATAAGGAACAATCCAAAATATTTAGTCATTCTCATTTTATCAACCCTATGGCTAGCTTTTGCTCCAAGTCTCGCCATGTAGGCAGTAATAGGAAAAAAAACTAAAAAGGCTGGAATATTCAAAAAACCAATGCTTAAAGGTAAATTAGCCTCCAAGTATGAGCCTGAAATTAAAAAACCCCCTGCACCAAATAAAGCAATAATAAACCCAATCGCAGCCGCACTTCCAATGGCTTTATTTATTGGATAACCAAAAAATTTTAAAATTGGAACATTCATCACGGCTCCACCAATGCCCATTGGTGCAGAAATAAAACCGCTTACAATTCCTGAAATTGCTTTCGAAAATAATCCTATTTTGATTTCTATATTTGTTTCTTTTTCTTTTAAGAATAGTAAGTAAAACGCTAGAACATAAACAATAATTGTAAAAAATAGTATCAAAGGTTTTGTTTCCAAGCTTGCAGCGAAAATTGTTCCTAGAATTACTCCAGTAGCAACAAAAAACCCAAAACCTTTAACAATACTAAAATCTACAGCTTTATGTTGATGGTGGGTTAGTACGGAAACTGTTGAGGTAGGTATAATAATTCCAAATGAGGTTCCTACTGCTAAATGCATGACATAAGCCGTTTCTATTCCGGAAAAGCTAAATATATAAAACAATATAGGGACTGTTACTAACCCTCCCCCGATACCAAATAATCCAGCAGCAAACCCTGCAGGTATTGCTGTAGCAATCATTATTAAAACTAAATAAATTATATCTGATTGAGAAAGGATATCCAAAACTATCTCTCTAAAGAAACAGGATTATTTTTTCTTACTTGATCCATAATATGATTCACTTTTTGCAAATCTGCATCTCTTATGCACATATTTTTAGAAAGATATTGTTTCCAAGTTTTTGATCCATTTTGTCCATGAAACAAACCTACCGTATGTCTCATAATATGGTTTAACTGTGCACCTTTTGATGTTTGTTCTTGAATATAAGGAATTAAATTTTCCATAACTTCAGTTCTTGTTGGTACATTTTTATTTTTAAAAATTTCTTTTTCAATATCTGCTAAAAAATAAGGTGAGTGATAAATAGCTCTGCCAATCATAACACCGTCTACTTTTGTTAAGTGTTTTTTAATTTCTTCTGTTGTTTTTACTCCTCCATTAATAATTATCTCATCACCTTTAAAATAATCTTTCAATTTATAAACAAAATCATATTTCAAAGGTGGAATATTTAAATTTTCTTTTGGAGTGAGTTTTTTGAGTAAAGCTTTTCTTGCATGAATAATGAATTTTTTTGAGCCTGCATCCTTAGTAGTTTGAATAAAAGATTTTAAGAATTTGAAATTTTCTACATCGTTGTATCCAATTCTAGTTTTTATTGTTACAGGTAATTTAGTTGCTTTAGTCATTGCTTCAATACATTTAGCTACAAGATCTGGTTCTTGCATTAAACATGCGCCAAATTTATTTTTTTGTACTTTTTTACTTGGACAACCTAAATTTAAATTTATTTCTTTATATCCGTAGTCTTCAGAAATCTTGCATGCTTCGGCTAACTCTCTAGGATCTGATCCGCCGACTTGAAGTGTTACAGGATTATTTATTTTTTTAAATGAAAGCAATTTAGTTCTATCTCCTCTTATAATTGCGTTAGCAACAATCATCTCAGTGTACAGATGAATGTTTTTGCTTATAAGACTTAAAAAATAAATTTCGTGCTTATCAGTGCAATCCATCATAGGCGCAACTGAAACAGTTTTCTTCATAATTTACTCTGATTTGTTTTCTTCTTCTGCTGAAACTTCTTCACTTAGTTCGAGAGGAGCTTCCTCTGTGTCTAAGTTTTCCTCTTTTATTTTTGGTTGCTCTTCTTTTAGCTCTGAAAGGGCTTCGTCAGCTAAACTTGGTTTTTTAACTTCAGGAATTCTTCTTGTTCTTTTTGATGGTAATATAGCTACACCGCTTTTAGAAACCTGACCTTTATATAAATTTTCAAAATCATCGTTAGTTTCCTCTTCAATTTCCTCTTGTTCCTCGGTCTCATCTGGTTCTTTTCTTAATCTTTTAATTGCACTAGCCTCGACTTCTTTAACATCTATTTTGCCGTCTCCTATTTCTCTTAATGATATAATTGTTCGTTTGTCATTATCTTCTTCAACTAACATTGGAGCGCCAGCGTTTAATTGAACTGTTCTTTCTTTAGCTAACAAAACTAAATCGTATTGATTATCAACTTTTTCTAAACAGTCTTCTACTGTAATTCTTGCCATGATGCAGAGTATATATTCAAATAATCTTAAGAAATCAATTATTTTCTAAGCTTAATAGGTTCAAGCTTATTTCTTATTAATATTAAAAGAAATAACGAAATAACTATGTATATACCTGATACAAAAGCAATATTTTCAATTGAAAAGCCATTATCAATCATTAAACCAAATACTGCTGTTCCAAAAGCAGTTGAAAAAACCATAAAAGCTGTAGTCAAAGCTTTGATAGATCCAATAAATTTTACTCCATATATTTCTGCCCAAGTAGATGACCCGAGCACGTTAGCTAATCCATTTGAAATACCTACTAAACCTAAAAAAACAAATGCTGACATTTCATGTTGATAATAAAATAATACAAACATAGCTATTAACAGAGGTACATTCATAATTGGGATTAATTTTCTACTTGTAAATTTGTCAACTAAAAAACCCGAGAAAAATAAAGTTACTATAGAAGCTAATGAATAAACCATAAATGCTTTTGGTATTGTGTAAATATTCCACATTTTAGAGTCTGAAATAAATGACTGATAAACGAATACACCAGTGGCTATCCAAGGCATCGCGAGCATATTAAGTGAAACAATATAAAATCTATAATCTTTAATTACTTCTTTTCTATTCCAGCTTTTAATTTTAAAAATTTTTTTAGAATCTAAATCTTTTTCTCTAGAATCTAATTTAATTTTTTTGATTGTATATAAAACAACAAATGGCAAAAATATAATTATAATAATTGCTATTCCTTGCCAAACTGATCTCCAAGAATAAATTACAAACAAGTAAGTTACTAATACTGGTAAAATGAATTCTGCAGATGACAATCCAAACCAAATTGTGCTTAGAGCTTTTCCTCTAGACCTCTCAAAAAATCTTGAGATTGTAGTCGTAGAAGTATGGCTCATTAACCCTTGGCCAGAAAATCTCATTAAAAATATACCAATGGATAAAAAAATAATACTATTGATAAAAGAAAAAAATAAAGTTGAAAAAAATAACAAAAAAATGACAAAAAAAGAATAATAAATTATTTGATACTCATCGATTTTCTTTCCAACCCATATAAGTAAAAGGCTAGAAAAAATTGTTGCTGTTGCATAAATATTTCCAAATTGTCCGTGGGAAATACCTAGTTCATTTCTTATTGGTGCGTTAAACAATCCCAAAAAAAAGCTCTGTCCAAAGCTTGAAAAAAATGTAAATATAAACCCGAATATTATTACTTTTTTATTTATTGATAGGTTAATCATTTATGAGTTGTAAAGTTGCTTTCATAGGTTTGGGTGTAATGGGCTTTCCCATGGCAGGTTATATATCAAAAGGTGGCCACGATGTAACTGTTTATAATAGAACTAAAGCTAAAGCAGAAAAATGGGTTAAAGAATACAAAGGTAAAACAGCAGATACTCCAATGGATGCTGCGAAAGACTGTGATTTTATTTTTACATGTGTTGGAAACGATAATGATTTAAGAGAGGTGACTTTAGGTGAGAAAGGTTTATTTAAAACCGCAAAAAAAGGTGCGATCTACGTAGATAATACTACTGCATCTGCAAATATTGCTAGAGAACTTTACAAAGAGGCAAAATCAAAAGGTTTTGATTTCTTGGATGCACCTATTTCAGGTGGACAAGCTGGAGCTGAAGGTGGAATTTTAACTGTGATGGTTGGAGGAGATGAAGCTCCGTACAAAAAGGCTGAACCAGTTATTGATTGCTATAGTAAAAAGATAAAACTTCTTGGTCCATCAGGCAGCGGTCAGTTAACGAAGATGGTAAATCAAATTTGTATTGCAGGCTTAGTACAAGGATTATCTGAAGCAATAAATTTTGGAATGAATGCAGGATTAAATATGCATGATGTGATTGAAGTAATTTCAAAAGGTGCAGCTCAATCTTGGCAAATGGAAAATAGACATAAAACAATGATTGAAGATAAAT
>CACNFS010000003.1 GCA_902619835.1 uncultured Pelagibacteraceae bacterium | reverse complement strand
TTCTATAATTGTATAAGATTTTTTATTTGAAATACTGTAATGCCTGCACAAATTTTTTTTCCATGCCAGATAACAAACTTTAATTGTATCATCAATATGTGTAAATCTTCTCGATTGGGTTCCTGGCCTAACAACTGGCAAGGCCTTTTTTCTTTTATAGTGATCTTCAAAAATACCGATAACTGTTGACATAGAGCCCTTACAAATTTGATGTGGGCCGTAAACATTATAAAAATAAATTACTTCATATTTAAATTTAAACCATTTTTTTAGGTTTTCTAATAATTCTAAATTTTTTGCTTTAGAAAAAGCATATGGCGAGAGATTTTTATCTCTACCCATATTTCCTAGTGAAGCAGAAGTTGCTGAATAAATTAATTTAATCTTATTTTTTAGGCAGAAGTTAAAAACTGAGTTTGAACCAATTGAATTGGAAGCAAGACATTGATTCATTTTAGAAAAGCTTTGGTAAATTCTTGCAAATTCTCCAAAATGAAAAACTGTTTTCACTTGCTTAGGATTTTTAATTAATTTTGAAATATCTAAAGTGCTACCTTTGATGTATTTAACTCTTTTATTATTGATATGATTTTTTTTAGTGCCAGAAGAATAATCATCTATACTTATTAAATTAAAATTAGTTTTTATAAGTAAATATTTAATGAGGTTAGTCCCAACAAATCCTGCCCCACCGGTAATGATAATGTTTTTTCTTTTCATAAAGAATTATTATCTCTTAGACATTGAGAAATCAATCTAATGATGGCCTATACCAAGATTTCCGGCCAGCTACTGAATTTATAATTCCACTCATTCTACAAAAATAAATATCTCTTTTTTCTTTATTAAATAAAATCTGGTAAAAAATTGTTCTGATAATTGAAGATAGAAAACTTGGTAGAATAATTAAAAGTGCTATCAAAAAACCACGATATTTTTTGTGAAAATAAAACGTAGACCACATCCAGTGCCAATTTCTATTTTTTTCTAATTCTAATCTTTTATTTTTTCTCACCGAACTAGAACCTTCATGATTTATTAATAAATTTTTGTGAACAAAAATTTTACCTCCTTTTTTTCTTACTGTTTTACATAAATCAATTTCCTCAAAAAAGAGAAAAAAATTTTCATCAAAGAATTCTTTATTAAATTTTTTTAAATTAAAGAAAATTGCAAAACCTTTTAAATTTTCCACCTCAAGCATTTGATCATTTTTAAAATCATAATTTAAATATTGATGATTTGATGGTCCTATTAACCAAAAATCATTAACTTCATTAATAGATTTAAAAAAACTGCTGATACTATCCTTATTAAGAGTAGTGTCCGGATTCAAAACTAATGCAAATTTTGTTTCTACATTCTTTAAACCTATGTTGTTAGCAACTGCGTATCCTTTATTGTCGCCAGATAGAATACATTGCACATTGGAGTATTTTTTTTCGATTTCTTCTTTGAATGTTATATTGTTCGAATTCTCTACTACTATAACCCTTATTTCGCTTGGAATTGAATTTATGCATGAAAAAATTTTTTCTTCACTTTTAAATGTCACTATAACTACTGTAAGTTCATTTGATTCCATTTGATAATAATATTTGATTTTATAAGATAATTCTTTTACTAATTTAACACATTAGTCATATAATTCGTTAAAGAATATGAAAAAAATCATTGTAACAGGTGGATCAGGTTTTATAGGCACTAATTTAGTAAATTACTTAATAAAAAAAAATTTTTTTGTAATTAATATAGATAAACTCACATATGCATCAAACAAATATGATGATAAAATTAGAAACAAGAAAAATTACAAGTTATTTAAAATTGATATAAATAATAAAAACAAATTAATTAATTTACTTAAAAAACTAAAACCCAAAGCAATTTTTAATTTAGCTGCAGAAACTCATGTCGATAGGTCTATCGATGGTCCAAAAAATTTTATCCAAACTAATATAAATGGAACTTTCAACTTGCTTGAAAGTTTGAGGTTTCTAAAACGTAAAAACTTAAATATAAAACTTATTCATATTTCTACCGATGAAGTTTACGGTGATATTAAAGGAAATCAAAGATCGAATGAATTACATAGATACGAACCTAGTTCGCCATATTCAGCTTCAAAAGCTAGTGCAGATCATTTGGTAAAATCTTATATTAGAACATATAAGTTAAATGCAGTCATATCAAACTGTTGTAATAATTATGGCCCTTATCAATTTCCTGAAAAGTTAATACCAAAAATGATTTCAAATATTTTTAATAATAAAGAATTACCTGTTTATGCTAAAGGGCTTAATTCACGAGAATGGATACATGTTGAAGACCATTGTAGAGCCTTATTCACGCTATATTTAAAAGGTAAGTCAGGTGAGAGTTATAATGTCGGAACAAATGTAAATATGAGAAATATAGATTTAGTGAAAAAAATTCTAAAAATTTGCAAGTCTATGAGAATAAGGATCGGGAAAAAAACTAAAATTCGATTTGTAAAAGATAGGCCTGGCCACGACTTTAGGTATGCTTTGGATAACAAAAAAATATTTAGGAAGCTTAGTTGGAAACCAAAAATAAATTTTGAAAAAGGCATAAAAGAAACAATTATTTGGTATCTAAAAAATAAAAAATTTTTAAATAAAATTTCCAAAAAAACGTTCGAACATAGAATTGGACTAAGAATATGATAAAAAAAGGTATAATTTTAGCTGGAGGCACAGGTTCAAGAATGAGCCCTTTAACTAAAGCTGTAAACAAGCAACTTTTACCATTATATGACAAGCCCTTAATTTATTATCCATTATCTGTATTGTTGTTGGCTGGTATAAGAAATATTTTAATAATAGTTAATAAAGGACAGCTAAGTCAATTTAAAAAAATATTGCCAATAAAAAATAATTTAGGAATTAAAATTCAATATAAGGAACAAAATAAACCAGGTGGACTTCCTGAGGCTTTCATAATTGGAGAAGATTTTATTGGCTCTGACAACATTGCATTAATTTTAGGTGATAATTTTTTTTATGGGCAAAATCTTTCAACGAGATTAAAAAATTCTGTAAAATTAAAAAGTGGAGCACAAGTTTTTTTACATCCAGTAAATAATCCGTCATTATATGGGGTGGCCACTATAAATAAAAAAAATAAGATAATTAAAATAGTTGAGAAACCAAAAAAAACTAATTCAAATTTAGCAATAACTGGAATGTATTTTTTTGATAATAGAGTTATCAGTTTAAGCAAAACTTTGAAACCGTCTAAAAGGAAAGAATTGGAAATAGTTGATTTATTAAATAAGTATAGAAAAAAAGGTAATCTCAAAGCTGAATTCATTGGAAGAGGTGGAGCGTGGTTGGATACAGGAAATATAGAGGATTTTTATAATACCTCAAACTTTGTTTCTGCAATTGAAAATCGACAAGGGCTTAAAATTGCTTGCTTGGAAGAAATAGCTTTTAATAACCATTGGATAAATAAAAAAAATATAAAGGAAGCTATTAATTTTTATGGCAATTGTAATTATTCAAAATATCTTAAAAAATTTTTAGTTTAATATTATTTTTTATGCAAAACCCAAAAATATATTGCATGTGTTTGCACGAACATCATTTAGAAAATCTTAAAAAATTAAATTATATCCCTGTAGGTCTAGGTAAAAATCATTTTTCCAATCAGTGGGTCAAGGATAATGAGAACATCAATATTTCTCAGAAAAATCCATTTTATGGAGAATACACTTTTTATTATTGGTTTTGGAAAAATGTACTTAAGGAAATAGATGATAATACTTGGATAGGTTTTGCAGGATATAGATATCATTGGAGTAATAGTAATAAATTTTCTTCGGATGAAATAAGCAAGCAAATAAATCAGAAAAATTTCAGCGATCACATACTAAAAAATATTCCAAATGAATGGGCAGATTCAAATGTGATACTTGGAGAAGAAATTTTTATTGATAATTGGAAATTTAGCAAAATTCTAAAGCATGGTAAGAAAATTTTTTTAAAAAACCCTAAATTTTTCTTTAAAAAAAATAGAAACATTAAACTTCACTTTGATGTTTTTCACGGTCAAAATATATTAGATAAGGCTATTGATGTTTTAAATCAGGCGGATAGGAATGATTTTAAAGATTTTGTTAATCAAGAGCGTTCTTTTAATAGGGAAAATTTATTTTTCTGTAGATCAAAAAAAATTATGAATGATTATTTTTCCTCTGTATTTAATTGGCTTTTTGAATGCGAAAAGATATTTGGGTTTGATTTGGAGGGTTATGGTCAAAAAAGACTATACGCATTTTTGGCTGAGAGATATATCTCGTTTTGGTTCAAAAAATACACAAAACCAAAAACCTGGCCAATTTTTTTTTATGATACAAATAAGAATAAAATAGCTATATGAGACTAATTCTTAACTTTTTATTGAAACTAAATATTTATAATAAACTACATAAGTACATTGGTTTTAAGATTTTTAAGTATTTCAAAATTTTTTTTGTAGAAACTGATTTAAAAGAATTGCCACTTTTAAACCATCCAATTAATGCTAATTTTGAAAGTGAGTTAGATAAATTTAAGAAAATAAAGTCTTCAAACGTAAGACCTTTTATTTCTTATTCTCATATTTTAGATTTAATAAGAATAAGTGAAAAATATAAGAGAAAACAAATTACATTTTTAGATTTTGGAGCGGGTAATTTGGAACTCTTTGGGTATTTATCAAAAAATTTAAAATCAATTAAATACTTTTACCACGATCAAAAAGATTATAATTCAATAGCCGAAAAAATTAAAAAGAGTGAAAAAATTAAAAATTTAGAAATAATTAAAGATTTTCAAAAAAAATCATATAGTTTTGATTTTGTTTATTTTGGTGGATCACTTCAATATATAAATAATTATAAGGATACATTAAAAAAAATTTTAAAAAAATCAAAATTTTTAATCATAAGTCAGACTCCCTTTCATTTTGATAAACAACTTAAAGATGAAATAATTTTAAAGCAATTAAACTTGTCTAATAATTTAAACTACTTGTACCTAATTAATTATTATAGATTCACTAAATTTATAAACAAATATGGATTTAACCTTGTCTCTCTAACAAATAATCGTGTAATTAAATTTATAAATTTTAAAAATTTAAAGAAATATAAAAATATTGATATGTATGACCTCTTATTTGAAAAAAAATAAAGTTTTAGTTACTGGAGGCTCTGGTAGATTCGGTAAACTTTTAATTAAGAAAAAAATAAAAAATTTTCTTTTTCCATCGAAGAAAGAAATGGATATTACAAAGTTGTCCTCGATTGAAAAATGTGTAAGAAAAATTAAACCCGGAAAAATTGTTCATCTGGCTGGATTATCTAGGCCCTTAGAAGTTCACAACAAAAATCCAGAAAAAAGTATTCTTTTAAATATTATTGCTACAAGTAATTTAGCTATAGTTTGTAAAAAATATAACATTAAATTAATATTCTTTTCCACTAGCTATGTTTATCCAGGCACAAAAGGAAATTATAAAGAAACGGACAGTCTATTACCGAGTACCAATTACGCTTGGTCAAAACTTGGGGCAGAGGCAGCAGTCCATATGCTTAAAAATTCCTTAATTCTAAGAGTCTGTATGACAGAGAGACCTTTTGTGCATAAATTTGCTTTATCAGACGTTTACCTTAATTTTATATTTCAAGAAAAGATAGTTAATATTTTACCAAAAATATTAAATTATAAAGGGGTTATAAATGTTGGAGGCCCTATTCAGACAGTCTACGAATTTGCAAAAAAAACTAATCCTAAGGTAAAAAAAATATTAGCAAAAAATGTCACAGGAGTCAGATACAAAAAAAATATGTCTATGAGCATTAATAAATTAAAAAAAATACTTAAGAATAATAAAAGCCTTCTAAAAATTTCTTAATGTGTTATTAAGTATTTATGTCATTTAAAGAATTGCCAATAATGAAAGAAAAAAGTAAAGGTGTATTACTTTTTTATCCATATGTTTCAAAAAAATCCGCAGCTAATATCAAAAAAAAATTAGCTGGTAGATGGCTGGGTCAAGGGCCTGCGGTTGATAAATTTGAAAATGATTTTCAAAAAAAATTTGCGAAAGATCAGTGCGCTATTGCAACTGGCTCAGGGACAGACTCTCTCCATTTAGCATATATTTTAGCGGGACTAAAAAAAGGAGACGAGGTAATTTCAACAGTATTTACTTGTACAGCTACTAACATTCCTTTGCTTTACATGGGTATAAAAATAAAATTTGCAGATATTGATAGAGATACAATGAACATATCAGTTAAAAGTGTTGAGAAATTAATAACAAAAAAAACTAAAGCTTTAATTTGTGTTCATTATGGAGGACTGCCTTGCGAAATGGATTCCTTAAAAAAAATTGCAAAAAAAAACAAATTAGTTTTAATTGAAGATGCCGCTCACGCTATTGGAGCAAAATACAAAGGTAAATCAATTGGGAACATAAGTGATTTTACAACATTTAGTTTTCAAGCTATTAAACATTTTACGACAGGAGATGGTGGAATGTTAACAATTAAAAATAAAAAATTAGAGGATAAAGCAAAAAGAATTAGATGGTTTGGTATTGATAGAAAAGGTAAACAAAAAGGAACTTGGAAAAACGATGTACACGAAGTAGGATATAAGTATCAAATGACTGATATTGCGGCTACTATGGGCTCTGACTCACTTAAAGAGTTTAATTTTATAATTAATCATAGAAAAAAAATTTATAAAACTTACCTAAAAGAATTTGAAAAAAATAAAAAAGTTAAATGTATTCATGACTATGACAAGAAAAAAACTCATGGAGCGTGGTTGTTTACTATAAACGTTAGAAATAAAGATTTTGTTCAAAAAAAGTTGAGAGAGTATAATATCGAAACAAATCAGGTCCATTTTAGAAATGACAAATATTCAATATTTAAAAAATTTGTTAAAGGTAAAAAGTTTCCTAATATGGATTACTTAGAAAATAGATATTTAGTATTACCCCTTCATCATAAAGTTTCAGTTCAAGACGCAAAGTATATAAGCAAACTGGTTAATAAATACGCAAAGTAATTCGAAATTATACACTGTGTTTTTATTTAATAACGTTTAATTTTATGAAAAACTAATAAATATAATTAATTATGGATCCAAATCTTAGAATTTACAAAGCTCTTAATAAAAAAAGAAGAGAAAATTTAGAACTTGATGAAAAAATTTGGAAATTTTTATTATCTATAGACGACAATGATTTTACTTTGCGTAAAGGATCAGACAAATATTCAGTTTATAGCAATAAGGTTAACAAAGAAAAATATCCTAATTTAGATTGGCCTCTAAGTGAATTAAATGACCATCTCAAATCTTTCACTAGTGAAATCAGAAGAGCGAATCTTTTGCAATATTTCGAAAGTGAAGATAATCAATACCAAGTTGTTAATCCTCAAATATTAAAAAAACATATAAATAATTACTTAAATTGTCCTCAAGAAGTCAAAATTCATTTATGCACTGACCCTGGTAAACAACAAGTTCACGAAAAAGAACAAGTAAAAATGATTAATGAGTTTTTAGCTAATGAATATTTTTGTCATAAGTTTCCCTCCTCAGGCAATGGTTCAAAATATTTGGATCACGGAGAAATTTCAGACATCAAAGGAAGAAGTCGGTGTAAAAATATAGACTGCGTTGTCATTCAAAAAAATTTTAGTCTAGATAATTTTAAAAAGTCAGAAAAAATTTTTTTAGGTACTTTGAAATATATTTTTGAAGCAGGAGGTGCTCAAGATAGTCAATGGAATGATGTGAAAGGTTTTTTAAAAGAGAGCAATGATTATTGTGATAGCAAGGATGATAACGTTTATTTTTATGCACAGCTTGATGGAAAATGGGCTAACGATCGTACTAAGAAACTTTCAAATATTATAAAGAATGATAAAAGAATATTTGCTGGAAACTCATTAGAAGTCATTGAATGGATAAACAAAAATATTCAATAGTAAAAAAAGATTGTATAAAATGGATGAATTCGCAGAAACCAAAAACGGTTGACTGTGTAATAACATCTCCTCCATATAATCTTAGAATAAAATATGCAAATTATAATGATGATATACCCAGAAAAAAATATTTAGAGTGGTTAGGAGATGTTTCTAAAGGATTAAAAAGAATATTAAAAGACCAAGGTCAAATTTTTCTTAATATGGGTTATTCCAACACTGATCCATTTGTAGCAATGGATGTTGCTCAAGTATTTAGAAAAGAATTCGTATTACAAAATCATTTTACTTGGGTAAAACATATTAAGGTGAATGATACAAGTCATGGTATTTATAAACCAATAACATCGAGCAGGTATGCAAGTGCTACTACTGAGAGTATTTTTCATTTTACAAAAAAAGGTAATGTTCAAGTTGATAGGTTAAGTATTGGTCATAGAAATAAAACTCATCCTCTTTACCCAGAGTTATATAGTGAGGGTAGATACATCGCAATAACAAGAAGAAAAATTGCAAAGAGAATGAAATACTCTAACTATAAAGATGTTCTCGCTAATGCTTCTAAAAAAGAAAAGGAATTTTTTTTTGAAGAATTAAAAAAAAACCTTAAAGAAAAACCATATATCCCTGAAAAGAAAAAATGTATCGGGAATGCGTGGTACATTCCTTATGTGCCAACAAGCAGATTGTCAAAGCAAGTGGGTGTAGAAAAAGGTCATAACTACAGAAAAAATGCAAGAGCCGATCATCCAGCAACTTTTCCTGAACAGCTTCCAACACAATGTATTAAATTTAGTGGAATTAAAAAAGGGAGTGTTGTTTATGATCCATTTCTAGGAACAGGCACAACTTTAGTATCAGCTTTGAAAAATAAAATGATTGGAATAGGAACTGAGATAAATTCTAATTACATAAATTTTGCTAAAAAAAGACTCCAAAATACAAAGTAGACTCATTTATATTACTGGTAGCGAGGGGCGGATTCGAACCGCCGACCCCAGGCTTATGAGTCCTGTGCTCTAACCAACTGAGCTACCTCGCCATTTGTGTTGGTTATAATATATTTAATTAACTAAATCATCAGTTAGTTAATGCTATAGATTGCTGAAAATAGTAAGCTAAATTGTTAAAATTATCCCGAAAACAATTACTGCAGAAACTGCTGCTACACCCAAAGCTAGATTTCGTTTTTTTTCAATTTTTTTCTCCCCATTCAATCTTGATAGTAAGTCTGTAACTTTAACTTTACCTTGAGAACTGTTAATCTCAGAATGATTGTTGTGAAAATTTAATTGCTTGCTCATGAGCTCATTAAAGCATACTAAGCAATTTTTTAAATATTTGTGAAGATCAAAATGGGTTCGATAAAAATACCCAAAATGAATAATTCTTAACTTATGATTTTATATGGTTAGAAATACCTAGACGCATTTTTTCAATAATCTCATCTATGTCTCTCTTTTCACAAACAAATGGAGGTGCAATAATAAGCGCATCTCCAGTTGGTTTTATGTTTACTCCTGCATCATAACATTTCTTATAAACATTAAATCCTGCTTTACCTGGCTTATCTCTCATTTTAATATCAATGCCTCCCAACAATCCATAATTACGAATACTTTCAATACAATTAAGATCTTTAAGAGAGTGTAATCCATCCTCAAAGTAATTTGAGATTTGTTTTACTCTGTTAAAAATATCTTCTTTTTCAAATATTTTTTGAACAGCAATGGCTGCTGATACAGCTACAGGAATTCCAGAATAGGTATATCCATGAAATAGTTCAACAGCTCCATCTGGTGAAGCATCCATAACTGACTGATAAATTTTTTCTCTTACTGCTACCACTCCCATAGGTACGATCCCATTTGTTGTAGCTTTAGCCATTGTTATAATATCCGGTGTCACACCAAATTCTTGAGCTGCGAATGCTGAACCTGTCCTTCCCCAACCAGTGACAACTTCATCAAAAATTAAAAGTATTCCATGTTCATCGCAAATTTTTCTTAACTTTTGTAAATAATCTTTAGGAGGAATTAAAGTTCCGGTTGATCCTGCGATAGGTTCAACAATACATGCGGCTATATTTTCTCCTCCTAATTTTTTTGCAATTACCTCAAGGTCATCAGCTAACTCAGATCCTGTATCAGGTTGACCTTTTACAAATTTATGCTCTGGTAAAAACGTATGTCTCATGTGCTCGACACCTGGCATTAAGATATTTTTAAATTCTTTTGAGTTATTTGGAATACCACCGACTGTCAAAGCTCCGATGTTCATACCGTGATAACCTCGTTCTCTTCCGACAAACTTAAATCTATTAGTTTGACCAATTGATCTAAAGTAAGCTACTGCAATTTTAATTGCTGTCTCTACTGCGGTAGATCCACAAATAGTATAAAAAATTCTATTCAAATCCTCTGGAGTTTTTTGAGCTATCATAGTTGCTAATTCAAACGATCCACCATAACCTTGTTGAAAAGGCATGGTGTAATCTAAATTTTCTAATTGATTTTTAATTGCTTCGATAATCTCTTTGCGACCATGGCCAAGAGGATTGCAATATAATCCAGAACTACCATCAATTAAAGTTTTCCCATTATGAGTATGAAGATGAATACCCTCTGCTTTTACTATTATACGAGGATTTTTCTTAAAATCTTTATTAGATGAAAATGGCATCCAATGTTCATTTAAAGAATTAGGTATTTTTGTTTGAAATGATGTACTCACTATTAAATTATAGCAAAGTAATTTTTTGAATGCTATCTAAATATTATGAAAAAATTAAAAAACTGGGACAACCTAACTTGGTTATCATCAAAAAATTATATTAATCAGTTCAATAAATTTTTAAATAAAAGGGTAAAATTTAATAAAAATACAAAAATATTAGATATTGGCTGTGGTAGAGCAAATATAATAAGTGCCTTGCAAAAAAGATATAAATTCAAAGAAAAACCGATTGGCTTAGATATTACGAAAAATAAAGGAATAAAAAAGAATATTATTTTTAAAAAAAAAGATGGCTACAATTATTTAAAGAGTAAAAGTGAAAAATATGACTTAATTTTATTGAAACAAACTATTCATTTTTTTTCCTCTTCAAAGCTAAAAGCGTTAATAGATATTGCAAAAAAAAGATTGGAAGATAAAGGAAAAATATTAATTTTTTCTCTTAAAACTACGAATAATAAAATTCCTTGCTTTAAAAAAATGAGACAAAAACTTGATAGTAGCCTTAAGCGAGATGAAAAATTATTTAAAATAATTAAAAGAAAATTAAAAAAAACAAACGAGTCTTATTTCAATTATAAAGTAAATATCTCAAAACAAAAATATTTAAAGATGGTAAAATCAAGGTATATATCTTGCTTACTTGATTTAAAGAATAACGAAATTTCAAGAGGTATCAGTGAACTTAAATCTAAATATAAATATCAAATAAAATTCACTGATACCTTAAAATGTATTTCTTACAAAAAATAATTATTTACCAGGTTCTTTGTAAGAGGATGCCATTTTCTGAGCAGTTTTGGCTATCTCATTTAAATTTACATCTTCTAAAATTGTAAAATCTGAAACAGCTCCACTAGAAACAGCAACCATAGCAGCTGCAGCAGCTTGTTCAAAAGTACCCTCAATCACTGCCATAAAATCATATTTTCCTCTTAGGCCTGAATATTGAGTTACTTTAGCTCCTACAGAAGCAGCAAGTGCAGATGTAGCAGCTTTTCTGTCTGTAGACGGATTGCTTACAAATCCTCCAAGACCTTTAGCTGTGTAACATCCTAATGTATAAAATTTTGCCATTGTTACCTCCTTTTTTTTTTATTGACCCGGAGCCTTATAAGACATCTTCGAAGCTTTTGTTGTAGCCTTAGCAAAATCTATAGCTTCAAGTGCTGATAAGTTTTTCACAGCTCCAGTCGACTCTACGACTAATTTAACAGCAGCAAAATCATCAAAACTAGGAAGATCTGCAACTACACAAAAATCGTATGAGCCTCTTACAATATCCATAGTGTGTAATGTTCCACCCACACCTTTAACAAGTTTTTCAACCACTGCTTTTCTGTCACTATTTGGATCTTTTAAAAAACCTTGAAAGGCTTTCTCGGTATAGTTTCCCATAATGTACATTTTTGCCATATTATTTCTCCTTTCTTATTTCTCGATCACAACTGTTCCAGAATGAGGATCTGTTACTCCTAAATCTGATGACAGCTCTTCTAAAGTGTGCCGAAGTGTATCCAAGAATGCTATCATTTTTGGTCTTGCTTTAGCAATGTCATCTTCAGAATTCCATTCACCTATCATAAAAAATTCATTGGGTTTCGTTTCAACATATTTTGCTGAAATCTGCCCATCGAACTTTGGCATCTCATCTATTTTTTTCAAATATTCTTCTCTGCTAGATGATTTCACTTTACATCTAACAATATTCATAAACTTTGCCATGTATCTCCTTAAACGTAAATTTTATCTGCTAAACCGTAACAAAGAATAGCACTGATAATAACAAGAACGAGTGGAGCATATATTCCATCGTTTCTAGTTTTTTTAGTTAAACCTGTTTTATCAATTTTTAATGTATAAAAATTTACAACTAATATCGAAACATTCATTATAAAAACTAAGTTAAAGAAAGCCCAAGTAGCCTCTACACCACCTGATCTAATAAAAGCTATATATACTGCCATTAAAACAGTAGCGATCATGAATGAGCCTGCAAATCTCGTAATCAAGGTAGCAGTTTTATCAACTCCTCTACCCTTTAGAAATTTTTTAGTATCAAAGACTAATTGGTAAGCATAGCTACCAACTATAATAAAATGTGCTAAGTAGATTATTAAATAAAATGCGTTTCCAAATTTATCGATCATAAATATCCTATGCGTTATAGTTCATGACTTGATCTGTGCACTCAACAAACTTATGAGGAGTGAAAAAATCATTCATTTGACCTAGTTGATTAATAATTGCTTGCTCATCTTTTCCTTTCCACCAACAATACATTTCCATCGTGTCTCCTGGTGTATTCCAAGTCATTTGGCAAGCAGCATTGTCACTTTTCATGCTCTTAACAATATCTTCCATCTTCATAGAAGCCACTGTATCTGTAAATTTTTTTTTCATTTCGGCAGACTTAAAAGTATGCGTTACCATATAGTTTTTCATTTTCCTCCTTTATAGGTTTATTTTTGATAGTTCATATAACTGAGCATTATCTACACACTCAGCATAAATTTCTTTAGCTTTAGGGTTGTTCCCTGTAACAAACTCTTTCATCCCAGCTTCGTTATGAACATTGACTTTAAATAACATTCCGCTTTTATCTGGGATCATAGCCCCAACAGTTTTTTCCGGATATGCAACACTTTTTCTAACGCTCATACCTTCATCTGATTGCATCCATTTCGTAAAAGTTTCTAATTTACTCTCTTTAAATTTAAGATATACTAACATTTCTTTTTCCATTTTTTTACTTTAATTTAAACTCCTCTTATTATTATTCCATTAGCAACTGAGTTTGCTAATCGAATTGGTTTTACTGGTTTATATTCCTCAGAGTCATGCCACTCTAAAGCTTTTTCATATGTTGGAAATTTAATTACTACTGTTCTAGGATATTTCCATTCACCATCAATCACTGTGTATTCACCAGCACGAACAAGATATTCCCCTCCAAATTTTTGAACCGTAGGTACTACCTTACCAACATACTCTTTATAAGCTTCGGGATTTTTAACGTCTATATTAGCAATTACGTATCCACTCATGTCTATCCTGCGTAAATTGTTCTGGATAGTTTCTCAATTTTTTCTTCTGAACCTTTAATTTGCTTATATATAAATTTATTACACTCAGCATTTTTAGATTTATTAAAAGGCTTGCCATAAACTTTATCTACGTAAACATTCATACCTTTATTCATTTCATCTTCTTTTACGCCTTCAGACGCAAGATACTCCCTAATTACTTTTACCGAAGCCAAAGCTAATTCCATATTTTTTACTTCAATAGTTTCTGCGGGCAAAACAGCTGTGGCACTATAGTGTCCTAGGCACTCTATTGTTTTTTCTTTTTGAGCTTTTGTAATATGTCCCGCAGCTATCGCTGAGCCCATAAAAAATAGAGTCGCAATTAAAATATATTTAAACCTCATAAGTAAATCTTAATTAAATTTTGATTAGTTTAACTATGTTAAAATTTAATTACAGGTATGCAAATTGTCTACAACTTGAAGATGATTTATTTCCAATTAGGCTTTGTTTTATTAAGAAAACTTTTTATTCCAATTTTTTTATTTTCACTATCAAGCAATTTATAAAACTCTTGTCTCTCTTTTATTAAAGATTTTTTTAAATTATCTTCTGAATTGACTAAATATTTAATAACTTGAAGGGATTTTTTTGGCTTTGAAGAGATTGTATTTAAAAAGTTTGAAGTAAATTCTTTAAAATTTTCTTTAGGAATAATTTGTGAAACAATCCCATACTTCATTGCAGTTTCAGCATCAATAATTTCTCCAGACATTGCTAAATATTTTACATTTTGATTTGAAGTAAATTTTTTTGTTTTTTGTGTACCACCAATACCTGGAATTAATCCTAAATTTATTTCAGGCAAACCAAATTTTGCTTCGGAGCTTGCAATGATTAAATCACTTGAGAGAGCAAGCTCAAAACCACCTCCTAATGCATAGCCCTCGACGAATGAGATAATTGGAATATCGATTTTTTGTAAATCATCAACTTTAGAAAAAAGTTTTTGTTTTTTTGCTTTTTTTGAGTCGAGTTTTTCAAGTTCTTTGATATCGGCTCCAGGCGAAAAAAACTTTGGACCTCCAGTTAAACCAATGCATTTAATCCCTTTTGATTTATTCAAATTTTTGGTTGCATCACCAATTTCATTAAGCGTTTTTTGATCTAAACTATTATTTTTATTGTTAGCAATTTCGATAATTGCGTAATTTTCTCGCTTTTCTACTTTAATATTTTTATAGTTCATCAATTAATAAGATATAAATTTCATTATGACAGAGCAACTAATTATATTGATAGAAATCATCCTTATTGACTTGGTCTTAGCAGGAGATAACGCAATTATTATTGGTATGGTTGCTTCAAAATTCGAAGATTCAAATAGAAAGAAAATAATTTTCTGGGGCATTGGTGGGGCCGTTGTTTTGAGAATTCTTTTTACTTTTATTACAGCTTATTTATTGCAAATCTCAGGGTTAAGATTAATTGGTGGAATTTTATTACTTTATATCTGCTACAAACTTTACAGAGATGTAATTAAGAATAAAATTGAAGAAAAAAATATCGAAGTTGACAACTCAAATCTTAAAAAAGCAATTTTTACGGTAATTCTTGCAGATGTAACAATGAGTTTAGACAACGTTTTAGGTGTAGCTGGTGCAGCTGGGGATCATTATACTCTTCTTGCTTTTGGCTTAGGTCTATCAATATTATTAATGGCTTTCGCAGCTAATTATACTGCAAAACTTATAAAAAAATATTCTTGGATTAGTTGGGTTGGATTAATTGCAATTCTTTTTGTAGCTGTTCAATTAATATATGAAGATTTACGAATTTTATTATGATTAAATTTATAATATTTTTTTTATTAATATTTAATATTTCTCATGCGGTTGAATTTTCAGGGAATTTCAAACAAGGTTCTTTTATCTTAGGAAAAACAGATCCCAATTCAAAAGTTTTTATTGACGATAGAAAAGTAAGAGTTTCAAATGATGGTTATTTTGCATTTGGTTTAGATAGAGATAGAAAAAATAATGTCTTGATAAAAATAATAAATAAGAAAGAAACCAAATTAATTGAAAAAAAGGTTTTTAAAAGAAAATATAAAATACAAAGAATTGATGGACTGCCTCCAAAACAAGTGACACCTCCACCCGAGGTATTTGACAGAATAAAAATGGACAATAAATTAATTGGAAAAGCCAGAGCAATTAATAGCAAATTAGTATTTTTTAAAGATAAGTTTATTTATCCAATTGATAAATACATCATTACAGGTGTTTATGGCAGTCAAAGAATTCTTAATGGTAAACCAAGACGTCCTCACTATGGTATTGATTTTCATGCTCCAGAGGGTACTCCAGTAAAATCAATGATGGATGGAGTAGTAACTTTAGTAGAAAATGACATGTATTTCACTGGAGGTACTGTTATTTTTGACCACGGTCATGGTATAAGCACCTTGTACATGCACATGAAAGATATAAATGTTAAAAAAGGACAAAAAGTTAAAAAGGGACAGATTGTTGGTACTCTTGGTCAAAGTGGTAGAGCTACAGGACCCCATCTAGATATTCGCTTAAATTGGTTTGAAATTAAATTAGATCCAATGACAATTTTAAAATAATTATATGCTAGCAACGATAGATTTATCATTTTTAGAGTTCTTGTTTTTTTGTGGAATTATATTATTTGCATCGACTGTTAGGGGTTTTAGCGGCTTTGGTTTTTCCGCATCAAGTGTTTCATTGTTATCTTTTATTTTACCACCAAAAGAAATTGTACCAATAATCTTATTGTTAGAAATAATAGCAAGTTTTTTTATGATACCAAGTATATGGAAAAAAATTAATTGGAAATTCGTTTTTTATTTACTTGTAGGGGTATCAGTTGGAACTCCATTTGGTGTACGCCTTCTTTCTGTATTGGAGCCAAAAGTAACTCATTTAATAATTTCGCTAACTGTGCTTATTTTTGCTTTTTTATTATTACGTGGATATAAAAACGAAAAATTAAATCACAATATTTCCAAATTTTTTGTCGGAGCAACAGCCGGAACAGTAAATGGATTTGGTACTTTGGCTGGATTGCCAATTGCACTATATTTTTTGATAATTGCAGCTGAACCAGCAGTGATTAGGGCATCTTTAGCAGCTCTATTTTTTTTCACTGATTTATATGCATTAATTCTTGCTTATTTTAACGATATTTTAAATTATACTATGATTTATAGAACTATACCTTTAATTTTAATTGTTCCATTTGGTGTTTCAATTGGTACAAAACTATTTACTGGAAGCTCAAAGGAAAATTATAAAAAGTATGTGCTTTACTTTTTGATTTTAGTCTCAATTTTTGGATTCATTAGAGCTTTAATTTAATTTTTTTTAATTAAGAAAAAGTGTTTATATTTACTCAATAATTGTCTGCCACCCGCACCTATTATTCCTAATAAAATAGCTAAAAGTATTGCCATTGATCCATAAAGAAGGGGGTTATTTTCAGATAACTTTGAGATAAATCTAGAAAAAAAATTTAGGTTTTCAAAATTAACTATTTCAGAATCTTTGAATTGCTTTACCCCCTCATAAAAAAATGTATCATATGCAATAGCTATAGCAACTGTACATAACAACATTGCAAATAAAGTTTTTAAATGTGAGCTATCTAAATATTGCCCGACTTTCTGACCGACCTGTACTCCAATAATAGAACCTATTACTAAAATTATTACTAAAATTAAATCTATAGAGCCATAATTAAATGCGTGTAATATAGTTACTAGTGCACTTATAAAAACTGTTACAAATAAAGATGTTCCAGGTATAAATTTTACTGGCATACCTATTAAATAAATCATCGCAGGCACCATCAAAAAAGCTCCTCCCACTCCTATTAATGCTGCAACAAACCCTACTATAACACCAAGTAAGATTGGCGTAAAAGCACTTTCATAAAGTCTTGATTTTGGAAATCGAAGTTTTAAAGGTAAGCCATGTATCCAATAGTGTGTGTGTAATTTTTGTTTTAAAATTAATTTTTTTCTAGCCCTATCGATTTCTTTAGCACCCTCAATGAGCATCAATGTACCGATAATCGCAAGAAGATACATATATGATAATGAAATAATCAAACTCAACTTCCCGGTTTCTTTAAAAAAAGTAAAAGAAATAATTCCTAAAATAGTTCCCACAACTCCACCAATAATTATCATCAGGCCCATTTTGTAGTCTAAAGTTTTTTTAAACCAGTGTGTCATTGATCCAGATACTGAAGTTGCTAATATATTGTTTATTTCATTTGAAACTGCATAAACTGGTGGTATCCCTAAAAATATTAAAAATGGTGTCATTAGAAACCCTCCGCCGACACCAAACAAACCTGAAAGAACTCCGACTGCAAAACTAATAAATAAAATTGTGATTATATCTATGTGAATTTGAACTATAGGAAGATATATTTCCATTTATAGTTCATAGGTATTCCTCTTGAACTTAATTGTCAATCTTGACTTTGTTAACTATGCTGCTTGCTGTAGTTTGTGCTTAGAAACCATTCCGCTTAAGAAATTCCATAGATATCTAGCAGTTAACAATGAAGCGTTTTCAGCCTTCTTTTGTTCCTCTTTAGAAAGTCCGTCCAAAAGTTTTTCACATTCTGCTCTATGAATAACGTCAGCAGATTTATGAGCTTCAAAAAATTCTAGTCCCTCTTTTGAATTTACTCCGTAAAACTTTTTTAAACCTTGGATTTTAGTCTCCGCTATTTCAGGAATTTGTCTTTCATAGGTATATAATGACGCTAAACCTTCAGCGTAAGATTTTCTCGCTTGAGCGAAAAAATTATCAATCATATCCTTTGTAAACCAATCAAGTTTTGCGTTTTCTATTTTTTTATCATCTGCTCCCAAAGCTTTGGCAAAATTTTTCCAAAGTTTCGGGTGATCACCATCTTTGTTTTCCTCATCTTGTAAATTTTCCAGGAGAATTCTTCTTTTCTCTATGTCTTCACAAATAGAGTGAGTTGCACTTATGTATCTTGGAAACGCTTTAACATGCTGGTAATATTGTTCAGCATAATCTTTAATAATTTCTCTATTCAATTTACCCTCATTCCAGTAAATTTGATAAAACGGGTGTTTGAGTAAGTGGTATTTGTCTAGCTTTTTTCCTAGATCTGATGAAAACATATTTCTCCTTTGTTATTTCAAGCCTATAAAAAAAATTTGAATGATTAAATAAAAAAATTATCCACAATTTTGAGTTGAAAGTAAAAAATGTTCACGTTTTGATTCACTTTTGATTCACTTAGGGACTCAATTTACAACCTTAGATAGTTTTATCCACAGTTGCAAGAGGCTTTTCGTCTATTGGAAGGTGAAGAGCTGTAGCAATAAATGATAAAACAATAGCTAGATACCAAGCATAATCAAAACTTCCAAATTGATCATAAAAATAACCTCCTAAGTAAGCTCCCAGAAACGATCCGAATTGATGATTTAGGAATACAATACCAAAGAGAAGACTTAAATTTTTTGTTCCAAAAATTTGAGCTACGATACCGTTAGTAGCTGGTACAGTAGCAAGCCATAATAATCCAAAAGATGTACCGAACAATACAGCAGACAGATTTGATGCTGGTAAAAAAATAAATAGAATTAATGTTATTCCTCTTAAAAAATAAAGCCCACTTAAAAGTATTTTTTTACTATATTTATCTCCTAAATAACCCATCACTAAAGTTCCAATAATATTAAAAAAACCAATTAATGCTAAGATAGCCATTCCCGTCCAATCTGCTAGCCCTTTATCTTGAACATATCTTGGAACATGAGTAGCTATTAAAGTAATTTGAAAACCGCAAACAAAAAAACCTAAAACTAATAATCTAAATCCTTTATGCGCAAAAGACTCTTTTAACACTTCTTTTAAGCTTCGATTGTCAATATTAGTATTTTGATTTGATACTTGGATTTTAGGAAGTCTAACAAAAAACCCGGGTATACACATAAAAAATAAAATAATCGAAAAAATAATAAAAGACATTTGCCAAGTAGAAATATTTTTAAAAATATTTGCCAGAATAGGAAATATAAACATTCCTAAACCTCCGCAAGCCGTAACAATACCTGCTGCTTTACTTCTATTTTCATTCGGAAAATGTTTTGAAATCATTGGGGTAAGAATAGTTCCAGCAGCACCTGCTAAACCCAAACCTACAAGTAATCCTAAATTAATTTGTAACCACATACCTGAAATGAAGTTATTTCCCATTAACAGCATTGATATCGAGTAGAAAATTAAAGCGGGAACGATTACAACATAACCACCTACTCTGTCAGAAATTCTTCCAAAAATTGGAGTAAAAATTCCCCAAAAGATTGCGTGAACTGCAATCGCTAATCCAAATTCTGTATTTGACGTTCCCCCAGTTGTCTCAAATTCACTTGAGTAAAGTCCAAAAGTTTGTCTTACTCCCATAGTTGTACAGACAACGAAACATGCAGCTATTAAAGCATAGAATGCAGTTTTATTCGGAAAAAAATTTTTCATTACTTAATTTTTTTTAAACCTTTTTTTAGATCGTTAATTAAATCTTTTGGATCTTCTAATCCAATGTGTAGTCTTACAATAAATTCATCTTTTTTAAATCGGTAAAATTGACGTCCTTTCAAATATTCATCCTTTTTATTATTTTTTAATTCTTGAAGAATAGCTAAACTTTCAAAACCTCCCCAGCTATATCCTATGCCAAATAACTCTAGAGAATTTACAAATTGTATTACAGAAGATTTTTTTTTACTTTTTATAACGATTGAGAGTAAGCCAGTTGCTCCAGAGTAATATTTTTTCCAAAGTTTATAATTTTTTGTAGAAGGATTGTAAGGGTAAAGAATTTCTTTTATTTTTTTTTGTTTTTTTAAAAAATTAATAATAACTTTTGTATTTTCACTATGTTGTTTTAATCTTGTGTCTAAAGTTCTTAAACCTCTTATGATTAAATAAGCTTCATCAGCAGACATTCTGTAGCCTGACAATTTATAAAAAAACATAATCTTTTTAAATACTTTTTTATTAACGGCCAGAGAACCACCCATAGCATCCGAATGACCTGAAAAATATTTTGTTGCAGAGCAAAAAGACATATCAAAACCAATTTTTAATGGCTTTAAATAAAGCGGAGTTCCCCAAGTATTATCTAAAAGTGTAAAAATTTTTTTTCTTTTTGCTAACTGAGTGATTTTTGATAAATCTTGAAATTCAAAAGTATTACTTCCAGGATTTTCAACTAATATCATTTTTGTTTTTGTTGAAATTTTATTTTTTAGGTCTTCAAATGAATCTGGATTATAAAATTTTGCACTTACACTGAATTCTCTGAGCAGTTCTTGAGATATTTCTTTTGTTGGACCATATACATTATCAGAAACCAAAATTTCATCTCCTGGTCTGCAGAGAGACATTAATGCCAAAGCTATTCCTCCAAAACCAGTTCCTGTCAAAAAAACGTGATAAGCCTGTTCTAATTCTTTTAAAATATTTTCGAGTTCTATTGTCGTTGTGCTTCCATATCTTCCATAGGTATAATGTGACACTTTTTTATGTTTTTTAATTTTCAATTCATGTTGATACATTTCTTGAATCGAATTGAATAAAATAGTTGAGGCTCTAGTCACTGGAGGATTTGCAGACCGATTAGCACTGTCTTTAGTGGGATGTTTTAAGAATGTGCTTATAGACTTTTTCATAAAATAAGTATATCTGACTTTTATATAGTACTTTACTAATTAAGATATAAAAAAGGAGGCAAAAATATGGGTTATCCAAAAAAGCACCGAGGAAGAAGAAAAATCGGATCAAAAAAAAGAAGAGCTAGAAAAAGAAATAAGAAGAAATAATCATTTAAATATTTATGCGTGCAATAACTCAAATTAGAAAATTGAGTATATGGATATTTTTAGTTCCATTGCTTGCGATTAATATTTGTTTAATAATATCTCAGAACCCAGAATTTTTAGAGGGATCCATATTCGAAGTTGATCAGATTGGAAGATCTGCTTTTTCAATTCCTTATCTAGATGGAAGTTTGTCTATAAGTAGAGCATCAAGAACCTTTCCCCAATACCTTATTTTTAAACCTTCAATGATATTGACTGCATCTTTATTATATTATTATTGGAGAGAAAATAATAATTTAGTAAATAAATTATACTCTTCAGATATAAATTTTTACTTTAAAAAATTTGGAATTTTATCAGCAATATTTTTAGCTATTCATTCTGTTTTTCTAGGAATAAAATTCGATATTCAAATTTACAAGCTTTTTAGACGAGTTGTTTTATTATTATTTATAATTTTTGAACTTATTGCTCAAGGTTTATTAGTTTATCATTTATACAAGCTTAAAAGTAAATTAGATAAATTTATTAATAAGAATGTCCTAATGATTAAAGCTTTTCTTGTTTCAATATTAGTGATCGTTGCAATTCTAAGTTTGCCTATTTTAGTTACAAAAGGTAATACACACTTTAAACATGCGTTGGAATGGAATTATTTTGTAGGCGTCGTATTTTTTTATTTATTATCAAGATTTTTTTGGAGGAGAACCACTTAAATTTCTAGGCTTTCGCCCAGAAATTTAGTAGTTTTGGCTCGTCGTTTTAGGCGCTACCGCCAAGCCGTCCCGATGAACTATTCTAGCGCTACTAGGTTCACCTTTCTGCCCTTTAAGCTTGAACCTCTCGGTTTTTCCTTAAATGGCCAGTTAAGAATTGCTTCTTAATTAAAAACATTTAATCACATTTAAATAATCTTTGTTATCACTTAATGCGTGTCTTACAACAAGTTGTTAACTAAGTGGATAAATTATTATTGAAAGTTCTGTCTATCCAACCGCCGCCTAAAACCTTATCCCCAACTTCATCTTTGGAATAAAAAACACACGCCTGGCCAGGAGAAATGCCAGTTTCATTATCTAAGATTTCTACATTTGCATTATCTTTTTCAAATTTTATTTTAGCATTTAGAAGTTTTCCAGTTGAGCGGACCTTAATCTTAATAATTTTTTCAAATTCTTTTTTTGGGGCTAAAATATTCAAATCTCTCAAATAAATTTTCTTTATTTCTAAGTTTTCTTTATGACCTACCACTACTGTATTATTATCAGCATTTATATTGACTACATAAAGTGGTTTATCACTAGAAATTTTAATTCCTTTCCTTTGTCCTATTGTGTAATTAATTATACCTTCATGTTCACCTATTTGATTTCCAAATAAATCAACTATCTTACCTTTCTTAAAAGACTCAGGTCTATATTTTTTAATCACTGAACTATAATCTCCATTTGGTACAAAGCATATATCTTGACTATCTGGTTTGTCCGCAACATTTAAATTTAGTTTTTTTGCTATAGATCTTGTTTCGGACTTATCTATTTCACCTAAGGGAAATCTCAAAAAATTCAGTTGTTCTTGTGTAGTATTAAATAAAAAATAACTTTGATCTCTTTTGTGATCTTTCGCTCTATACATATTCGCATAACCATTAGTTTGAACCCTTGAAACATAGTGTCCTGTAATCAATGCGTCAGCTTTTAATTCTTTTGCATATTTGAATAAATCTCTAAATTTTACTGTTTGATTACATTGAACACAAGGAATTGGAGTCTCTCCAGCTGCATAACTATCTATAAAAGAGTCAATAACTTCAGACTTAAATTTTTTTTGATAGTACAAAATTTCATGAGCAATATTAATTTTTTCAGAAACTCTTTTAGCATCCATAATATCTTGACCAGCGCAACATTGTCTTCCTTTTTTTGAGCCTTTATTATCATCATAAAGTTTAAGCGTAATACCTTTAACGTTATAACCTTCTTGTTTCATCAAAGCAGCTACTACCGAAGAGTCTACGCCACCAGACATAGCAACAACAACTTTAGTTTCTTTTTTAAGTTTATTAATTCCTAGAGAATTCATATTTAAAGTGTATAATATATTTATTATTTTTTTTCCATAATGCTAATTGATTTTGAACCAGGAGATTATGTCAAAAACCCTGCAAATAAGGAATGGGGCATTGGTCAAGTCCAATCTATTATAGGCAATAAAGTCACTGTTAATTTTGAAAATTACGGTAAAAGAGTTATTAATATTGAAAATGTTAGACTGGAAAAGATAAATGATGAGTAAAGATGAGCTTAAAAAATTGGCTGAAGGATTAATTGAAACATTCAATTACGCAAGTAAAGAGTCCATTAGACTTTATGAAGAAGGTCTTAAAATAGAAATAAAAGAAGATAAATCTCCAGTGAGTAATGGAGATATAAGGGTAAATGAACTTATATCTAAAAAAATTTCTGAATTAACTCCTAACATTAATATTATTTCCGAAGAAACAGTGAATTTAGATCAAAAAAATAAATCGAAAGTATTTTGGCTTATTGATCCTATAGATGGAACAAAAGAATATATTGCGGGAAAAGATGAATATACACTAAACGCAGCTTTAGTAATTAATAAAGTTCCAGTACTTGGCTTGGTAGGTGTACCAAAAAAAAATAGACTTTTTTTTTCTTACGCACCAGGTGAGAGTTACCTTATCGAAAAAAATAATACTAAAAAAATTAATTGTAAAAAAAAACAACCTAAGGGCAAAATTGTTGCTCTCTCAAGTTCTCACAAACCATCTGATAAGATTTTAAATAAGTTGAAGGAACACAATGTTTCTTCCATAGTGAAAATGGCTAGCTCTTATAAATTTTGTGTAATTGCAACAGGGGAATATGATATTTACGCAGCAAGTGAAAGAGCAAATGAGTGGGATTACGCAGCTGGGCATGCGGTAGCTCAGAATGCTGGGGCTATAATAAAAACATTAGATGAAAAACCATTTTTATACGGAAAAGAGGACTATAGGAACCCTAGTCTGCTAATTAAACGCTCTGAGAATTTAAATGTTTAAGACTATTTTAATAATAATTTTGTCTGTAACTTTTTTTGGAGTTCTTTTTTTTATTCTTGTTAGAAATGCTTTAAAAAGAAAACTTGATATTTTAGTAGAAGAAGAGAAAAAGAAAAAATCAGATGATTTTAATTAATTTCTTAAACTCCTTCGAGTCTAAATCTAAAACTCTTTTTGATAAATCAAAACTAAAACCCCCTCTAGCTAAAATACCCATATCTTTTTTATAGAACAATTCACGATTGCTTTCAGGTCGTAAAGGACCTATTCTTCTTCTTCTACAAAGTTTTAAAGCTGAAACGAAATCAGGTTCAATTTGATCTTCTTTTATTTTTTCTATACTTTGTTTTACATATTTATCATCAATCCCTTTATTTCTGAGCGATTGATTTATCTTATTTAACGAATAACCCCTTCTCAAAAACATCCTAGCTTTTGAGTCCGAGTACATTTCATCATTCAAAAGTTTATTTTTTTCCAAGTTCAAAATGATTTCATCGATTATAGATGTAACCTCTTTTTTAGATTTAGTGCCCTTAATTTTTAACAAATATTTCTTAAGTAAATAAACTTTAAGCTGTTGTTTAGATGGATTATATTTTTCAAGATAAGAATAAGCTAAATCTTTCAAATTCGTGGTTAGATCTTCAAAATCACTTTTATTTAATGTGGGATTCATTATTTTAATATACTATATTATTTTTTATGTTAAATGATCTAATAGCTTTCATCACTCCAGATAATATTTATTTAGTTGCTAATTGGGGAGTTGTGCCATTTTGGTTGTTATTAATTTTTGCTCCCAATCATGGTTTTACTAATTTTTTAACTCAATCTATTGTTGCTCCATTGCTATTAGCAATAGGCTATTCTTATCTCTCCTACAATCTCTATTTGGAAAAAAGTATTTTTGATGGTTTTGAGCTATATAGTGGATTAGATGGTTTATATTCTATGTTCTCTAATGAAATTTTGTTACTAATTTTCTGGTTACATTTCCTAGCGATAAGTTTGTTTGCAGGGGCCTGGATAGTAAGGGATGCTAGAAAATATTTTATGCCTAAGATAATTACTATACCATCTCTTATTTTAACATATTTTTCTGGACCAATTGGATTGGTGGTTTACTGGTTTATAAGAATTTTCTTTGCTAAAAAAATAAGCTTTGATGATTAAACCATTTGATTTTTATTTTGACTTTATAAGTCCCTACTCTTTTCTTGCACACAAAGAAATACGAAAAATAGAGCATAAAGCTTCTATTAGAGTAAGATATAAGCCCATTCTTTTAGGAGGTTTACATAATTTACATGGAATTAAAGCACCTGCTTTTATACCTGCTAAAGCAAGACATATGATTAGAGATTGTAAATTAATTGCTGAGAGAAATAATGTTAAATTTAAGTTTAATTCTTATTTTCCAATCAGAAGTTTAAATTTAATGCGTGGTGTTTTTGTAGCCGAGGAGGACAATTTTAAAAGTTATTATATTGATAATATTTTTGACGCAATTTGGCAGGATGGTTTAAATATGAATGATGACAATATAATTCAGAAAGTACTTAAAAACTTAAATGTCAATCCTAAGACTTTTGTTTTAAGAGCTACATCTTCATCTATAAAAGACTCTCTAAGAAAAAGAACTAGTGAAGCTTATGAAAAAGGAGTTTTTGGGGCACCAACATTTATTTCAAATAATAAAATTTTTTGGGGTCAAGATAGAATTGAGTTTGTTTTAAAAGAAGCTAGTAAATAAATTATTTTTTTTCTTTTTGAACTACTCTTAGTCCAGCGTTTTTTAACGCATCAAATCCACCACTTGCATTAGCAACATTCTTAAAACCCATATCAACTAAAGCTTTTGTAGCTAAAGCAGATCTAAATCCCAAAGCGCAAAATAAAACCATCTTTTTTAAATCTTTTATCTTATTCTCCTGATAGTAAGAGCTATTTGGATCTAGCCAAAATTCTAGCATCCCCCTCGGTATATGTTTTGAATTCTCTATAGTTCCCTCCTTCCATAGTTCTCTAATATCCCTTACGTCAATTAGAGTAATTTCGTCTTTTTCTACCAAGCTCTTAACTTCATTCGCACTTAATGTTTCAATATTTTCATTAGCTTCCTGAACTAATTTTTGTGAAGATTTAATACTCATAGATCAAATAATTAAACTATTATATATATTTTACTAGTATGAAAAATATTCGCAGCTCAAATAATTCAAGTTTTTTAAAAAAAATCTTTATTAAATTATGTAGAAAATTAGGTTTTGAAATAATTGATCAAAATACATTTGAAGTAGTAACTGTTGATAAGAGGATTAACGATGAATTAAGCTTGATAGGCAAAAGTTCAATTAACCTCCCCCTAGGAAAAGTGAAAATCACTAGGCCGGTTAAGGCATTAGATATAATTATTAGAACGTGTACAAGCGTGAATATGTTAACACAAAATAAATCTAGATTATTTGAAAAAGAAAAAATTGAATACACTCTAAGGACTATTAGATCATTATTAAATTCTATAAAAGCAAACCCTCAACTTAAAAAAATAAAAATCAGTTTTAAAGTTATTGATCATGATTCCTCTCAAGAAAATTTAGAAAAAATAGATACAATTTTTAAAAATTTTGGAACAAATTATGATTTAATCAATTTAGATGTTTCTAAATTTGAGAATGAAATTGAAAAAATAAATGAAAGAGGCCAGGAAGTCTCATCTAATCAAATCTCTAATATGGCTAATATAAACCAGTCCTTAATAGAAGCAAAAAAATGTGAGGATTTAATATATTTTGTAGAGGACGACTATTTACATCAACATAACTCGATAAGTGAAATGATTTTGACATATGAAAGAATAGCCTCTCAAATTAAAAATGAAATAATTATATGTCCAGCCGATTACCCATATTTATATACAAAAGCAGATAAAACTCAGAATTTTTTAGGCCATAATTATCATTGGAGAAAGGTGGAAGAAACTTTATGTACTTTTTTAACTAGTAAAAAAATTATAGAGAAATATTGGGGTAAATACCTAAGCATGTGTAAGAAAGAGCATGCACCCTTTGAAAAACCATTACATGAAATCTATATGAAAGAATTGTGTATATCGCCTATACCTTCTCTTGCTGTTCATTTTACTAATATAAATTCAATATTCGGTTTATCTCCAAACGTTGATTGGGAACGTATTTGGGAAGAAAATAAAGAATAAAAGGCCCGATTTCTCGAGCCTTTTATTTTATTTTTTTAGTCTCTAATTGAGTATGCGGTCACTCCGACTTCAGCTTTATCAGTTCCTAGTTTTTCAGCTGCCTTACTAATTCTTAGCCCAACTGTTGACTTAAGAGCAGTAAAAGTAGCCCAAGACAATACGAAACTAAATATACATACGGATGCTGTGCCTATGAATTGTGTCCCAAAAGATGTGTCTGGATTAGTTAATGGAACCACAAGTGTTCCAAATATTCCAGCAAACATATGCACTGGAATAGCTCCGACTACATCGTCTAAACCATAACTCTCTAACATTTTAGTGCCAAAATACATGATGATGGCTCCGATAGATCCTATGGCCATGGCTGCGATTGGCCCTGGGGTTAGAGGTTCTGCGGTTATTGCTACCAAACCAGCTAACGCGCCATTAAGCATCATTACGATATCAGTTTTGCCTCCAATTAATCTAGTAATAGCTGCGCCAGTAAAAGTTCCTGCTGCTCCAGCTAAATGTGTGTTTACTGCAATTTTGGAAATAGCATTTACATCATCAAAAGTTCCCATTGCTAGTTGACTAAATCCATTAAAGCCAAACCAACCAAACCACAGCAAAAAAGTTCCGAGCGTAACTAATGGAATACTTGAGGCAGCGAAAGGTTGCATTGATTTCTTTTCTCCTTTTCTGCCAAATCTTCCCTCTCTAGCACCTAAGACTATTACCCCAGCGAGTGCGGCTGCTCCACCACATCCATGTACTAAAGTTGACCCAGCAAAATCTGAGAAACCACCACTGGCTAGCCAGCCACCTCCCCATTGCCAACCCATAGAAATTGGATAAATGACACCTGCCATGATTGCGGCAAAAATGAAGAATGGCCAGATCTTAATTCTTTCTGCTACTGCTCCTGAAACTATTGATGCTGTTGCACAAACGAACATTGTTTGAAAGAACCAGTCAGAATATCCTGAATAACCAGTTTCAGCATCAGATGAGTCTGTCCAAATCGTAAATGAGCCTACATAGCCACCTTCTGGCACTCCATAAGCTAAATTGTATCCTACTAAAAAAAATACAAGCGAACATATGGCGAATTTACCTATATTTTTCGCGGCAATTGTCGATACACTCTTTGTAGTCACTAATCCACTTTCAAGCATACAGAAACCTGCTGCCATGAAGGCGACTAATACTCCACCCAAATAAAAACCTAGAGAATTAAAAATATATTGTCCCTCTTGAGACATTGTAGTTTCTGCGAAGCTTTGAGAGCTAATTAGTAAAGCAGAAATACAACCTAATAAAATGAAAGTTAATTTTTTTCATGTTTCCCCCTTTTTTTTGATGTCTTGATATCAAATTTAAGAGATTTGAATCATGAATTTAATGCATACGAGCTTTGTAAAACTAATAAGGCCTAGACGGGGGAACCGAACTAGGCCTTATAATTTTTCCCAACTAACGAGGGAGGGAATTTTTAATTAGTCTCTTATACCGTAAGCTATTACACCGACTTCTGCTTTGTCAGTTCCTAGTCTTTCGGCTTCTTTACTTATTCTTAATCCAATTGTATTTTTGATTACTTGGAAAACAATAAACGAGACTATGAATACGAATACCACTACTGAGATAGTTCCTAGGAATTGTGCTCCAAAAGAAACATCTCCATTTGTAAATGGCACTGCTAATGTACCCCATACACCAGCAACTAAGTGTGCTGGGATGGCACCAACTACATCGTCAATTTTCATTTTAAACAATAGTTTTGTTGAGAAGTACATTAGTACCCCTGCTATTGCTCCAATAAAGATTGCAGCTAATGGACTTGGTGTTAATGGTTCTGCAGTAATACCTACTAGACCGGCTATCGCACCGTTAAGCATCATTACTACATCAGTTTTACCACCAATTACTCTTGATACAGTTGCAGCGGCTAATACACCACCGCCTGCAGCTAAATTCGTATTGATATAAATTGTTGCAACTGCTGAGACGTCTTCTAACGTTCCAGAAGCTAACTGAGATCCACCATTAAATCCGAACCAACCCAACCAAAGTATAAATACTCCTAGTGTAGCTAACGGAATTGATGATGCAGCAAATGGTGCCATTGGTTTAGCCTCGCCTTTTCCTGAAAATCTTCCAGTTCTAGCACCTAATACAATTGCACCGGCAAGAGCCGCGGCTCCTCCAGCAGCATGTACTAATGTTGAACCAGCAAAGTCTGAAAAACCGGCAACCGATAACCATCCACCACCCCACTGCCAACCCATTGAAATTGGATAGATAATTCCAGTTAAAATTGCGGCAAATAAGAAAAATGGCCAGATCTTAATTCTTTCAGCTAACGTACCAGATACGATTGACATTGTAGTAGCACAGAACACCATCTGGAAAAACCAATCAGATCCATCAGAATATCCTGTCTCTAATGATGAGTTATCACTCCATGGTGTGAATGAACCTATATATCCACCTTCTGGGATACCGTAAGCTAAATTATAACCAACCAACCAGAACATTACTCCGGCGATTGAATAAAGACCTATATTTTTTGCACAGATTGCTGATACGGATTTTGATGTTACTAATCCTGATTCTAACATTGCAAAACCTGCGGCCATCCACATGACCAAGAAACCTGACATTAAAAATAATAGGGTATTAAAAATGTATTGTACTTCTGCAGACACCGTAGTCTCAGCATATCCAAGACCCGCAAAACCAAAATAAATGGTCGTACCTGCTAAAAAGTATCCTAAGTATTTTTTCATAACTAACTCCCTTGTTAAGCGTGCGTTATAGGATTTTAACTATTGAAAAAGAATTGAATTGTCTTAATTTGAGCTATGCATTTTTTGCAAGTAGTTAGCCCTTATTTGAGATTTTTCAAATAAGGGCTAAATAAAACGTTTATCTATTAAACATTTCTTTTAAGCTTTTAGCAGGTAAAAACTTAACTTTCTGAGATGCAGCAATTTGAATTGACTCGCCTGTTCGCGGGTTTCTCCCTACCCTAGCTTTTCTTTTAGCTACTTTGTAAGTACCAAAACCAGCTATTTTTACAGTATCGTCATTTTTTAAAGCATCCAAAATAATAGTCGTAATTGAATCAAATGTTCTCTCGGCGTCAGCTTTGCTTTGACCCAGTGTGGACGATATTTTTGCTACTAATTGTTTTTTATTCATTTATGCCCCTTAGTTATTTACCAATCTCTATAAAAATCCAATAAAATCAACATTTTTTTGGTGTTTCACGTAAATATCAACACAATATATTGTATGATCAAAAAGCGTTGATTTTATTGACTTTTTTAATCAAAAAAATGGCTTAAAATAAGCCTAAATCTCGTAAATCATTAAATGTTGTAAAAAACATTAAAGAAAGTAGCAAAAAAAGACCGATTCGAAAAAATCCCTCCTGTGTCCTTTGTGTTAAAGGTCTGCCTAAAACCTTCTCAAAAGCGTAAAACATTAAGTGTCCGCCATCTAACATTGGTATTGGCAGCAAATTAATAAATCCTAAACTGATCGATATATAGGCCATAATGCTTAAAAAAGCTATAAAGCCCAGTTTTACAACTTGACCAGTGATTTTAGCTATTTTTATAGGGCCACCAAGTTGCGTGGTGTCTCCAGTGCCTTTAAACATTGAAATAATAAAATTCCAAGAAGCATCAATTACAAACCAAGTCTCTTTAAAAGCATAAAGCAAAGCGGTTGCCGGGCCTAATCTTTCTCTATTAATTTCGTCATTTAAAGGAGCTATTTTTATACCTATAATCTTTTTATTTGCTTTATTACCTAAAGAGTCTTCGCCTTTAATTACCTCAGGTTTTACAGAAAATGTTATTTCACTGTCATTTCTTAATATGCCGATATCAATTGTCTCTGATGAAGAGGAATTTATGAACGCAGAAACTTCCATTATACTATTCACCTCTTTGCCATTTATAGATTTAATAATATCTCCTGACTTGATACCTGCCTCCTCTGCAGGACTTTCTATTTGAACCTCCTGTATTTGGGCAGGAGTAAAATCTTTTCCAGCAAACATGTAAATGAATGTAAAAATGAATATAGCTAATAAGAAATTTGCGAAAGGTCCAGCCGCTACTATTATAGATCTTTGATATAAAGGTTTTACTACAAATAACTTTTCTTGATCTTCTTTGCTATATTTTTTTAATAATTCTTCTTGCTCTGCTTGACTAAAAACATTTCTATCGCCAAAAAATTTTACATATCCGCCAAGAGGAATTGCGCAGAATTTCCACCTTGTTCCAGATTTGTCATTAAAGCCAAATATTTCTTTACCAAATCCTATAGAAAAATCTGTAACACCAACTCCATACTTCTTAGCATAGTAATAATGGCCGTATTCGTGGATAAATACTACAACTGTAAGTAGTATTATAAAGGGAATTATAAATGAGATTAAAATTTCCATTCGTTTACTTTACTAAATAAAAAATTTCTAAAAGCTATAAGTCTCACATTATTTTTTAAGGATGATGGGTATACAAAATGAGTTTCCGTTGGCTTACCAGGTTCGTTTGGTAAAACTTTAGTGATGCCACTAATGTTATAAGTAATATAGTCTGGAAGCGCAGCTAAACCAACTCCACTTTGAACTGCAAGTAGCAAACCATAAACACTATTTACTTTCATTAAAGATCTTCTTTTTTTTCCGTCTTTTGCTCCAACTTTTAAAACCCAATCAGGATTATAAACTGGTGAGGGAGCGCCTTTGCCATAAGTGATGAACTTATGCTTATCTAAATCCTTAAGTGTTTTTGGATAACCATTTTTTTCTAAATATTCATTTGAACCATAAATATGATAATTGAAGTCTACGAATTTTTTCTGTATTAAATTTAGTTGTTTAGGTCTTCTCATCCTAATAGCTACATCAGCTTCACGAGTAGCTAAGTCAAGTTCTCTATCGTCAAATATTAATTCTATTTCAATACCAGGGTTAAGATCCATGAATTCTTTAATTCTTGGAGTTAACCATGTAGTTCCAAAACTCACGACAGTAGTAACAACCAATTTTCCGTTTATCTTATCTTTTTGACCACTTAAATTTGACTCAACATCTTTAAGCTTTGAAATAATTTCATGAGCTGATTTAAAAAGATATTCGCCATTTTCCGTAAGAACTAACCCTCTCGCATGACGTTCGAATAGCTGAACTTTTAGATCATTCTCTAAACCTTGTATTTGGCGACTTATAGCTGATTGGCTTAAATTTAAGATCGTAGATGCTTTAGTGAAACTTGATGCCTCAGCAACGGTATGAAAAATTTTTAATTTATCCCAGTCCATAATTATGATGATTATAGTTTATTTATTTGGATTTACTATAGCTCTTCCTGAAAAATCACCTTTAAGGAGCTTTGGGTAAGTATCTAAAAGTTCAGTAAAAGAAAGCTCTTTAGTAAATGATTGAACTTTGGAAAAATCAATCAATTTAGCTGCTTCACCCCAAACAAATTCTCTTCTTTTTATTGAGGAACCAGATGAATCGATACCCCATAATTTTACTCCTCTTATTATAAAAGGCATTACATTTGTGTCGATTTTAATTCCTCCTGCATTTCCACACGCAGCAACAATCCCGCCAGGTTTTGTTTGTGCAAATATTTTTGTTAAAGCAGCTCCACCTACGGTGTCAACAACTCCGTCCCAAACTCCTTTTTCTAGGAGTTTACTTTCTCCCTCAAATTCTTTTCTATCTATAATGTTTTTTGCTCCTAAACCCTTTAGATAATCATTTTTATCCTTTTTTCCTGTTGCAGCATGAACGTGATATCCCATTTTAGATAAAATCATTATTGCAATACTTCCAACACCTCCCGTAGCACCAGTTACTAAAACATCTTTTACTTTTTCGCCTAGCAACAATTCTTCTTTAGCTTTAACTGCAAAAGAACATAGAAGAGCTGTAAAGCCTGCCGTGCCAAGCATCATTGACTTATGAGTATCTAACTCTTTTGGTATTTTTATTAAAAAGTTAGCATCAACTTTAGCGTATTGAGCAAACCCCCCAAAGTAAGCTTCCCCTACCCTGAATCCAGTTAAAATTACTTTATCATCTTTTTTAAATTTACTATCTTCACTTTCAACTACCGTACCTGAAAAATCTATACCAGGGATGAAAGGAAATTTTCTTACAATCTTGCCTCCATTATTTAAAATTAATGCATCTTTATAGTTTAGACTTGAATAGTCTATTTTGACTAAAACATTTCCATCTTTGAGATGAGTTGTATCGATTTCTTTAATTTCTCTTGTGAAATTTTCGTTTTGATTGTCTATTACTAAAGCTTTAAATTTTTGAGACATTTATTTTTTAATATATCTTAAATATCTATTTTGAATACCTAGGTCTTCTCTGAAAGAACCTAAAAAATAGTTAGTAACTGTTGTCGCCTTCTCCTTTTTGACCCCCCTCATAGTCATACATTGATGAGCGGCGTCAATTGTAACTGCTGCTCCTTTAGCATCTAACGAGTTCATTAAGGTTTTAGCAATTTGCATTGTAAGCCTCTCTTGGGTTTGAAGTCTTTTAGAGAATATTTCCACCGTTCTTGCTAATTTGCTTAGTCCTACAACTTTTTTGTTTGGAATATAAGCAACGTGCGCTACTCCAATTATAGGTGCCATATGATGTTCGCAGTGACTTTCAAGTGTTATATTTTTTTCCACTACCATATCGTCATAACCCTCTACATCTCCAAAAGTTTTGGATAAATCTGCTGCAGCATCCTGCTGATAACCTTTAAAATATTCCTTAAAAGCTTTGATTACTCGTTTAGGTGTTTCAATAAGACCTTCCCTATTTGGATCTTCTCCTATCCATTTAAGAATAGTTTTAAAGGCCTCTTCTGCCTGTTTGTCAGATACTTCAGGCTTTTTTGAGGAGCTTTTATCTGTGTCTTTAACTAATTTCATTGTTACAAGGTTTTATAGGACATATTTGATTAATGCAAATTGCTATTTTGTCTTTTTTTCATTATTTTACGCTCATGTTCAAAAAGAGAGAAAATGTATTTGAGGTAGAAGAGGGAAAGTTTCTATCTCCCAAATTTGATAAAGAAGGACTCATACCAGTAACTACTACTGATGGAAGTTCAGGCGATCTATTAATGCATGGTTATATGAATGAGGAAGCTTTAAAAAAAACAATTGAAACAAAAGAGGCTCATTATTGGAGTAGATCCAGAAAAGATATTTGGCACAAAGGAAAGACAAGTGGCTTTGTGCAAAAAGTAATTGATTTGAGGATAGATGATGATCAGGATGCATTATGGATGTCAGTAGATATAGGAAATGGAGCAAGCTGCCACGTTGGATATAAGTCATGTTTTTATAGGTCAATACCTTTAGGCAAAATTAAAAATACTGAAGCAATTGAATTAGAATTTAAAGAAAAAGAAAAAAAATTTGATCCTGAAAAAGTTTACAAAGGTCAGCAAAACCCTACAAAATTATAATTATGAGAGTAATAAGTCCATTTGGTCCAAAAATTGCTAAATTAAAATTTTCAAGTAAATTAATAAAAAAAATTAATAATGAAGTTGATCGGATTGTAAATAAAAAAAGCTTATTAAAAAAACTAGATTACTCAAAAAAATTAGTAGGACAAGTAAAACAAGAATTTCAATTACCAAAGCCTTTTGTGAAAAAAAATTTAGAAAAAGTAATATCTAATGAAGTCAAAAAATATATTTTTCAAACAATTGGAAAAAAAGTAATAAAAATTTCAATAAAAAATTTTTGGGTAGTTAGACAATTTAATAATGATTATAATCCTATTCATTATCACGATGGACACATTTCTGGTGTGGGTTATTTGAAAATTCCAAAATTTATTTCAAAAAATTCTAATAAATCAAAAATAGATGGTACCATTGATTTCATTAATGGAAATAAGATGTTTTTAAGTGATAGTATTTATAACCATCAACCAAAAGTAGGAGATGTAATTCTTTTCCCGCATTATTTAATGCATACGGCTTATCCATTTAAATCAAGTGGAGAAAGAAGATCTTTTTCATTTAATTTGGAAATTGATAGTAAAATTGCTAACGTTTTTTCAAGATGAATGATGAAGTTCAAAAAAATGTATTTGGAGAGCCTCTCGAGCCTTGCTCAAATGATCCGCTAACTGGTTGGTTTAGAGACGGGTGTTGCAATACAGATAAAAATGATAGAGGTGTCCACACAGTTTGTGCAAGAGTAACAGATAAATTCTTACTTTGGTCAAAGAAAGTGGGTAATGATTTAATAACTCCGCATCCGGAGTTAGGTTTTTCGGGTTTGAAAGATGGAGATTGTTGGTGTGTTTGCGCTACTTGGTACGCAAGGGCAATCGAGGAAGATGCTGCTTGCTCAATTTTTTTAAAAAAAACAAATATTAAAACCTTAGAGCTTATTCCAATTGAAAAACTTAAAAAATTTGCTGTAGATTTATCTTAATAAACTTTAGTTCCTCGAGTTTTTATTATTAACTCAAGTTCTCCAAACTCTTTACAATTGCATCCCTTTAAAACTTTTAACCTTTCATTAGCCTTGTCCATACGATTAGTTTGAACATAAAGCTCGCCTAAATATTCATTAATTCCATTATGATTAGGATTTATGCTTAAACCTTGAAGATAAAACTTTTCTGCAATTTTAAAGTTTCCCGTTTTCCTTGAGGTGAATCCCATATAGTTAAGGATATCCGGGTTTTTTTTATCTTTTTTAAGTGCTTTTTCTAATTTTTTAAATGCTTGTGAGTATAGCTTATTTGCTTTGTCTAATTTTTCTTTTTTTTCTAATTTACCTGCACGTTTAACTAACTTAACAGCGTCATCGTAGAGTGAAGCCTCTGAAGAACCTCCGCTATCACCTCCAGCAGCAAACGAGCTAGAACTTAATAGTAGGGAGAATATTGCTATATAAATTTTTTTCATAATTTTTTTATATAAATATTTTTATTAAAAATGTCATGCGACAGATGATCTACCCCCGTCTACTCCTAGTATTTGACCTGTTATCCAAGAACTTTCATCAGTTAAAAGAAATTTTGCTACAGAAGCTGAGTCTCCACCTTCACCAATTCTTTTCATAGGATGCATTTTAGCTATACCTTCAGCTACTTTTTCATTTTTGAGAAGAAAATTAGAAATTTTAGAATTAGTTAAACTTGGTGCAATACAATTAACTCTAACATGAGGAGCAAATTCAGCAGCTAATGCTAAGGTCAAACCCTCTATTGCTCCTTTAGCAGATGAAACAATAGCATGATTAGGAAAACCTTGTTTTACAGCTACTGTCGAAAACAAAACTATTGACCCTTTATTTTTTTTTAAATTATCTGCTAACGATTTAATAATCTCGGTTGCTGAAATAAGATTTAAGTTAAATGACTGCATGAAGTCACTTTTTTTTGTTAGTTTAAGAGGTTTTAAATCTATAGAACCTACACAAAAAGCTAAACCATTAATTGGCTCGTCTTTTAAATCATTTAGTATTTTATCAGAAAAGTTCTCCTCTAAAACATCACAAACCGTAAATGTAGAATTTAAATTTTTTGCTAACTCCGACAAACTATTTTCGTCTCTACCAACTAAGTGCACTTGATCACCGCTATCAACTAGGTTTTTTGCTAAAGAGGAACCAATTGATCCAGTTGCTCCTAAAATTACTTTTTTCATAATTAAAAATAACATTATTAAAGGTTATTTACATGCAAATAATGACGCGTGTAATATCTAAATAAAATATGTACTTTATTACTTATGAAGCTTTTTATAATTTTAGGAAATCAACTTTTTAACCCAAAATATCTCTCAGACTATAAAGACCATACTTTTTTTATGGCAGAAGACTATGGTTTATGTACTTTTGAAAAACATCACAAATTAAAAATATTATTATTTTTGTCTTCAATGAGATCGTTTAAAGATGAGCTTAAATCAAAAAATTTTAATTTGATATATAAAGACGTCAATAAAGATTTTAAATTGTCGTACGAAAAAAAATTAGAAAAGATAATTAAAGAAAAAAAAATAAAAGAAATTACTTTTTTTGAAATTGAGGATAAATTTTTTGAAAAAAGAATATTAAATGTAGGAAAAAAAAATTCACTTAAAATTAACCAAGTTAAGTCTCCAATGTTTTTAATGGAGAGACAGGAATTTAAGGATTACCTTTCTAAAAATAAAAGACCTTTCATGGCAAATTTTTATAAGATTGTAAGAACAAAAATGAACTTATTAATGAATAAAAACGGAACTCCGAAAGGAAATAAATGGAGTTTTGATGAAGACAATAGAAAAAAACTTCCAAATAATATTAAAGTTCCCGTAATTTCTAAGACCAAAGAGACAAAAGAAACTGTTATTCTTAAAAAATTTATAAATTCTAATTTTAAAGACCATCCTGGAAATACTGATAAGTTTTGGTTTCCTACAACAAGAAAAGACGCAAATAAGTGGTTAGATGAGTTTTTAAAGGAAAGAATAAAGCTTTTTGGAGATTATGAGGATGCAGTAACAGACAAATCAAATACTGTCTTTCATAGCGCGCTAAGTCCACTTATAAACTTAGGTTTAATAGTTCCTGAAGAGATAATAGAAAAGTTGAGGAAGATTGAAAGTAAAGTACCAATGAATTCCTTAGAAGGTTATATTAGACAGATTATAGGTTGGAGAGAGTTTATGAGAGGGATTTATCAAAACTATGATCAACGGTTAGATAACACTAATTTTTTTAATCACAAAAGAAAAATGAAAAAATCCTGGTATGACGGAAGTACTGGATTAGATCCGTTAGACCATGCTATCAATAATGCTAAAAACTTCGGTTGGTCACATCATATTGAAAGACTAATGATATTGGCTAACATAATGAATCTTTGTGAGATAAATCCAAAACAAGTTTATAAATGGTTTATGGAAATGTTCGTAGATTCTTCTGACTGGGTAATGGCGCCAAATGTTTATGGAATGGGATTGTTTAGTGATGGTGGAATATTTGCAACTAAACCTTATATTTGTGGATCTAGTTATTTTCTTAAAATGATGCATTTTAAAAAAGGTCCTTGGTGTGATGTAATGGACGGATTATATTGGAAGTTTATAGATAGAAATAAGAAATTTTTCTTAAAAAATCCTCGTCTTGCAATGATGGTCAGAGTTTCTGAAAAAATGAATAAAGAGAGAAAAACAAGAATTTTCAAAGCTGCCAATAATTTTATAAAAGAAAATACTAATGGTTAAAGTTTTTTTTAACAATTCGTGTAATATTTGTAGAGCCGAAATCAATCATTACAAAAAACATAGTGATAACAGCGTAGAATGGATAGATGTAACTAATAATGAGGAAGCCCGGAAAATTACTTCCAAATCTTATAAAGAACTTTTAAGAAGAATGCATGTTATACAAGATGGTAGAGTAATTGATGGAGCAGAGTCTTTTTTAATAATTTGGAAAAATGTTCCTAAATATAATTTTTTATATAAGATATTTAAAATTAAACCTCTGTTTTTCTTATTAAATATTTTCTATGAGATTGCAGCTTATTTTCTATTTATAAAAAATAAACATCTGCTTAATGATGAAAAAAGCTAATTTGCCTAAAAAAACTTGTCCGGTTTGTAATAAACCTTTTACTTGGAGAAAAAAATGGAGACTAAATTGGGATAAAGTAAAATATTGTTCTAAGAAGTGTTCCTCTAAATAAATTATTGTAAATTAAAACTAGTTAAAATTTTAGGAATGTTATTTTTAAAGTTAAAAAATCCTTTATTAGAAAATTGCCAAGAAAATTTATCTTCCTCACTCAAAACAAAGTTTAATTCTAAATTTCGCTTTTTTCTGATAGTATTTAAAAAAGAAAAATTCTCTCCTATACATGGGTGAATGACATCAAAATAGTTAATTTCATCGGCAAGAGTTTGAAATTTTACCTCATCTATGATCTGTAAATCTTCAAATCTTTTTTTTTGATCATTAGCCAACTGTAATTTATAGTCTAGCACTTTTTGTTCTAGTTTTAGCTTTCGAGCCTTATTGCTTAATAAAATTAAGTAAATATTTTTATATTTTTTTAAATCTTTACTTTCTAAATTTAACTCGTTCTCAAAAAGTAATAAATTTTCATTTGAATTATCTTCTATAATAAAATTAAGTGGATTTAATTTATATTCTCTTTTGTCTGTTAAAGATAAAGCTTTCTCATTTAATTTAACATTCTTATATTTATTATTAGTAAACTTGCTTATGTTCCATGATTTAGCAACGTAGTGCTTTCCTTTAGTTTGAAGTCCAGCAACCCATCTCCAACTCAATGTGTTAGAAGCAGCATCACCATCAAATAAATGTTTCATAAAGAATTCTGCTCCTTTTTGCCAAGGTAGATTTAAAGTAAATATCCAAATGCTAGCGAACCACATTCTCGTATGATTATGTAAATAATTATTTTCTTTAAGCTCTTTTACCCAATCATTAAAACATTCAATTTGAGTTTCGCCATTAATAGCTTTTTTATAATTATCATCTTCCTTTAACGCTTTTAAATCCTCTGAAAAATCTGACCAAACTTGAGGTCTAAGCTCCAACCAACCTTTCCAATAAACTCTCCAAAATATTTCTTGAATATATTTTTCCACTTTTTGATATGGAAACTTTGCTAAAACTATTTTTGCGACTTCGTACTCAGTAATCAATCTATGGGTAATATAAGGAGATAAGCAAGATACATTCGTTTTGTCATTTGGTCCTAAATCAAAATTTCTTTTGAAACTATAATTTGCTAGTTCACTGTTTATAAAAACACCAAGCTGTTTCAAAGCTCCTTCTCTTGAGATTTCAAATTTCATTAGTCCTCGTCATCTCTCCAACCATCTATGAAAAGTTTCCAACAAGCAAATGATACGCAAATAATTCCTACGGAGAAACCTAGTAGAACCCCATTATTTTTTCCCAAATAAATTGTTCCATAATGAGTGCTTAGTATTGGTGGCAAAACTAATATTGCACCAATTATTAAATATCTAATTGCAAAGGGAGGTCTTTTCAAATTGAATTACCTTGATCTGTTGGCATTGAGACACCAGAGGTAAACCAACAACTTTTACAATCTTTGTCATTTCCTCTTTCAACATGCCATAAATAGAAGAATTGTTTTTTTTCATCACTTAAAACTTTTACTCCATAAACAAATTTGTTATCAGTTTTCGTGATTAAATCTATTTTATGAGAGAAATGATTTAAAAGGATTCTGTAGTGCACATCATAAAGCATTATTCTAAATCGATCATAAGGCCCGGTCATTTTTTTATTATCTGGATGAGCAAATAACCAAGTTTGTTTTATCCCAGTGTCATCCTTATCATTATTCTTGAGAGCATTTAATTGAATTTTTATTACATCATAAGCAGATAAATTTTCTGCAGGCTTAATCATTTCTGCTTCAGCAGAATTTAACAAACCAACAAAAAAAATTGTTATAAGTAATTTTTTCAATTCCATATTTTTTTCAAGGTCTCTTCTCTTTTACACCCCTTTTTATACATAAGGTATCTAATAAAGTTTTTTTCATAATAATCTTGGTGATAATCTTCGGCAGGATAAAATTTCTCAAATTTCCAAACTAAAGTTACAATTTTATTGTTAAATAGTTTTTCCAATTTTTTAAAGGATTTATCAATAAATTCTTTTTCTGGTTGTGTTTGAAAAAAAATTACTGATCTGTAGCTTTTTCCTTTATCGCAAAATTGTCCTGCAGAATCAAAAGGGTCAATATTTTTCCAATAAATATCTAAAAGTTTTTCAAAATTAATTATTTTAGGGTCGTATGTTAATTCTATAGCTTCTACATGGCCAGTGTCTTTGTAAATAACATCTTGGTAAGTTGGGTTTTTTAAATTTCCACCAGAATAACCCGAAATAGTAGAAATAACTCCATTAATTTGATCAAATGACTCCTCCATGCACCAAAAACATCCACCAGCAAAGTAAGCTTTTTTATATTCTTGAGCATTTGCAAAATGGTTAATTAGAAAAATTGAAATAATAATAAAATATTTTTTCATTATTTGATGATATATTAATATTTATGAAAAACGATGATCATATTGTCATAGATAATGATGGCAGAAAAATAGATAATATATGTGAAGAGTGCAAAAATGAAGATGAAACTGTAAAACAAAATTTAATAATTTATAACTACAAAATTTGTAATAGTTGCCATCTTTCTAAAAGAATATTTCCGCTTTAAATTCCTTTAAATAAAACTAGTATTAAAAATAAGAAAAAAGCCTGAACTATCCAGGAAACAACCACAACACCAAAAGCTTTCCATAAACTATCATAATCTAAAGCAGATTTAACAGCTACCACCATACATGCTAACATCCAAAAAGCTGATCCAACAAATGTTACTGTCATAAGTTCAGGAGTTACACCAAAAACTCTAATTAGTCCTGGTGCGCTTGAAAATCCAATTGTTCTTAAAAGCTCACCGTGATCACTTTTAGTTTTATTGTCTCCAAATAATTTAACACCAACAAAATAAATTATGTAAGCCCAAACATACCAACTAAGTAATGACAAAGCTGGAGCAATCAAAAAATTTGTTGCTCCTAAATGTATCGATCCAACGCCAGCTGCTAAACTAGACAAAACAACAACTCCACCAGCTTGAAAAGTTGCTTTTTTATCTTTTTCTACCTCTTCAAATAATTCTATATCAATTTTTATAGCTCTGAATATTCTGCTTACGAACAAGTTAATCATTTATTTTGCAAAAGGTTTTAAAAGTTTTAGAATTTTATGATGTAAACTTCTATTTGATGTAGCCAAAATATTGCCTCCATTTTCCGCAGCTTGATTATCCCAATTAGTAACTATTGCTCCAGAATTTTTTATAATTGGTATTAATGGGAGTATATCATAAGGTTTTAAATTTGCCTCAATAACTGCATCAACTTTCCCCTCTGCGAGTAAACAATAATTTAAGGCATCAAATCCAGCTAACCTAAATGACCAACCAAACTTTTTAATGACTTTACGCTGTCTTTCATAACTTAAAGTTCCGTGAAAATTTCCAATAATTTTTATAGTTTTTAGATTGTCATTATTAGATGATCGAAGGACAAATCCTTTATTATTTTTAAAAACATAAGAATGACTTTTGTTATTTATATAATATTTATTAAGCTCTGGGAAATTAGCTAATCCTAAAAGTGATTTGTCATGATATGACAAGCTAATTAAATTTGACCATGTCGGTGCACCTATAACGAAAGCTCTTGTTCCATCAATAGGATCGATAGACCATTTTAAATGATTTGATGAAGGCTTGTCCTGAAATTCTTCTCCAATAATTGAGTCATTAGGAAAATTCTTATTAATTAGAGTTCGAATATATTTTTCGAAAGCTCTGTCAAAATTTGTCACAGGATCAAAATCTTTTTTTGATTTAGATTTATTATTTACTTTTATTCCAGATTTAGATTTTTTCTTATAAAATAAGTTTAATTTTGAAGGTAATTTTTTTAAAAAGTTGAATGATTTTTTATAATTCATTATGTGTATATAACTTAATTTAAAATAAAATATATATGAAAATATCTAAAAATTTTGAGCCTTTAGTGGCAGGAGTAGCAGCTTCAGTGATTATAGGAATATTATCATTTTTAAGCTTTGAAACATCCACAGGATTTTGGTTAATGTTCTCTTTTGGCTCTACAACTCTCATAGTTTTAGTCTTTCACGAAAGTGAGTTTGCTCAACCGCGAAATATTTTTTTTGGGCACCTTTTAGGAATTATTATTGGAATTTTATTTAATGAATTTTTTGGTATCTCATTTATCACTCTTGGTTTATCGGTTGGAACGACTGTTACATTCATGATGTATTTAAAAATAATACATCCGCCAGCTGCAGCGAATCCTCTTATTGCTTTATTTGCTGATGTATCACTTAATTATATTATTTTTCCAGTATTTGTCGGAACTATTGTTATAATTTTTCTATCGGTTTTGATTAATAAATTTATCTTGAAAAGAACTTATCCAAAAAGATGGTTTTAATTCAATAAAAATATTGCGCTATTTAAAACCAACGCATAGCTTGTCCAAGATATGTAGGGTATCATTAAATAGAAACTAATTTTATCTTTGCTAAAGTATTCTTTCATCAAAATAATTATAAATACTAAAATTATAATAAGATTTATTAATGCTAAACCAATTTGGTGAAATCCAAAAAATACAATGGTCCACGTGCTATTAAAAAATATATGCACAAAATATAATTTAATTAATTTACTATCGAAAATTTTTATCCATATTTTCCAAATAGCTAATGACATCAAAAAATATAAACTCGACCATACAGGTGCAAATACCCAACTTGGAGGGTTAAAACTTGGCAATATTATCTGTGAGTACCAGGGCTCTTTAAATGCTGATGTCGCATAACCTCCTATTGCAGGTGCTACAAAGGTAATTAATAAAATTATAGTTAAAGATAAATATTTATTCTTTGTCATAATATGAGATATAACTAATTAATGTCAGAAAATCAGAAAAAAATATGGATTACAGGTGCAAGTAGTGGGATAGGAAAGGCTGTAGCTGAAAAATTTGCTAATGAAGGATGGAAAGTAGCTGTATCTGCTAGAAGAAAAGAGTTACTTGATGAATTAGCTAAAAATCCAAATATTAAATCGTTTCCGTTAGATGTAACAAATCGATCTCAAATAAGCGACGTTTTTAAAAATATTATTAAAGAGTTTGAAAATTTAGATATATGTCTATTTTCAAGCGGGACTTATGAACCAAAAGATGAGCAAAATATAGATCCAGATAAAATTAAAAATGTAATGAATGTTAATTTTTTGGGTGTAATCGACTGTGTAAAATCTGTTGAAGATTATTTTAAAAATAAAAAATCTGGACACATTTCTATTGTTTCATCGATAGCTGGTTATAGGGGACTGCCTAATTCTAGTGGTTATGGTCCTTCAAAAGCTGCTCTAACTAATTTTAGTGAAAGTATTTACTTTGATTTTAAAAAATTTGGGGTAAGAGTCTCTGTTATATCACCAGGTTTCATTAAAACTCCATTGACTGATAAAAATGAATTTCCTATGCCGTTTTTAAAAACTCCTAAATACGCTGCAGAAAAAATATTTAATGGATTAGTGAAAGGAAATGCTTTTGAAATTCATTTCCCAAAAGGCTTAACTTTAACTTTAAAATTTTTAAGAATATTACCTTATAGAATTTATTTATTTTTAGTAGACAAGCTTGTCAAAAGATAGTTAAAGAAGAGAGTCGATATATTCCCAATTAATTAGTTTATCAAAAAAATTTTCTAAGTAAGCTGGTCTTTTGTTTCTGTAATCTAAGTAATAAGAATGCTCCCAAACATCACACCCTAATATAGGTTTCATATTGTGAATTATTGGGTTTTCAGCATTTGGTGATTTAGTTACTACAAGCTTATCTTCTTTTTCTTTTAAAGATAACCAACACCAACCAGATCCAAATTGAGTAACTCCAGCATTGATGAATTCCTCCCTAAATTTTTCAAAACTTCCGAAATCTTTTTTTATCTTATTTTCAAGTTTAGATGGAACATTTCCTCCGCCATTAGGTTTCATGCATTTCCAAAAAAGATTATGATTCCAGTGCTGGCTAGCATTGTTAAAAATACCTATTTTTTTTTCGATAGAAGATTTTTTAATTATATCTTCCAAAGACAATTTTTCATAATCGGAACCTTTTATTAAATTATTTAGATTTGTAATATATGTTTGATGGTGTTTACCGTGATGTAAATCCAAAGTTTGTTCAGACATTATTGGAGAAAGAGCCGAATTAGCGTAATCTAATTTAGGAAGTTCGAACATATTAATCTTTTACAAACATTACAGTTAATTCAGCAACTTTAATTCCGAATTTAGTCATTGTAGCTCTGTTTATTGCCACACGCTCGTCTTGCATGAAAATCCAATCATCAAAAGTAATTTTAATATTTTTGCCTTTAACTGGCACAAGTAATACATACTCAAATTTAAAAGCTGGACCGTATGAATATCCTTTAGCTGTTCCAACTACATCAGATGCTGTTCCATCATAATTATGCTCATCAATTTTTTTAATTGTCCATTGACGAGTTTGTCTTTCCCCATCGTTCCAATCAAAAACTTCATCTAAAATTAACTTGGAGCCATCCCATTTTCCGTTTAAATCAGCTTTAAATTGTCTTGTAACTTTTCCAGATCTATTTTGTAATACTCCCCAAGCTTTAACATTGCCTGATAAATAATTTTCAATAACTAGTCTTGGTTTTTGGTCTTTAAAATCAGTTGGTTTCATTTTGTTTGCACATCCTGTTGTTAAAATTAGTAGAAATAGTATTATAAATTTTTTCATGACGAATATCTATTAGACATAGAGAATTGAATCAAGTTAATGTTTCTAGACTTAAAACCTCCTTCACAATAGGATAAATAAAATTCCCACATTCGCTTAAAATAATCATCAAAACCAAGTGGACTAATTTTTTCCCAAACACCTAAAAAATTTTTTCTCCAAGTTGCTAAAGTTCTGGCATAATCATCCGAGTAAGTATTAATTTTTTCAAGTTTGAGGTCATTTTTTTTAATAATATTTTCCATAAATTTAATTGAAGGTAAAAAACCACCTGGAAATATATATTTTTGAATAAAATCTTCATTTGCCCTATATCTTTCAAATAAAACATCTTTTATCACGATACCTTGAATAGCAGCAGTTCCATTATTATTAAGCACTTTTTTTATTGTGCCAAAATATTGGTCCATATATTTTTCACCGACAGCCTCAATCATTTCTATTGAAGCTACGTGATCATATTTTTCCTGAAGGTCTCTGTAATCTAAAAACTTTACATTAACTTTATTGTTTAAACCTGAGTTGAATATCTTTTTTTTTGTAAATTCATATTGATTTTTTGAAATCGTAATACAATCCACACTTACATCATAATTTTTAGCTAGGAATTCAGCGAAACCGCCCCAACCACATCCAATTTCTAAAACCTTATTGCCGTCTTTTATATTCATTAAATTAATAAGTTCTTGAAATTTATTTCTTTGAGCGATTTCTAAATTATCTTTCTCGTTTTTATAAACTGCACTAGAATAAGTAAGAGATTGATCAAGCCATAATGAAAAAAATTCATTCCCTAAATCATAATGTTTTGAAATATATTTTATACTTTTAGACTTTGTATTTGATGCAAATATTTTTTTCAGAAAATTTTTGATTTTTTGTAATTTTAAACTTCCTGAAAAAGAATAGATTGTGTTGATATTTCTCGCAGTAAGCTCAATTAAATCAGTCAAATTTGATGTATAAAAATCTTTTTTCATATGCGCTTCTCCTAAAGCTGAGCTTCCACCCATAACGACGTTTAAATAAAAATTAGGATTGTTAATTTTGATATTTGAGGATAATTTGCTTTCTAAGTCGCCAAAGTGAAAAACTTGTCCATCATAATTAATTAGTTTAAGATTTCCTTGCGAAATTTTCTTTAATTTGTTCAAAACAAATTTTTCTGAAATTTTTTTTAGACTCATTAATATTCTTCGTAACTTAAATTATTTTTTAATTTAGCATCTCTTTTTCTATATATTGCTCCTTTTTTCCATAAAAGTAATGCTTCAAAATGTATCGAACCAATAATTTTAATTGTCATTAAAGGATATTTAAAAAAATTAACTACGAGTTGTTTAGAGCTCAATTCCTTTCTCTCTCCTGTTTGGGTAGCTGTTAAAATTGTTCCTGTCGAGTCTGTTTGTTTAATAAAGACTGAGAGTTTATCATTTGGATTAAGTAATTTAAAATTATAGTAAGTTTCCATGTCCATAAATGGTGATACATAAAACTTTTTTTTGCATTTTTGAGCTATTTCCTCGTTATCTTTAATTTTAAAAATGTATGTATGCTGCTCATTAAAAGTATTTTTTACCTCGTAAAAAATTGCCTTTAATTTATTGTCCTCGTAGCAATAAAAAATACTTAAGGGATTAAACACATATCCAAAAATTCTTGGATAACAAAGTAATTTAATTTTATTAATTTTACCGTTTATATTGAACTTGTTAATATTTTTAAGAACCCACTCCTTTAAATTACTTCCGTCACGCTCTCCATGATCTTTGTCATAAAAGCTGAAGATATTAAATTTATTATAGGAGAAAATATTTACTGATCTGTCTAATTGATCGATTTCATCTAAATCAACTAATAATGAAAAAGTTTTATATTTAAAAAAATGTCTTACAGGTTTAAATCTTGTATGAGTTACTTCACCATTATAAATACAGGAGTTCATCAAATTTTAAAGTTATTTATTAAATCTAAAGAAGATTTTAATCCATCTTCATGAAAACCGTAACCAAAATAACTTCCACAAAACCAAGTCCTTTTTTTACCTTGTATTAATCCTAGATCTTTTTGAAGCGCGGTATTCTTTGAGTTTAAATATGGGTGAGTAAAATAAACTTTTTTTATAACAGAATTTTCATTAATTTTATAAATAGGGTTTAAAGTTAAAAAATAATTTTTAGAAGTTTCTAAGTTTTGAAGTTTATTCAGCCAATAAGTAATGCATGTTTTTTCTTCCTCTGAAACAGAATTCCAACTAGACCAAGCTTTTTTTTTACGAGGCATTAGTCTTTCATCGGTATGTAAATAAGCCTCATTTTTTACATAATTAAATTTTTCCAAAATGTTCTTTTCTTGATCAGTTGGTTTTTCGATCATTTTTAAGCTTTGATCTGCATGTGAGGCTAAAACTACTTGATCGTAGTCAACATATTCATTGCCAATAATTACTCTGATATTGTCATCGCTTCTAATTAACTTGTCGACTTTGTAATTTTTAAAAATTTCACCACTTATTTTATCTGTAACTTTTTTTACATAAGCTCTACTTCTGTTTGAAACTGTAAACCATTGTGGTCTATTCTTAAATTTAAATAAGCCGTGATTAGTAAAAAAATTCAAAAAAAATTTTAATGGCATTTCCTTTGCTTTATTAAATGGCATAGACCAGATAGCAGCAACCATGGGCATCAAGTGGTAATCGATAAAGTATTTTGAAAACTTTTTTTTGTTAAGAAAATTCCCTAATGTTTCATCTTTAATTTCACTTTGTAATAATCCTGGTGCAGTTTTGTAGAATGAGATAATTTCTCTAATCATATATAAAAATTTAAAATTAAATAGATTCAATTTATTAGTAAAAATACCACTTAAACCGCTTCCGCTATACTCAACGTTGCTATTTTTTATCGATACAGAAAAAGACATGTCGCTTTTTTCATAAGGAACATTTAATTCATTGAAAAAATTTATTAAATTTGGATACGTGATCTCATTAAAAACAATAAATCCAAGGTCTACTGGAACTACTTTGCCATTTTCTTTGATGTCGTAAGTATAAGAGTGTCCTCCAAAATGGTCGTCTTTTTCGTATAAATCAACTTTATATTTTTTTGAGAGAAAATATGCGGAGGATAATCCTGAAATGCCTGAGCCGATAACAGCAACTTTCATTAAAAAAGATTAAGCAGCTTCATCTTTATATTCATCCATTGAAGGACATGAACACACTAAATTTCTATCTCCAAAAACGTTATCTACTCTTGCAACTGGTGCCCAATATTTATTGTTTTTTACATACTCAGTGGGAAAAGCCGCTTCCTCTCTTGAGTAAGCATGCTTCCACTCATTGGAAGCTAATTCGCCATAAGTATGAGGTGCATTTTTCAGTGGGTTATCTATTTTGTCAAACTTTGATGACTCCACTAAATTAATTTCTTTTTTAATTTTTATAAGAGCATTACAAAATTTATCTATCTCTTCTAAATTTTCACTTTCAGTTGGCTCAATCATAATTGTGCCAGCAACAGGCCATGACATTGTTGGAGCATGGTAGCCAAAGTCAATTAGCCTTTTAGCTAAATCCTCCTCAGAGATTCCTGAACTTGCTTTAATTGGTCGAATGTCAATTATACATTCGTGAGCTACATTTCCATTTTTACCCGTATAAAGAACTTTGTAATCTTTAGATAATTTTTTTGAAATGTAATTCGCATTTAAAATTGAAACTTGTGATGCTTTTTTCAATCCTTCAGCGCCCATCATCTTTATATACATCCAGGATATTGGAAGTATGCTTGAACTACCCCAAGGTGCAGCTGATACAGCTCCCATTCCATTCTTAGGGCCTGCCTCTTTAATAATTTCATGTGTTGGTAAAAAATCAGCTAGATGCTTAGCGCAAGCGATTGGGCCCATTCCTGGTCCGCCTCCACCGTGCGGTATACAAAATGTTTTATGTAAATTTATATGACAGACATCTGGTCCAAATTTCCCTGGTTTTGCGACACCTACAAGTGCGTTTAGATTTGCTCCATCCATATAAACTTGTCCACCATGCTTATGAATTACTTCACAAATATCCATAATTTTTTCTTCAAATACTCCATGAGTAGAGGGGTAAGTAACCATTAAAGCAGCTAAGTCTTTTGAGTGTTTTTCAGCTTTATTTTTAAGATCGTCTATATCCACGTTTCCATCTTCGTCACAATTAACTACAACCACCTTCATCCCACACATTTGGGCACTTGCTGGATTAGTTCCATGAGCTGAGTCAGGAATTAGACAAACGTTACGGTTTTCTTGTTTATTATTTTTATGGAATTTTCTTATAGTCATTAGACCTGCATACTCTCCTTGAGCCCCTGAGTTAGGCTGTAAAGAAACTGCGTCATATCCAGTAATTTCTTTCAGATCATTTATTAGATCATTAAAAAGAATCTTATAACCCTCCATTTGATTTGTAGGAACAAAAGGATGTGGAAGTGAAAACTCTTTCCAAGTAATAGGAATTAATTCTGCTGTTGCATTGAGCTTCATTGTACAAGATCCTAAAGCAATCATTGATCTATTAAGTGCAATATCGCAATCTTCTAGTTTTTTTAGATATCTTAACATCTCAGTTTCAGAATGGTATTTGTTAAAAACTGGATGAGTTAAGTATTTTGAAGTTCTTAAAAGATTTTTTGGGAGATTATCTAATTCCACCTTAACGTCTTGTTTAATTACTTGAGTTATTCCGAATATTTTTAACAATAAGTTTACATCATCAAGTTTTTTTGCTTCATCAAACGCAACAGATAAATGATCTTTATCAACTTTTCTAAGGTTTATATTCTCTTTTAGTGCAGCCTCGAAAATAGGATCTGTTTTTTCATTGGTTTTAATCGTAACGGTATCAAAGAAATGATCTGATAGAATTTTAAAACCGCTTATTTTAATATTATCAGCAAAAATTTTTGCTAATTTAGAAGTTCTATTCGCAATTTTAAGTATTCCTTCAGGTCCATGATAAATTGCAAAAGCAGCAGAAATGATAGCCAATAAAGCTTGAGCAGTACAAATATTGCTTGTCGCTTTATCTCTTCGAATGTGTTGCTCTCTAGTTTGTAAAGAAAGCCTGTAAGCTTTTTTTCCGTGTCTATCTTTTGAAACGCCTATTATTCTTCCTGGCATTGATCTTTTAAATTCTTCTTTTGTAGCAAAAAATGCAGCATGAGGCCCGCCGTAACCCATTGGAATACCAAATCTTTGAGCACTACCGACAGCGATGTCAGCTCCAAGTTCAGCTGGAGTTTTTAATCTAGCTAAAGCCAATAAGTCACAAACCAAAATGGCTTTTCCGTTTTTTTTGTGAATTTGACTGATGCTTTCACTAGGATCGTTTATCTCACCTAAAGTTCCCGGATAAGATAAAACACCGCAAATTATATCTTCATTAATTTTTGAAAGTTCTTTTTTTTCATCACCAATGATCAATTCTAAACCAAAAGGATTTGTTCTAGTCTTAATGAGATCAATTGTCTGAGGATTACAATTGCTTGAAATAAATATTTTTTTTGAATTAATCTTATCTAATCTCTGACTTAAACCTACTGCTTCTGCTGTTGCTGTTGCTTCATCCAATAAAGAAGCGTTAGCTATATCCATGCCTGTTAAGTCAATAATTGATTGTTGAAAATTTAAAAGCATTTCAAGACGACCTTGCGCCACTTCAGGCTGATAAGGTGTATAAGACGTGTACCATCCTGGATTTTCTAAAATATTTCTAAGAATTACATTAGGTGTAATAGAGTTATAGTATCCCATTCCAATAAAATTTTTAAAGATTTTATTTTTTTTAGATATAGATTTTAATTTTTTTAAAGCATCGTTCTCTGACATTGGCTGATCAATCTTAAGATCGTCTTTTAATAAGATTTTTTCTGGTACTGTATTACTCATTAAATCCTCTAATGATTTATACCCGACATATTGCAACATTTTTGACTGATCTTCTTCAGAAGGACCAATATGTCTTTTAATAAATTCTTTTGAGTTATCGTCAATCATTTAGCTAGGGTTCTCCTTACAAAATTTATCATATTCGTCTTTTGACATTAGGGAGTCATACTCACCTTTATCTTTAATCTTTAACTTAAAAAACCAGCTGGCACCTTCAGGGTCAGTATTTACGCTTCCAGGATCATTTGCAATGGCTTTATTTCCCTCAGTAATTTCTCCAGAAATAGGAGAATAAACATCACTCGCAGCTTTAGTAGACTCTACAACAGCTGCTTGACCTTCTTTTTCTACAACTTTACCTGCATCAGGAACCTCCACAAAAACAATGTCACCAAGCATTTCTGTTGCATGCTTAGTTATTCCGACTGTAGCAACGTCTCCATCTAGTGAAACCCATTCATGTTTTTTAGAAAATTTTTTTTCACTCATATTTGTTTCCCCTTATTTAACATAACTTTTTTTATAAAATGGAAGTTCAGAAATCTTACCCCCATATTTTTTTCCTCTTACTTCAAGCTGAATAGATGTTCCTACTTCAGAAAATTCTGATTTAACATATCCCATTGCAACTGGAGCGTTCACGCTCGGACCAAAAGTACCGCTAGTAACGAATCCTATTTCATTATTATCTAACGAAAAGATTTTTGTATTTTCTCTAGCTATAACTTTTCCATCTGGCTTTATACCAACTCTAATTTTTTCACTTCCGTTTGCTAATAAATTTTTTATTTTTTCCCATCCATTAAAGCCGCCAACTTCTTTCCTTTTTTTTGCTATAGCCCATTTTAAATTAGCCTCTACTGGATTTATTTTTTCATTTAAATCATGGCCATATAAACACAGACCTGCCTCTAATCTTAATGTATCTCTAGCTCCTAAACCTATTGGTTTAACTTCATTTGAAATTAAGTAATCGATAAGCTTTTCGACTTTTGTGTTTGAAATTGAGATTTCAAAACCATCTTCACCTGTATATCCAGATCTTGTTACATATAGATTTTCACCTTCATACTCAAAATTGTTTCCTGTCATAAATTTTAAATTAGCAACGCCCGGAATTAATTTTTCTAAAATCTCTACTGATTTCGGTCCTTGCAACGCTATTAAAGATAAATCGTTGTTTAAAAGATGTTTATGATGTTTTTTTAAAAATTGAGAAATTTGTTTTATATCATTTTCCTTGCAAGCTGCGTTTAAGATTATACAAAAACCTTTTTCTGTTCTCGTAATAATTAAATCATCAATTATTCCACCTTCATTATTAAGTAAAAAAGAATATTTTGAATGATTAATTTTCAAATTTTTTAAATCTGCTGGTATAATTTTTTCTAATGACTCTACTAATGTTTCATCCCCTTCTAAAAAAAATTGCCCCATATGTGAAACATCAAAAAATCCAGCGTGTGTTCTTGTAGAAATATGTTCTTTAACAATACCATCTTTATATTGAATAGGCATTTCATAGCCAGCAAACGGAACAAATTTTGCTCCTAAATTTTTATGATAATTGTATAAAGCTGTTTTTTGTACTTCCATAATAACTCTTTCTTGCTTAACCCCATCTGTCTATGTACCTGAGAGATTTAATCCTTCGGTGAGGCTTTCGCCTGCTTTCCAGAGTTATTACGATAACGGTCCTTTTGCCTGAGAGTTTCCGGGGTGGTTGCTCCTTCGGCGCCTAAATGGTCTCTCCCGTTATGCCTGAGACTTTCCTCTAAATACATTAAAAAGTCAAATGTAAATTATTCAAGTCTTACTTTGTTTTTTATCAAAGCTCTTCAATATTATTGCGGAAACAATGACCGCGCCACCTAAAAATACACTTATTGGAGGAATTTCACTCAAAAATAACCATACCCAAATTGGTGCGCATAAAGTTTCCATCAACATTAAAAGCCCAACTGTCGCTGACTCTACCGTTCTTGATCCAATAGTTATACAAATAAAACCAAATGCTAATTGGGGGACTCCGAGAAGAAAACCCATCCAAAGATCATGTTTAGTGAATTCAAAAGACTCTGTTAAGAAAAAACCGTAAATCAAACTAAATAATCCAGAGTAAAATATTGCTGGAATCATATCAACTTTGGTATTTTTCCTTATTATCATTACATAAATTGCAAAATTTATTGGAATTGCTAATGCCACTATATTTCCAAATAATGATCCTCCTGTAATGGAGTCTCCAACCATTATAATAATACCGCTCATAGCAAGAAAGATCGAAGCCGAACTAACTAAAGATAGTTTTTCTTTTAAATAAAAGTAGCCGAATATAGCTAGAAACATAGTTTGTGTACTTATTATAAAAACGACATTTGCTACTGAGGTATTGCTCATTGCAACTATAAAGGCGATAAAACTAAGAGACATTATAAAACCACCTAGTAATCCTGGAAGGCCAGACTCCTTAATTATATTAAATATATTTTTTTTATAAGTTGCATATAGAAAAGCTAAAAGAGCTAATAGAAAAAAAATTGATCTTAAAAATAAAATTTGCCAAATACTTGCTTCTTCAAAAGATCTAATAATGAGTCCTCCCCAGCTTAAACAAAATCCACCAAATAAGAGTAAAATATAACCTGGTATTTTATATAAAAATTGCATTAAAATTTTTTCAAAATATTTTTAAAATAATACTGTAACGTTAAGGATCTTAATATCATAAATAATAGAAGAGATAACCAAATACCGTGATTGTCTAGATATTTTGTTAAGAAGATCGATGCTCCAATATAAATCAAAACAGATACTATCATTGCATTTCTAATTTCTTTTGTTTGTGATGCTCCGATAAATATTCCATCTAATTGATAACAAAAACATGCAATTGGTGGAATTATAATTACCCATAAGATATGTTGAAAAGAAATAAATCTTAAAATCTCAATATCAGTAATTATGTAAATTATTTCTTTAAAAAACAATAAATAAATTATTGATATAATAATAGCAGTGATAAAACTTACCTGAATAGAATTTCTTACAACTTCTAAAAAAGATTTTCGGTTTCTTCTTCCTACAGCAAAACCTACAATCCCTTCAGTCGAAAATGCGTAGGCATCTAAGAAGAATGATGATAAAATTATAAATTGCATTAATATTGTATTAACTGCTAAATAATCTTCTCCAATTTTTGAACCAAGATAAGTTACCCATAGAAAAGCAAATGTGAGAAATAAAGTTCTTATAAAAATATTTAAATTTATATGAAAAAGTTTGAGTAATTTAGATCTTACTACTAAATTTTCAAATTTAGGAATTACTTTGAATTTTTGAATAATAAAATTGTAGGTAAATATCGTGAAAATGATTAAGGTTATATAACTCGAAATTAATGTTCCTAGAGCTACACCAAAAACTTTTAAATCATATGTTAAAACTAGTAGAGAACTAAAAATGATATTCAAACTTGATAGAACAATTATTAAAAAACTCGAAATTTTAGTTTTTTGTATACCTAGATAAAAACCAACTAAAACATAAATAATTAATTCTGCAGGAATTGAAAAAATTCTTACATTTAAATAAGTTTTTATTAATACCTCTGTTTCATCAGAGGGAGAAAAAAAATAATTTATTGCAATTTTTAAAGCCGGGAAGAAAATAATTATTATAAATGCTGCAATTAGAGCAAGAACTATATTTCTTAAAATCGTTTTTACTATCTCTCTATAATCACTTCTACCATAAGCCTGTGCAACTACTCCAACAGTCCCCATTCTTAAAAAACCAAAACTCCAAACAATCATTGTCATAACCGATGTAGCTATACTGGTTGCTGCTAAATACTTAGTTTCACCTAGATTACCCATCAAACCTGTATCAACCATTCCTACTAATGGAATAGCCATGTTTGAAAAAAAAACCGGTATGGACAACAAAATTATTTGTTTTTTTGAAAATTTTGATGAGCTTTTTAACAGTTCCATTTTATTCTTTAATATATCTTAATAACCTTATATACATTGATTCTCGAATGTTAGAGCAAGTAATTATCTCCCTACAAATAATCCTCATAGATATAGTTATGGCTGCGGATAACGCGATCATAATAGGTTTAATCGCTGCGGGATTTGCAACAGAAAATAGAAGAAAAATTATAGCATGGGGTGTTGCTGCAGCATTCTTGTTTAGAATTGTTTTTGCATCCGGAGCTAATTATCTGTTCGAATTTGCTTGGATAAAAATCCTTGGCGGAGTTCTGCTTTTATGGGTAATTAACAATTTAAGACAAGACTTTTTCGGTAAAAATAAAATTAAAACACCTCAACTAAAATCTGCTGAAACCAAAAGCTTTAGTGTTGGGGTTTATCAAGTTTTAATTGCTGATCTTACATTAAGTTTCGATAATACTATTGCAGTAGTAGCCGCTTCGAAAGGGAATTTTCATTTAATGGTAATAGGTTTGTTATTATCAGTATTTTTGATTGCCACTCTTGCTAGTTATTTTGCTGAATATATCAAAAAACATATGTGGCTTGGATATTTAGGCTTGTTTGTAATTTTGGTAATTTCAATACAATTAATAATTGGAGGGCTTGTAAGTTATGAAGTTCTTTCAATTAACGAAAAATATAAATTTTTATTCTTATAATGTTGGACTTTTGTGTTATAGGGTCAGGTGTATCTGGCTCTACAATAGCTTACCTTCTCTCAAAAAAGTACTCTGTACATATTCTTGATAAAGCAAGAGGCCCAGGAGGACGCGCATCAAATAAAAGATTTAAAAAAAATTTAAGTTTTGACCATGGGGTTCAATATATTTCTCCAAAATCAAAAAAATTTTTAAATTTTATAAAAACTCTTTGTAAAAAAAAAGAAGCAAAAATTTGGACTGGAAATCATTTAGATTTTACATTTGAAAAAAAAGAAATTTCAGAAAAATTTATTGGCATGAAAGGTAATAATTTTATCTCTAAATTTTATACCAAAAAAATAAAAAAAAGTTTTCAATCTTCAGTCAAATCAATTTTTAATAATAAATTCTTCTGGGAAATAAAACTAGATAATGGTGAATATATTCAAGCTAAGTCGATAATATTAACTTGTCCATTCCCTCAATCAAAAAAAATAGCAGGTAAATATTTAGAAAAAAAAATATTGGATTTAAAGATAAATATGGAGCCAAACATTACAACAATGATAGCTTTTAAAAATCAAAAAACTGTTTCAGTAAGTAGTATAAAATTTAACGATGATATTTTAACTTGGGCAGCTCATGAAAATAGTAAAAGTAGATTTAACTCTTCAAATTCTCTTTGGACATTGCAGTCCTCGGTTGAGTGGGCTAAAAAAAACATAAATCATTATAAAAACAGTAACAAAGCAGAAAATACTTTGGTTTCAAAATTTTTAAACTTTACAGGGTATAGAAAAAATAAAATTATTTTCAAAAAAACACACGGATGGAAATATTCATATAATTTTAATGGTTCACCCTTAAAAAGTTACTGGAACAAAAAATTGAGGTTAGGGTTGTGCGCTGATTGGTTTATCGGTCCTAAAGTTGAAAATGCTTGGTTAAGTGCTAATGACTTAGCAAAGAAAATCAAATAATTAAAAGATACCCTTACTGCTTTTGGATTTATTTTTCACTGATGAGTTAACCTCTACATTTAAACCTATTAAATCTTTTGCTTTTAATTTTGGAAGATTTTGTACACACTTTAAAAATCTATCTGACTCTTTATTTGAAATAATGTCTTTAGTTAAACTTTTAAATTTATTTATATATTCTTTCCGCGAAAAAGGTCTTTTGCCAGCTGGATGTGCGTCTGCAACGTTAATTTCCTCTGATATTGTGGACCCATCTTTCATTGTTATGACTACTTTACCACCAAAACATTTATTTTTGGGGTTAGGATCATGATATTTTTCAGTCCATTTTGGATCTTCTTTAGTTGAAATTTTTTGCCAAAGTTCAACAGTACTTTTTCTTTGAGCTCTTTTAGGAGTGTAGGATTTGACATGGTGCCAAGCACCATCTTCTAGCGCTACTGCAAAAATATACATTATTGAATGATCTAAAGTTTCCCTACTTGCTTTTGGATCCATTTTTTGGGGATCATTTGCTCCAGTACCAATTACGTTGTGAGTATGATGACTTGTTTCAATTAAAATTTTTTCAATGTCAACAATATTAGAAATTTTTTTATTTAAGCTTCTAGCTAAATCAATCAAAGCTTGGGATTGGTATTCTGCTGAATGTTCTTTGGTATAAGTTTCAAGTATTGCTCGCTTAGGCTCATTTACATTTGGCAATGGAACCGTGTATTCTTTATCTGGTCCAGATAAAACATAAGCTATGACGCTATCTTCTCCCTCATAAATTGGTGAAGGAGCGCCCTCACCTCTCATACATCTATCGACTGCCTCCACCGCAAGTTTACCAGCATGTGCTGGCGCAAAAGCTTTCCAACTAGATATTTCTCCTTTTCGAGATTGTCTTGTAGAGACGGTTATATGTAATGCTTGTTGGACAGATTGATAAATCACATCAGTTTTTAAATTTAATAAACTTCCTAGACCAGCCGCAATACTCGGGCCTAGGTGAGCAATATGATCAATTTTATGTTCATGTAAGCAAATGCCTTTTACTAAGTTTACTTGCACCTCATAACCGGTAAGTATTCCTCTTATTAAGTCCTTACCATTACATCCCTTTTGTTGTGCAACTGCTAAGATTGCAGGAATATTATCACCTGGATGACTGTAATCCGCTGCTAAAAAGGTATCATGATAATCTAATTCTCTCACAGCTGTTCCATTTGCCCATGCAGCCCACTCACAATCTACTTTAATTTTTGGATTTAAACCAAAAACTGTAGCACCTTTTTTTTTAGAATGTGCTAGAGCCATTGCTCTTGCTGATGTAACTGGTGCTCTATTAAAAGAAGCAATAGCTACTGATGCATTATCAATAATTCTATTAATTACCATATCAACCGCATCTTTATCTAATTTCGCTTTATCTGATGCAATCTCAGCAATTTTCCAAGCTAATTGATCTTCTTTTTTTAGGTTTGATTTTGACGGATGAACTTTAACTTTTATATTTCTCATTTAATTAGCAAGCATATTTCTTAAAACATACTGTAAAATTCCTCCGTTTTTGTAATACTCCACTTCATTAGCAGTATCAATTCTACAAAGCATTGGAATTTTTTTGCTAGTTCCGTCTTGATATTTAATTTCACAAGTCAACTCTTGTCTTGGCTTGACACCTTTGTCAATATCTACAACAGAAACTAACTCTGCTCCTGTAATTTTCAATTTTTTTCGATCAAAACCCTCTTTAAACTGTAAGGGTAGAACACCCATTCCAATTAAATTTGATCTGTGTATTCTTTCAAAACTTTCTGCTAAAACAGCTTTAATACCTAAAAGTTTAGTTCCTTTTGCTGCCCAGTCCCTAGAGGAACCTGTTCCATATTCTTTACCAGCAATTACAACTAAATCATTTTTTCTTTTTTTGTATTCCATTGCAGCTTCATAAACACTCATTACTTTTCCATCTGGCTGCAACGTTGTAAATCCACCCTCGGTACCAGGAGCCATTTCATTTCTAATTTTAATATTTCCAAAAGTTCCTCTCATCATTACTTCATGATTTCCCCTTCTTGCGCCATAAGAGTTAAAATCTTTTTGTTGTATTTGATGCTTCATAAAATAATCGCCAGTTGGACTTTCTTTTTTAATACTTCCTGCTGGTGAAATATGATCCGTAGTTACTGTGTCAGCTAATAATAAAAGAATTCTTGCGTCATTAATTGGTTTAAAGCCCTCTGGTTGATCAGGTAAATCATCAAAAAATGGTGGTCTTTTTACATATGTAGAATTAGCTTCCCAGTTATAAATATCACTATCTGTTGTGTTGATAGCTTGCCATTCTTTAGGTCCCTTTGAGATATTTGAATATCTTTGTTTAAACATTTCTGCGTTTAAAGAACTTAACATCAAATCTTCAATTTCTTTATTACTTGGCCAAATATCTTTTAAGAAAACATCTTTTCCATTTTTATCTTTACCGAGTGATGACTTGTACATATCAAAATTCATATTACCTGCCAGAGCATAAGCAACTACAAGTGGAGGTGAAGCTAAGTAATTAGCTTTTACATCTGGATTAATTCTTCCTTCAAAGTTCCTATTTCCAGATAAAACTGAGACAGCATAAAGATCATTTTTATTTATTGCATCTGATATATTTTTATTTAAAGGTCCAGAGTTACCAATACAAGTTGTGCAGCCATAACCAACTAAATTGAAACCAAGTTCATCTAAATATTTATTTAAACCTGCTTTTTCTAAATAGTCAGTTACAACTTGTGATCCTGGTGCAAGTGAAGTTTTTACCCAAGGCTTAACTTTTAATCCTTTTTCATATGCTTTCTTCGCTAAAAGGCCCGCACCGAGCATTACACTTGGATTCGAAGTGTTTGTGCAAGATGTTATCGCAGCAATAACAATATCACCATCTTTAATATTGAAGTCAGTACCTTCAACTTTAACTTCGATAGCTTTATCTCTTTTTGCATTTTCTTTATAAACGTTTGCAAATGCATTTGAGGCTTCTGTCAATAAAACTTTATCCTGGGGTCGTTTAGGTCCAGAAATGCTTGTTACTACACTGCTAACATCTAATGAAATGGTATCAGTAAACACAACATCGTTACTTGCCCAAAGCCCTTGTTCTTTAGAATATTTCTCGACCAAAACTATTGTTTCTTGATCTCTTCCAGATAATTTTAAATATTTAAGAGTTTCATCATCAACTGGGAAAAAACCACATGTAGCTCCATATTCAGGAGCCATGTTTGCAATTGTTGCTCTATCAGCTAAAGTTAAATTTTTTAAACCATCTCCATAAAATTCAACAAATTTACCCACTACACCTTTTTTTCTTAGCATTTCAACAATAATTAAAACTAAGTCTGTTGCAGTCGTTCCTTCTTTTAATTTTCCTTTTAGCTCTACGCCAATAACTTCTGGAATTAACATTGAAATTGGTTGGCCTAACATTGCGGCCTCAGCTTCTATTCCTCCAACACCCCAGCCTAAGACTGATAAACCATTCACCATTGTTGTGTGACTGTCAGTTCCAACTAAAGTATCTGGATAAGCATACAAATGGTTATCACTTTTTGATGACCAAACAACTTTAGACAAATATTCTAAATTTACTTGATGACAAATTCCTGTACCAGGCGGAACAACTCTAAAATTGTCAAATGCTTTTTGCCCCCATTTTAAAAAAGAATATCTTTCACCATTTCTTGAAAATTCTCTCTCAACATTTTGATTAAATGATTTTCCTGATGCATACTCGTCGACCATCACAGAATGATCTATAACTAAATCAACTGTAGATAATGGATTAATTTTGTCTGGGTTTTTATTTTTATCTTTTACCGCATCTCTCATAGCCGCAAGGTCAGCAATTGCAGGAATTCCAGTATAATCTTGTAATAAAGTACGTGCAGGTCTGTAAGCTATTTCAGTGTTAGACTTTTTATTTTTTAACCATTCTTTTATTGCTAAAATCTGTTTTTTATCCACTGTTAAATCATCCTCATATCTAAGTAGATTTTCTAATAAAACTTTAAGAGATTTTGGTAGCTTTGAAATTCCGTCTAAGCCATTCTTTTCGGCTTTTTTTAAATTGAAGATCTTATAATCTTTACCTAATGATGAAATATTATCTAATGATTTAAATGAATTTTTACTATTAAATTTCATGCGCTATACATAGAACAAAATCACACAAACGATAAGTAAAAAAGACATTGTATAATTAAAATTCTTAATAAATTTATCACTTGTGGCGAATTTTCTCATGTATTTACCCATTAAACACCAGGCTGTTTGACTTCCAACAGCCATCAAAAACCAAACAAATGTTAAAACAATTGAGTCTCTTAAGTAATTATTTTGTGTATCAATAAATAAAGAAATTGAGGTTAGTCCAACTATAATGCTTTTAGGATTTACAAATTGAAACCAAAAAGTATTCAAAAAAGTAACTGGTTTTGGATCAATTTTCTTATCTTTTGTTTGTCCTGCAAAAGATAATTTGTATGCCATATATAACAAGTAAATAGATCCTAATATTTTAATTGTAGTTTGAATAAATGCATACTTTTGAAAAATAGCTCCAGAAGTTAGTTGCAAAAGAATAATTAAAAGCGTCCATCCAATTATAACTCCTAGCATTGTAGGAATCGCTTTTCTAAATCCAAAATTAAAAGCTGTATAAGATGTCATAATATTATTTGGGCCAGGAGAAAAAGCAGTTGCAATACCGAATAAAATTAATGGAAAAAGTTGCATTTAAATTTAATGAGGCGCTCTAAACTTACTATGACAAGCCGAACAATTGCTCCACATTAGTTTTTTCTGCGCTGCTCTTAGATCTTCAGCAGTCTCAATAGCTTTGGCAAGTTTAATCATATCATCTGATGCTTTTTTCATTAAAGCATTGAATTCATCTTTATTTTCCCAAATGCTCGGTAGTGCCCCTGTTTTAAACCCCTCTTTTGCATTTTCAGGAAAATATTCTAGTAATTTTATATAATTATCTGAAATTTTTTTCATTAAAGGTTTAGCCTCCTCGATTCTTTTAGATTTCAGTAATATGGATATTTTTTTAGCATTTTGATAGTTTTCGCTAAACATTGCTTTTCTACCTTTAATAATTTCTTCCACAGTCTGAGCATTAGCAGAAAAAGAAAGGCTGAAAGAAAAAATAATAATAAGTGTTTTTATTATTTTTATCTTTCGTATCATAAAATTTATATTGTCATGAAAACAGAGGATTTCCCATCTTTAAGTTGATAAATAACATAAGGCTCATCTTTATCACCTGGCATTCCTGGTGTGCCAATCGGCATTCCAGGCAAAGCTATACCATCAATATCAGGTTGCTCTTTTAATAATTTGTTAACTGCCTCAAACGGGACATGTCCTTCAATAAAGTATTTGCCCATAATAGTAGTATGACAAGACTGCATTTCTACTGGGATATTATATTTTTGTTTTATTGTATGAAGGCTTCTCATATCTGTTTGTTTTACTTTGAATTTCTCTTCTTCTAAAAATAAAACATACCCATAACAACATCCGCATGAGGGTGTCTTAAAAACTTCAACAATTTGTTTATTGTTAATATTAGCTAAAGCTTCTTTTTTATCTGTGACAAAATTAAAGATATAAAATACAGAGAATAGTACTACTATTAAGACAATGAATTTAGATATGGTGTTTTTAAATGACATGTTTAATTATAATTAATAATGAAGATTCTTAACAGTCCAAAGGAATATGGACTATTGGCCAAATTGTTCCACTGGGTTACATTTATTGTCTTAATAGCCCAAGTTCCTTTTGGATTTTATTTAGTAGGGCTTGAATTCTCTGATGAAAGAATTGAACTTGAAAATATACATATCCTAGTTGGAATAACCGTTTTCTATCTTACTTTGTTTAGACTAATTTGGAAATTTTTTAACCCAAGTCCATCTGAAACTAAAAGTTTTTTTAAAGGCCAAGTATTTATCGGGAAGGCTAATCATTTCTTACTTTATTTAAGTATTTTTACTATAACTGTTTCTGGCATTCTTAAAAAACTTTATATGGGAGAAACACTTAATTTTATATTTTTTAAATATGGATTTGAAAAAGATAATTTCGTTTTAGCTGATGCTTATTACCAAGTTCATATTTACGCTAATTACTTATTATTAGCACTTGTAAGTCTGCATATACTTGCAGTGATTGTTCATCATTTTATTTTTAAGGATAAAATCTTAAACAAAATTACTTAGTGGCAAGATTCGTTGAACTTTTTTAATCTCCAATAATTATATGGCCAAGGCGTAACGAATCCAACAGCTAACATTATCGGCACGACCCACCAAGTTAAAATAGCTCCTCCTGTAAGAAAATAATCAGTAGCATTCATTGCAATTTCCATACTTACCATTGAGATTAAACTCATTCCAATAGCTGTTTTAAAAGCTAACTTAAAAGAAAAGTTTTGTCTTAATAAAATAATTGTTTCTAAAATTATACTTGTGATAATTCCGTTGATTATTGCTAGAACCATAATTGCTAAAACTGGAAAAGGAATTTTTGTTAATTGAAAAAATAAAATAGTTCCAAAGTCACCAATAGAGCAACCAAGTAAACACCAAAATGTATTTTTGGCACTTCTTGACCATGTATGTCTACAACTCCAATTAAATGTTTCAGAACTCATTTAAGCAATTTCTAAACCATTATCAGTTTTTTGAGAAGGATGCACTAGGACAACTTTCCCATCCTTTTCAATTGCTCCAAGCACTAAAACTTCTGAAACGACACCAGCTATATTTTTTGTCGGAAAATTACAAACTCCGATAACCTGTTTGCCAACTAAATTTTCTGGAGTGTAATAATGGGTAATTTGCGCTGAAGATTGCTTAATACCTATTTCTTTTCCAAAATCTACCTTTACTACTAGTGAGGGTTTTCTTGCTTTTTCATTTACTTTTGCTTCTAAGATAGTACCAACTTTAATTATTACTTTTTTAAAATCTTCGTAAGTTATTTCCATAAATTCCTTTCTATAAATAAAAAAGGGGGCCTAAGCCCCCTTTTAAATTAGTTAAGCAATTGGTTTACAGTTCTTTGTATTTACCTTTGCTCCACTCATAAAATACATAACCTGGTAAGCTCACATCGCCTTTTTTGTCAAAGCTTAGTGAACCGATTACAGTATCAAACTTACCTTTTCTCATAACTTTGAGAACTTTAGCAGGATCATTTGTTCCAGCTTGATTAGCAGCTTGTTCGAATACTTGTAACGCAGCGTATGAATAAAGAACATAACCTTCTGGTTCAATACCAGCAGCTTTAAATTCTTTTACAACATCTGCAGCAGCAGGGTTATTTCTTGGATCTGGAGAGAAAGTCATTAAAGTACCTTCGCCTGCATTTCCTGTAATATCCCAATACTCAGCTGTAACTAATGCATCACCACTGATTAATTTAGTTTTCATACCTTGATCTCTCATTTGTCTTACGATCAAACCACCTTCTGTGTGGTAACCACCAAGATAAACTGCATCGATGTTATTTGATTTTAGTTTTGAAACTAAAGCAGAGTAATCTTTCTCACCTGCTGTGTAAGCTTCGTACATAGCTTCTTTAAGGCCAGCTTTCTTCATGTTTTTTCTAGTCGCATCTGCTAAACCTTTTCCGTAAGCAGTTTTATCATGAAGGATAGCTACTTTTTTACCTTTATAGTTTTCAGCTAAGAATTTACCAGCAACTTCACCTTGCTGATCATCTCGACCACAAACTCTAAAAGTATATTTACCACCTTTATCCGTTAACGCTGGATTTGTTGAAGCTGGTGAAACTTGTATAATTCCTTCTTCATTGTAAACCGCAGAAGCTGGAATTGAAGAACCAGAGCAGAAGTGACCTGCAACATAAGTTACACCTTGACCAGCAAATTTGTTGGCTACAGCAACAGCTTGTTTAGGATCGCAAGCATCATCTCCGATTTCTAATTTAACTTTCTCACCATTAATTCCACCTTTTTTATTAACGTGCTTTAACCACATTTCAGCACCAGCTTTTAACTGAGCACCAAATGAAGCGTACTGACCAGACATAGGTCCGGCTGAAGCAACAACAACTTCAGCTTTAGCTGATACTGTTGCAAGCATTAATGTTCCGGCAATTAATGAAAGAAGTTTATTGAACGTTCTTAACATATTATTTCCCTTTGTTGTTAATTAATTAATTATTGATATTGAACACCTTAATTCCAATATTGTAAATATGAAAAAAAGTTAATTTTTTGCCCCACCTTCAAGATAAGCGGCTTGAATGTCTTTATTTTTAAGTAACTCTTGACCAGGACCCTTTATGGTCACCTTTCCGTTTACTAAAACATATGCTCTATCAGCAAGCTCCAAAGCCTTTTTAGCATTTTGCTCAACTAAAAAAATAGTAACATTTTTTTCTTTATTAATATTTTTTATTGAAACAAAAATTTGATTTACCAGTTTTGGTGCTATTCCAAGCGAAGGTTCATCTAATAAAAGTACTTTAGGTTTACTCATTAATGCTCTTCCTATCGCCAGCATTTGCTGTTCTCCTCCTGAAAGTGTTCCACCTCTTTGCGTTTTTCTATCACTTAAGACAGGAAATAAATCATAAACTTCCTTAATATCATTTTCAAAGTGCTTTCCTTTTTCGTTAGCATGGGCCCCTAATCTTAAATTTTCTTCTACAGTCAATCTTGAAAATATTCTTCTCCCTTCTGGAACTTGGCAAATACCCATATCAACAATTTTGTGAGGGTCTTTGTTCTCAATATTTTTACCGTTGAAAACTATATTTCCTCTTCTAGCTTTATTCACTCCACTAATCGTCATAAGTAAAGTTGATTTACCAGCTCCATTAGAGCCAATTAAAGAAACAATTTCACCGTCATTTACATCAAGATCAACACCTCTAAGAGCTTGAATTTTTCCATAAAAAGTTTCAACGTTAGTAATCTTTAGCATTATTCATCTACTCCTAGATAAGCTTCAATAACCTCTTTGCTATTTTTAGTTTGATCGGCAGTTCCTTCAAATATTTTTTTACCATAATTTAAAACAACAACATGGTCGGAAATTCCCATTACCACACTCATATCATGTTCAATTAATAAAATTCCTGTTTGTTTTTCTGTTTTGATAAATTTTAAAAGTTTATTAAGTTCAGCTGACTCTTTTGGATTTAATCCTGCAGCTGGTTCATCTAAACACAATAACCTTGGTTCAATACACATTGCGCGAACAATTTCTAATTTTCTTTGATCTCCGTATGGTAGATCACCTGCGTTATCATCTGCTCTATGAGTTAAACCAATAATATCTAACCAGTACCTCGCTTTATCAACTGCTAGCTTTTCTTTATCTCTATAGGTTTTAAGATTAAGTAAACCAAATAAAGAGTAACCAGAAGCTACCATTAATTCATTGTGTTGAGCAACTAACAAATTTTCGAGAACTGACATTGCTGGAAACAATCTAATATTTTGAAAAGTTCTAGCTACTTTTGCAACATAAGCTATTTTAAAGTCAGTATATTTTCTTAGTGAAATTTTGCTATCTTCTTTGTGTAAAAACATTTGACCATTGGTAGGCTTATAAAATCCTGTTAGGCAATTAAATACTGTAGTTTTTCCTGCACCATTTGGTCCAATGATGGAAGTAATTTGATTATTTTTTGCATCAAAACTTAAATCATCTATTGCGGTCAAGCCACCGAACTTCATTGTCAAATTTTCTACTGATAATAAATTGCTCATTTCTTATCTCCGTGCATAAGAATAGTCGGCTTCCTATTTGCTAATATTCCCTTTGGTTTAAACACCATAATTAAAACCATCGCTCCACCAAAAGCGATCATTCTAAATTGCTCTAAATCTCTAAACATTTCTGTTATTCCAATTAAGAAAATTGATGCAAGAACGACTCCAGTTTGTGAGCCCATGCCGCCAAGTACAACAATTGCAACAATAATTGCAGACTCAATAAATGTGAAGCTTTCTGGACTTATAAATGCCTGTCGTGTTGCAAAAAATGAACCAGCAAAACCACCAAACATAGCCCCAATTGCAAAAGCAGTTAGTTTTGTATTCGTAGGATTTACTCCTAAAGATTTACAAGCGATCTCATCCTCTCTTAAAGCTTCCCATGCTCTACCAACAGGAAGTTTTCTTATCTTTAGCGTGAAGTAATTCGTTATCAAGGCTAATACTAAAATTAAATAGTATAGAAATATTATTCGATGCATTGTTGAATATTCAAGATTGAAAAACAAATGGAAACTTGTTTCCCCCTCATCTGGAGATCTTTTAAAAGGTAATCCAAAAAAAGATGGTCGCGGTATACCTGTTATTCCGTCAGGTCCATTTGTTACCTCATACCAGTTGATCAAAATAATTCTTATAATTTCTCCAAATCCTAAAGTAACAATCGCAAGATAATCTCCTCTTAATCTTAAAACTGGAAAACCAAGTAAAATTCCAAAAAAAGCTGCAAACACTCCAGCCAAAGGTAAACAGATCCAAAAAGACCAACCGAACGTAGTGGCAATCAGTGCGTAAGAATAAGCGCCGACTGCATAAAAAGCTACATAACCTAAATCAAGAAGACCAGCTAAACCAACTACAATGTTTAAACCCCATCCTAACATGATATAAGTTAATATCATTATTGCTACATCCATAAAGTATCTGTCGGTAAATGGAAGAAATGGAAATACTACTGCAAATAAAATGCCAGTAATTGCAAAGTGCTTAGCTTTATCCTCGGTAATACTAGAAAACTTAGATGACAGTGTTGAAAAAATTTTAAATTCTTTTCTTCTTGCAGAATTAATATTAATTAAAAATCTTCCTAAAATACATAATCCAACAAGTAAAAAAACTACTCCCCATTGTGGAGTTATGAATAGCCCTTCACCTTTTGATACAGTTCTTAAACCTACAATTGGACCAAACAAAGCTAAAGCAATCAAGCCTGTAAATAAACTATCTTTAAATGACTGAATGATATCTTTCTTTTCCATTAAACTTTCTCGATGTCAGGTTTTCCAAGAAATCCGGTTGGAAAGAAAATTAAAACTACAATTAAAACACTGAAAGCTGCAACATCTTTATATTCAAGAGAAACATATCCAGCCCAGAAGGTTTCTATAAGTCCGATTAACAAGCCACCTAACATTGCTCCAGGCAACGATCCTATTCCGCCTAATACTGCTGCAGTAAAAGCTTTGATACCAGCTAAAAATCCAATGTAAAAATCAATTACTCCATAATAAAGTACAAACATCATTCCTGCTACTGATGCCAATGAAGATCCAATTATAAAAGTAATTGAAATAGTTCTATCAACATTAATTCCGAGTAAAGCAGTCATTGTTCTATCTTGTTCACACGCTCTTTGTGCTCTTCCTAAATCAGTTTTAGTGATTAAATATGTAAATATTCCCATTAAAATAATTGTTAGTACAACAATAAAAATTTGGAGATAACTTACCGTAACAATAAATTCCGAATTCTTAAAAAACTCTAATCCGCCTGAAAATAATGGCTGCATTGGTTTTACTCTTGCACCTTGAGAAACTTGAACATAGTTTTGCAATACAATTGACATACCTAAAGCAGAAATAAGCGGAGCTAATCTAAAAGATCCCCTTAACGGTTTGTAAGCTAATTTTTCAACTGTCCATCCATAGCAAGCCGTGAAAAGCATAGCTATTAGTAAAACTAAAAGTAAAATAATTGGCAATGCCACCCCTGTTAAACCAAAGATAATAAACGATATTAAAGCAACAAAAGCTCCAATCATAAAAATATCTCCATGAGCAAAATTAATCATTCCAATAATTCCATAGACCATGGTGTAACCAATTGCGATAAGTCCATAAATTGAGCCTAAAGTAATCCCGTTAACCAATTGTTGTATAAAATATTCCATGATTTATTTACTTACTCTTTTATTTACATTTTCAAGAGCTTTGGTGAACTTAGTAAAGAATTTTCCTTTTTTCAATTCATTAAGAACCTGCATATTTAGGCCTTTTGGGGTCTGAGAGTCCGCTACGAGTTTTTTAAATCCTTGAGATGATTTATTTAAAGCATCCTGACTTAACGCCAGAAATAATTCAGCTACATACTTATCAGCCAGCTTTTTGTTAATGCCTTTTTTTATTAACCATTTAGAACTAGTATTTAGTATCTCATAGTATGCTGCCATTAAAGAAGCTGTCGACCAAAACTTATAGCTTAGTTTTTCATTTCTTACTTCTAAAACTTGCCCTAAATGTTTGAAAATATTTTTAGCAAATTTACCTGGAGGACAAACAATTACTGGTCCCTTTTTAATTTCAATTGGAGGTAAAGGTATAACTCTTACAATATTTTTATTCTTTGTGATTTTTTTAAGTTTTTTTAAATTAATTGTCGAAATAAGACTAATTATTTTTTTGTTTTTTGAAAATTTTAATTTAGGTAATATTTTATTGCCAACATTAGGCGTAACACCCAATAATACTATTGAGGATTTATCTATAATTTCTTGATTATTGTTTAATACTTTTATTTTTCCATAACTTTTAGATAGTTTTTTAGCTATGTTTCTATTTCTTGAAGATATATAAATTCTCTTAATTTTTAACTTTGATTTAAAAATACCAAAAATAATTGATGATGAAATTTTACCAGTTCCTATAAATCCTAAAATCATGAATGATGCAGAATAACCAAGCTATTCCTTTTAATAAAGAAAATTTTAAACAGATATTTTCAATACCGTTTATATCTGTCATCATAATATCCATTCCAAGTGCAATAATAGCTCAATATTTTAATATTCCTTTAGCCTGGTTCTTAGGGCCAATGCTAATAACTTCTTTGGCCTCATTAATGGGTCTTAAAACTAAAATGCCGAGGTTAATATTGTCCTCGGTATTAATAATTCTTGGTCTTTATATTGGTAATTACATTGACAAAGATTTGTTCAGTCAAATGCATGATTGGATTTGGACCTCTTTTATTATGCTAATTTATATAATTTCAAGTGTTCTACTCGTTTCAAAATATTTAGAAAAGTTTTCTAAATATGAAAAAAAAACATCTATTTTTTCGGCTGCACCAGGTGCATTAGGCCCGCTAATGATTTTAGCTGAAGATGCAAAAACTGATTTAAGCCAAGTAGCTACATCTCATCTAATAAGATTAATTATTATAATTACAGTATTTCCTTTTATCGTAAATAGTTTTTACGAAGTTGAAAAACTAAATAGTTCTGAAGAGATAATTTCAGATCAAAATTTTTACCACTTAACGATTTTAATCGTATCATCAGTGGTTTTAATTTTATTCTTTGAAAAGATTAAAGCTCCAGCTGCTTTGTTGACAGGTACATTGGTTGCAAGTGGTTTATTGCAGATTACAGAAGTTGCAAGTTATCAAATATCTCCCAACATTATCGATTATTGTTTATTAATTTTAGGATCTTCAGTTGGATGTAGATTCGCTGATAAAACATTTAGTGAAATTGTAAAAAATGCATTACATAGTTTTGTAGCAACTTTTTTATTGGTTATATTAGGAATAGCAGCAGCAGTAGTTGCAGGATTAGTAATAGATAAAAACTTCTTTACTTTACTATTGTCGTATTGCCCTGGGGGAATCTATGAAGTTGCGGTGATAGCAATTTTCTTTGATCTTGATCCAGAATTCGTTTCTTTTCATCATATCATTCGCCTATTAATGATATTGTTTATAGTGCCTATAATATTGAGATTTTTAAAAAAAACCTGAATTAAACTATCTTTTTTTGACTTTACTCTACAATCAATCTAGTTTTTTATAATGGCAAATATTGTAGATTTTATTGGAAGAGTTCTAATCTCAGCTTTATTTTTAATCTCAGCCTTTAATAAAATTTTTAATTTAGAAGGATCAATGAATTGGATGGAAGGTTTTGGGGTGCCAGGTTTTTTCATTTTTCCCGCGATAGCTGTTGAAATAATTTTACCAGTTCTTGTAATTGTAGGCTATCAAGCAAGAATAGCTGCGGGTATTCTTGCGATTTTCTGTTTAACTACTGCATTTCTTTTTCATTTTGATTTTTCAGATCAATCTCAATTAGTATCATTTCTAAAAAATATTGGTTTAGCAGGTGGATTCTTGTTTATTGTTGCTAATGGTACAAAAGACTGGGCAGTTGATAGGGAAAAAAAATACGTGAGGTTATAAAAAAAACCCACCTATTAACGGTGGGTTTTTTTAATTTTTAATTAAAAAGTCTTATACTAAAAAGCGTAAGATACTTTTAAAGCTAGTGTGTCTAGATTAGCGTCAATTTTGTTATTTGTTGTAACACCTGTTCTTGCAACAGAAGAAGTTAAGCTTATGTCTTCATAATCTGTATAAAGAACTTCAGTTCTCCAATTTCCAGAATCTGTACCAATTCCAATCACGTATCCCATAATGTCTACATTACCGTATTTTGATCCAGTAGCTAAAGACTCATCTGTGTTAAGTGTAACATTCGCGACCCCACCTTTTAGATATGCTCCATTTTCAAGATAATAGTTTGCATATAATGTTATGTGGTTCTCTAACTCGGCGTTAGCAGACTGTTCTCTAGTCGTCGAGGTTGTAGTCGCAGTTCCAGTTACAGAAGTTTCAGTATCAGTTCTTTTCTTAGTTTTATCACTAACGTCAGCTTTTAATGGAACGTAGTCTAAACCAACTGATATTTTATCTGAGAAAGAGTATTCTGCAAAGACTGATGGAATAACAGCAAAGTTGTCATAATCAGTGTCAAAGGTGTTTGTTTCACCTCCCTCTGTCTCAGTACCGCTTGCGTTAATAAAAGTTAACGCGCCTGACACACCGTATTTCATCTCTGCGTATGATGCACTTGAAAATGCAACCATGATCAACACAACGATGAATTGATGTATTTTTCTCATATTTTGCCCTTAATTTATAAATTAACTTTAAACATTCATACTCATTGTTTTTAAAGCTGTCAAACTCTTCGAATCTAAGATTTTGGTTAAAAAAGCTTGAAATTCCTAATTTTTTGCGTGACAAAATTACAACAATTAACACTTAAACTAATACGTTTTTTTAATAAAGCTTCTATACACCTGCCAAATTACTATCAATATTATAGTTAACATTATAATAACAGTTAGTGGCCTGTCCCATAAAAAGGACCATGACCCATCGCTTATTAATAAAGATCTTCTCAAGTTTTCCTCCATTAAACCACCTAAAACAAAGGCTAAGATTAAAGGTGGCATTGGAAAATCATATAAACGCAAAATTGTTGCTACAACCGCAATACCAATCATTAAAAAAATATCAAAATTATTAAATGACATTAGATAAATTCCAGTTACTGAAAAAAACAAAATCATTGGAATTAAAAATGTTCTAGGAACTGCTAATATTCTAGCAATGTAAGGGATTAATGGAAGATTAAGAATTAAAAGAACTACCATTCCTATATACATTGACATAATAACTGACCAAAATATATCTGGATTAGTTTGATATAACCTCGGACCTGGTTGAATACCAAATCCTAATAATGCACCTAGCATAACTGCCGTGGTTCCGCTTCCTGGGATACCTAATGTGAGCAAAGGCACAAAAGATCCAGAGCAAGCTGCGTTATTTGCTGTTTCTGGAGCTGATAATCCTTGAACACTTCCTTTTCCGAATTTTTCTTTTTCTTCATTTTTCACAAAATTTCTTTCCATTCCATAAGCTAAGAAAGATGCGATTGTTGCTCCAGCTCCAGGCAAAACTCCGATAATAAAACCTAATATTGAGGAGCGAGGAATAGTAGCAGCCATCTGCTTTGTTTCCTCTTTATTTACTTTTATAGAGCCTAAATCTGTTAATGAAATCTGTTTCGCTGCTTTTGAAGGATCATTTCCTTTTATAATAATAGTTAAAGCTTCACTCATAGCAAACGTTGCCATTACAACTAAAACGAAACTTATACCGTCTGATAGATTCATCGTATTAAAAGTAAATCTAGGAATGTCAGATAAGGTATCTTGACCAACTGATGCTAACATCAAACCCAAAACACACATCATCATAGCTTTTAAAAAGTTTCCTTTTGAGGAAAAAGCAGCCACTGCTGTTAAACCAAGTATCATTAAGCCAAAATAATCTGGAGATCTAAAAGATAAACTTATTTTAGATAAACTAGGCGCTGCAATTAATAGGAAGATTGCTGAAATAGTTCCACCCGCAAAAGAGCTATAAGCAGCTATCGCCAATGCTTTTCCAGCTTTTCCCTGTTGAGCCATTGGATAACCATCAAATGAAGTAGCTACTGTACCAGGAACGCCTGGCGCGTTAATTAAGATAGAGGAAGTGGACCCTCCAAAAACAGCTCCATAATAAACACCCGCCATTAAAATTAAACCAGTTGCAGGATCAAAGCCATATGTGATTGGTATCATTAAAGCAATCGCTGTCATCGGGCCCAAACCAGGAAGCATTCCAATAATTGTTCCCGCAAAACATCCTATCATCACCATAATTAGGTTTTGCAAAGATAAAGCAGTTTTTATTCCGATTAAAATTCCTTCTATCATCCCATTATTCCTATAAATTTTAATAATGGATCCCTAAGATAAACTTGTAGCATTCCGTGAAGTAAATACATAAATATTGCAACGAATGGAAAAGAAAAAATTATAATATACCTCCATCTTCTCTCTCCCAAAAAATAGTATGAAAAGACTAAAAAAAGTGAAGTTGATAAAAAGAAACCAACTTTTAGTATTGTTGCCCCATAAATAACCATGGTTAACACTAATAAAATTGTCTTTTTAAATTCCAAATATTTGTAGTCAACTACAACCGGTTTTTGGTCTGGTAAAATAATTTTTAAACCTGAAAAAAACATTCCAGCATAACCTAAGTAAATTGGAAAGGTTTTAGCATTAAAAGGTGCGCCTTCATCAAAGGCGAAAACTTGTATTTGGTGAGCTGTATATAAATAAAAAGCTGATAAAATAAAGAAGAGCAGCGAAATAATTTTAACTGAATTTATTTTCACTGCTCTTCCCCTAAGTTAATAAACTAGATTACGCCTAGTTTTTTCATTAACTTCGTCATTTCTTTTGTCTGTTTCTTTAAGAAACTGTCGAATTTACTACCAGGATTATAAATATTAACCCAAGCATTTCTTTTTCTAACTGTTTCCCATTCTGGAGTTTTTTGAACATCGCCTAGCATTTTCGCAATCTTCTTAACATCTCCACTCGGCATACTCTTAGGAGCAAAGAAACCTCTCCAGTTAACAAATTGAACATCGAAACCTTGCTCTTTTAAAGTTGGTACCTCTGGAGCATCACCTACTCTTTTAGGAGCTGTAATACCAATTATTCTTACTTGATCTCTTGCACCCATTACTTCCCCTAAACCAGTTGAAAGAATTTGAGTTTCTCCAGATAAAAGTCCAGCTAATGCTTTACCTCCAGCATCATATGGAACATACACAACGTTATTTGGATTTGCGCCAGCTTCTTGAAATGCAAGTGCACCAATTAAATGGTCCATACTACCTCTTACAGAACCTCCAGCCATTTTAATTGACTTAGGATCTTTTTTGTAAGCATCAACTACATCTTTGAAGTTTTTATATGGTGAGTTTTTAGCAACTGCGATTGCACCGTAATCACCGATTACACCAGCGATTGGTTTAACATCTTTATAAGATAATACACCAGAACCTTTTACGTATCCTTTGTGTCTTGTGATTGATCTTAATACTAACGGTGTTGATTGAACTAGTATAGTTCCTTCTGGCTTCGTATTGATTATGTAAGATAGAGCTTTTCCTCCACCACCACCTGACATATTTTCAAATGAAGCACTTTTAAGAAAACCAGCTTTAGTTAAGGCCTCCCCAGTTCCTCTAGCAGTTCCATCCCAACCACCGCCAGCGCCACCACCGATAATGAAATGTAATTTATCGATTGCAAAACTAGTTGTTGAGATTGAAGTTAAAAGAACAGTAGCGAAAACTAAGCTAATTAATTTTTTCAAATTATTGAACATATTATTCCCCTCTGTTAATTAATTAAATTACGATATTAAAATAAAAATATTATTGAGAGTCAACTACATATATTTTTAGAATGATTATAATTAGTGAAAGAAAGTTCCCCTAATACGAAGTAATTCTCTAGATAGCCCAGAATGCTCTTTAAATGCTTTTCTACCATGTAACCAAAAATAATTATTAGAAAAAATTGTCGATCCTACTGGTAATGGAAAACTTATTTTATTTTTACTTTCTTCTAAAGCATCTGAAAGTTTTTGAAGAAAAAGACCTTGATCCATATTTTTTGGCTCTGGGAACTGATCAATATAAGAAATTATAGGTTTTCCATTTTTATCTTTAGAAAATACCGGATGTTCAACCTTATATTCGACATTTTTACTTTTTGGAGAGCCCCATGTAAAATTTTCTAATCCAATAGGATCATTGCTTAAATCTTCAAGATGTTCCCAATCGTCTAAATGAAGAATAACACTTTCTCCTCCGCTTACATTATTCTCCTCCATTTTTGTCATTATCAACCAGTCTGTCTTTTCCTTGACGTAAGTGCCGTCAGTATGAAGATCTAAATTTGTATAAGCTTTTCTAAGGTAAGAGTCGCTGCTATCTTGATGCCTTACGTGAAATCTTGCGTAGTATTTTCCTGTCATTGAGTCAAAGTTTGGATTTCCAACTAAATAGGCGAGACCGGTAGATAACTTAACAAGAAAGTCCTTATCAAATTTTTTATTTTCGATTTCAGGCTCTATAATTGCAGTGCCTGTTTTACGATCATTGAGTATCTCATTTAAAGTTTTACTCAATTTATTTCCGAATACCTCGTCTAAACTTTTAGCTAAGCTAAACCTTGAAAAAGGTTTATATTCTAAAGACAAAATTGAATGTTTTTTAAAGGGAAAAATTAATCTATCTAAATCACTCTCCTTAAATTTTATTACACGAACTCTTTTGGAATTTTGATGATTTGAAATTGAAAAACTCATAAGTGATCTAATCTAATATTCCTACTATCCACATTGCGATAAACACAAATAAAATCGGTTCCATTCAAAAATTTTAACATAATTTAAAAGTTAGTCAAAACTCCTAAAAAAATTGCCGAGATAATTGTTGGAATTACTAAATTTTTCTTTGTAATTATGAATAAAGCAACACAAATTATTAAAACTACTAATCGAATAGTCAAATCAGAGTCAGCAAGCACCCCAGCTGGAAAAATGATCATTCTACCCAGTAGTGCTGCTAAAGTTGAATAAGCAACACAATTAAACCATTGAAAAACTTTTGACTTAACGCTTACTTTCTCAGAAGTAAGTGCACCCATAAAACGAGAAATAAAAGTTGCAATTGATGTTGCTATAATTGCAAGAATTATAATTTGACTACTTGCCATTATTTCCTCCAAATATAAAAGCAATAGTTCCAGCAATAAGACCAGCAAATAATAAAGCCCACTCTGTTGAAATTAAATAAATTACAGGACCTAATATAGTTCCTCCAACAACGGCAATAGATATACTTAAATTTTTCATTGCACCTATCATCATACAAAAGAAATAAACAGGATTGACTATAGCAAGACCAATTAACATTTCTTTATTGAGATAGTCTGCAGATAAATATCCAATTACTGTCATCAATATTGCTGTAGACCAGGTTCCAATTCCTATTCCAATCCAAAAATCAATTCGATGTTTTTTATCTATTTTTTTGTAACCATCTTTAGCTATTAACCAGGAAGTTACCGCTAAGAAATGACAGGATAAATAGTACTTCCATTTTGGTTGAGATTTGTGATCAAGCAATGGAAATAAGGAGACTGTCATAGGGTAAAGTCTAAAATTAACTAACCATACCGCTATAAAAATATTTATAATTGAAGCTCCAACTAAAAGCGATTCAGCCATAACTAATTGACCAGGCAAAGCATAAGTAAATAAGCTTGAGGCAGCACTTTGTTGAATATTAAATCCTGCATCTTTTAATAAGGCTCCGAGAGCTATGAAGCAAGCCGCTAAAGGAATGGCTGGACTTCTAGAACCTTTTAGAGATTTTAAACCTGTAAGAAAAACTTTTAAATTAATCATCCACCTAGGAATAATCTTCCTACGTCAGGATTTTTTAAAAGATCGTCTCCTTTACCCGCAATAGCAGTTTGTCCAGAAACTAAAACATAACCAATGTCGGCAAATTCTAATCCTTTTTTCGCATTTTGCTCTACAAGGATGATTGTTTTCTTTTCAGCTTTTTGAAGATCTTCTAAAATTTCAAAAACCATATTTATGTATTTTGGTTCTAAACCAATTGATGGCTCATCTACTAATAATACTGAAGGTTTCATAACTAAAGCCCTGGAGATTTCTAATAATCTTCTTTCACCACCAGATAAAACTTTCGCAGGTTGATTTCTTCTATTTCTTAATCTTTCATATTTTTGAAAAATTCTCTCTGCCTCTTCATAAGCCTCATCCTGTTTATCTTTAATATATCCGCCCATTAAAAGATTTTCCTCTACTGTCATGTCTGGAAACACTGAATTATCTTGTAAGATATAAGCTATTCCGACTTTACTTAACTTTTGTGCAGGAGTTAATTTTGTAATTTCATTGCCTTCTAATTCAATTTTTCCATCAAATATATTTGTGAAACCGTAAATAGAATGAAGTATTGTAGATTTTCCAGCCCCATTAGGTCCAATCAGACACAAAGATTGTGCCTTACTAACTGTTAAATCAAAATTATGAAGTATCTCCATCTTTCCATAACCTGCATTTAAACCTCTAATGGTTAAATGAACATCATTTGGAGATAGCTTATTAAGGTCCTCTAACCCAGGTGCTTTACCTAAAACGTCATATTGATTTGCCATTACTGAGCTCCTAAATAAGCATCAACAACACGCTTATCGTTTTTAATTTGATCTGGTGATCCTTCCGCTAGCATTTTGCCGTGCGCTAAACAGAAAATTCTTTGTGCTAGACTCATAATTACTTTCATATTGTGTTCTATAACTAACAACGTAATTCCATAATCTTTATTTATTTTGATCAGTCTATCTATAATTCCATTAATTAAAGTTGGATTAATTCCAGCTGTAGGCTCATCAAGTAAAAGCATCTTAGGTTCGTTCATTAAAGCCATTGCTAACTCTAGTAATTTTTGCTGCCCGAATGATAGATCCCCTGCTCTCAAATTTCTTTTTTGGTAAAGACCAACAAAGTTTAAAAGATTTTCTGCTTTCTCAGTAAGTTCTGCAGGTACTTTTGCAAAAATAAATCCGGAATCACTAGCTTTATGACTTATCAGCATATTTTCCACGCAATTAAGTTTTGAGTAAATTCTTGTTTGTTGAAAGGTTCTTAACAAACCTAATTTAGCAACTGCCGGTACAGGCATCTCTGATACCTCTGTATTATTGAAAACAATAGAACCTTTATCAATTGGATGAGTCCCAACAATAGAATTAAATAAAGTAGTTTTGCCTGAACCATTAGGTCCTATTAAACCAACAATTGATCCCTGCTCTACAGAAACTGATATATCTACATTTGCTTGTACGCCGCCAAAGGATTTGCTCACATTTTTGACTTCTAAAATACTCATTTAAGTTCTACCTGTGCTTTTCGATCTTTATCATCAATCACTTCACCAAATCTTTCAGGATATTTTTCTCTCAGCCAACCCATTAATCCTTCTGGGAAGTAGACTACGATTACAACGATTAAAACTCCTAACGCAACATACTGCCAGCCTAGTATTAATGTCCAAAGACCTTCTTTAAAAAAATGGAATAATGTTGCGCCAATTACTGGTCCCCACAAAGTTCCTTTACCACCAAGAATTGCCATAAGAACCATAAATACTCCCATTTCTCTTCCATCAAACGCAACATCAGTTGAATCTATGTATCCAATTAGTCCACCCATAATTCCGCCAGCAAGACCACAGAAAAATGCTGAACACATCCAGCCTACAATTTTATATTTCATAGTTTGAATACCCATGGCTTCCGCTTTATCCTCATTATCTCTAATTGCGTTTAAAATTAATCTAAATCTAGAGCCGTAAATATATTTAACAAAAACAAATGTTCCGATTAATAATGCAAAACTTAAAAAGTAGAAAAACTTTCCTCTAGCTTCTGTGTCAACTATTTCAGCAGGGAAAGGTGGTGTGGTGAAACCTTGGCCAGCTCCAATTATTTCTATTCCGCCGGCAATTTCACCTGCCGCGATACCTAAACCTAAAGTGCAAATTGCAAAGTAATGACCTCTCAAACCTAAAATAGCATAACCTATAGCACCGGCAATAACAGCAGGAACAATTGCTGAAACTAATAATCCGACACCTATTCCTTGAAAATATTGTGCAGTAGTATGAACAAATGTTTTTTCTCCACCACTTTCAGTCCACTCAGCTAACGGAAAAAACATTCCCACTTGAACCGAGGCAGTTAAATACATTCCTAAACCATAGAAAAGAATATTTCCAAAGGTATTGTAGCCCATCTCTCCACCTTGTAAATTCCAAGTCATTGCTAGAACAATCAAGACGCAAAGATATGTAAGCTGAACTTTAAAAGCAGAAAATAAATATGGTGCAGCTAAACCTAAAATAATTAGACCTGAGTATAAAATTAAATCCTTTTGTTTTACTTTTTCCATTTATTTTAAATACTCCCTTTTTTTCGAAAGTTTAAATCTTCTGTAAACTAATATTAAAACTAAGAGTAAAAATACTGCTCCTATTCTAAATTCTGTTCCTAAAATATAATCAGCAAATTCTTCGAAAAGACCTAACCCCATCCCCGAAACTGCTACCGCGGGTAAATTTCCAAGACCTGCAACGATAACTATCATGAAGGATCTTACTGTATATGGAAGTCCTACATAAGGGTGAAGTGTTAGAGTTATTGAAATTAAAGCTCCTGCAATTCCGCATAAGGCAGCGTTTATTCCAAAAGTTGCAGCATAAACTTTTTCTGTATCTACACCTAAAATTTTTGCAGCTCTAGCATTTTGTGCTGTAGCTCTTATAGCTCTTCCAAGTTTAGATTTTCTCATGTAAATAACTAGAGCTATTGCATATAAAACGCTTATAAAAGCAGAGAATATTTTTGAATTTGGCAGAGTTACTGAATTATCAAATAACATTGTTGTTCCATATTCAGATTGTGCCACAACCACGTCTGCACCGAAAATAAAATTCATTAGTTGCTGAAATACAATTGCAATACCAAAAGTGGCTAAAATAGAAATAAATAAATCTCGGTCCACAACTTTATTGATTACTAACTTGTAGAGTACCCATCCAACAAAAAACATTATAATTGGAGAAATAATAACTCCCCATGCAGGATGAATTCCCCAAAGATAAATAGTGTATGCTATATATCCTCCGAGAATTACTAAATCACCTTGTGCAATATTGATTATGTTCATCACGCCCCATTGAAGAGCCATGCCATAAGCAATTAGTGCAAATAAAATTCCTAAAAGAATTCCGTCCAAAGAGGCTTGGATCATTAACATTGGAGCTTTAAAAATAAGAAAGTCCATAAAATTTTAAAAACTTATAAAAGAAAAGCCCCTAGAAAACTAGGGGCTTTTCAAATTATTCAGAAGTTATTAGCTTCTTTCAGACCATTTCGGGATTGGATGATAGAATTTATCAGAAGCCCATTTTGTAGGAGCTACTACTCTATTCTCACAATCATCGCCTTTACATCTTACTTGGAACAAGATCATTGGCTTGGCAACGTTTTGGCCACCAGGTCCAAATTTAATGTTTCCATAGAAAGTTTGCATTTCAGTATCAACTAGCGCATCTCTAACTGCATCTCTGTCAAAAGAATTTGCTCTTTCGAACGCATCTTTAAACACTAGCAATGCTGCAGAAGACTCTGCTGATTGATATGGCGGGTCATATCCAAATTCTTTTTGGAAGTCTTTAGCGTATTTCTTACCAGAGCCAAAGAATTTATCTTTGTAAGATAAATTTTTATGCCACTGAGAAGCACACAATGCGAATTCTGATTTCTTTCCGTGTTGTTTAGAAAGTTTTGCAGCATCACAGTGTGTCATCGCTAACATAGGAACATCAACTTTCATTTCAGAAATTTGTCTGATTGCAGTTAATGCGCCTTTTGTGTGACCTGATACAACAAGTACATCTGGCTTAACAGCTTTTACTTTAGCCAATGTAGCTGCCATATCGTTAAGTTCTTTTGGTAGTTTGTCATCGATGATGATCTCAGATCCAGTTCTTTTCGCTGCATCTAAAATACCAAGTCTCACGTCTTGTGAGAAAGCATCTTGTTCAAATGCTTGAGCAATTTTTACTCCTTTACCACCGTTTTTTTCTACCGCTAAATCGATAGCTACTTCAAGGTATTGGTTAGCTGGTGATAACACCGCGAACAAATATTTGTATCCTTTAGTAAATAAAGATCTAGATGCACCATTCGCTTCAACCATAGGAATTTTATATTTCTCGGTTACTGGTGCAATGGCTTTCGTTAAACCTGAACTGTATGGTCCAAGCATATAATGAACGCCATCTTGTTTAATTAGTCTTTCAGCTAACTGAGCGGCTCTTTTTGGGTTTGACTCATCATCATAATAAATGATCTCAAACTTATATTTCTTACCTTGTACTTCTACTCCACCCATTTTGTTAATTCTGTCAACGGCCATGTTATAACCATTTTGAGTATGAACACCATTTGAAGAGTATTTACCTGTAAGAGATATTGCAGAACCTAACACAATGTATTCACCTTCTACTTTTGCAAAAGAAGAAGTAAAAGAAACAAGTGCTAAAGTTATTGCTGAAATAAATGTAACAAATAGTTTTGCTATTTTATTCATTATTTCCCTTCTTGTTATTAATTAATTAATTAAAATTAAATAATTAAAACAAGAAATAGAGATTTTGACAACAGTTAGAATTGATTAAAAATTCTGTGTCGCAGCAATGTAAACTGCTAAAATTATAAGAACACACGCAGAAATTGTATTTAATAGCTTTGGTTTGCTTTTCAACCATACAGAAATTTTTTCAGCTGCTAATCCATAAATCATTAACGTTAAAAAATCTAAAACTACGTATGTAATTAATAATATTAAAAACTGTGAAATAATGTTTGATCCGAAATTAATAAAAGTAGGAAAAATTGTTCCAAAAAACAAAAGAGCTTTAGGACTTAAGCCAGCAACTAATAATCCATCTTTATAAAATGATAGTGGTGATTTTAAATTTTGATTTTTAGAATTAAAACTTCGAATTTTTGAAGTAAAGGTGTCATAGGCTAAATAAATTATATAAAATATCCCTGCCCATTTTAAATAGGAAAGGACTTGTGGGTTATCGCTTAAAAAAGAACCAATTAAAAAAACTACTAAAATAGCTTGGATAGTATTTGCAGATATATCTCCCAAAGCAGTCCAAACAGATCTATTTAATCCATAATTTAATGTGTGTGAAACTATTACAACTCTAGGAGGGCCTGGTGAAATAAATAAAAATAAAATGATTTGTAAAAATATTATATAGTCTGTTGGAAACATTTTATTAATCACTATATATAAGTTTATGAAGAAGAAAAGTTTTATCCCTCAAACAAAAGTTAAAAACCCTGAGCCAAAGGAAAAGGATGATAATTGGATTATTTGGGCTGCATGGGCCGATAGGATTACTTTTGAAGAGATAAAAGAAAAAACTGGAAAAAATGAGTCTCAAGTTATTAAGATAATGAGAAAAAATTTAAAACCAGGTTCCTTCCGTTTGTGGAGAAAAAGAGTGCACAATACCAGCATTAAGCACAGAAAAAAGTTTCAATTAGGTAGGAAAAAACTTAGAGAAAAAATTAAATTAACTGATATATATTAATCATGAAAAAAGTCACAATGTACACTGGCAATCCTTGCTCATTTTGTGCAGCAGCCAAAGCGTTATTAAAAACAAAAAATGTTGTAATTGAAGAAATTGATATTTGGGCAGATCCAGCTAACGCTAAAGAAATGTTACAAAGAACCAATGGCGCAAGAACTATTCCTCAAATTTTTATCGGCGATCATTACATTGGTGGTAATGACAAACTTCAAGAAGCCAATAGAAATGGCGAATTAGATAAAATAATAGATGGAAAATGAGGAGAAATTTTTTAAAATATTTAAGCTTAACAATTTTATCTTCTTTCATTCTTCCTTTAAACTCACTATTTGCTAATACAAAAAAAATTATCAATAAGAACCTTACAAAAAAACAAAAAGAAATAATGTTTAACGAGGGTACTGAAAGACCCTTTTCTAGCGATTTACTTAGAGAAAGTAGAAAGGGTTTTTATCATTGCGCTAATTGTGGAAATAAACTTTTTGCTTCTACTAGTAAATTCGACAGTGGCACTGGTTGGCCATCATTTTCAGAGGCTTTACCTGGAGCATTTAAAACTAAGATAGATTATAAATTTGGAATGAAAAGAACCGAATATCATTGTGCTAAATGCGGCGCGCATCATGGACATGTGTTTAACGATGGACCAACAAAAAGTGGTAAAAGATTTTGTAATAATGGTCTTTGTTTAATTTTTAAGCCTGAATAAAATTATTTAATATCTTGAATAAAAGGCATTGCATCCCCTGCTCCAAGTTTAGTTGTAGATATTCCAGCAACTTTATTTGCAAACTCTAAACAATCTTTAATAGGTTTTTCTTTCAATAAACTGAAAGCTAAACTTCCATTAAAAGCATCTCCTGCTCCAGTAGTGTCAATGGCTTTTACTGCACTAGCTTTTAAATAAATTTCCTCTTTTCCATCAGAATAAAATAAACCTTTTTCTCCTAGAGTAATTATTACTTTTTTTATTCCTAGATTTATTAGTTTATCTGCTGCCTGCTTTGCTTCTTGATCATTAGTAATCTTTATGCCTGTATAAAATTCAGCCTCGGTTTCATTAGGTGTAAAAAAATCGATATTATTATAAAACTCATTTGAAATTTCAGATGCTGGTGCAGGATTTAAAATTGTAGTACATCCATTTTCTTTAGCAGTTTTCAAACAATGTAAAATAACATCTTTTGGAACTTCTAATTGAGTTAAAAAAATTTTTGATTTTTTTTATTAAATTAATTTGTTTTTCAATTTCACTTATTTTTAAAGAACTTGGGGCGCCTACAATTACATTTATTGCATTTTTTCCAGTATTTTGATCAACTAAAATTCCAGCTACACCAGTTTGTTGATTGCCATCTTGAATAACATTTTCTGTAGAAATTTTATTTTTTTCAAGAGTTTTAAGAGCTAAATCTCCGTATGCGTCCTTACCAATTTTACTTATAAAATTTGTATTTCCACCAAGTCTTGCAATTGCTATGGCTTGATTACAACCTTTTCCTCCTGGACCCACATTATATTTTTTTCCCAGAATAGTTTCACCTATTGATGGAATTTTAGGTCCAGAAAAACTGATGTCAGCAACAAATATTCCTAAGACTGTTATTTCGCTCATTAACCAACCTTAGCGAGAATTGGAAAGGTCGTCAAAATATAATAACTTATAACTTGAATATAATTTGTAGTAATCAAGATGCCAGTTATTAAAAGAATAGCTCCGCCAGATTTTGTAATAGTCCCATAATATTTTCCAAAACCTTTTTTAGTATTTAAAAATCTACTCATGTAATACCCGGATAATATAAATGGGATAGCTAAACCTAAAGAATAAAATGATAATAATAAAATTCCTTTACTAATTGTAGCTTCTGTAGCAGATAAAGCAATTATAGACCCTAAAACTGGACCAATACATGGTGTCCAGCCAAATGCAAAAGCCGCGCCAACTATAAAAGGAAATGCATAATTGTCTTTGTAATTTGAATTAGTCTGAATTCTTTTTTCAGTATTTAAAAAAGAAAAATTTAAAAAACCTAACATTTGTAATGAAAAAATAATAATTATTAATCCTGCGACTATCCTTAACTCACTCGAAAAGAAAAGAAGTACGTTTCCTAATGCAGAGGCAGCCGCTCCAAGTGTTATAAAAACAAATGAGAAACCAAGTGAAAAAAGAATAGTTTTAGTCAAAACTATTGATTTGTCTTTATCTATTTCTCCTAAATCTTTTCCAGTAATATATGAAATATAACCCGGGATAATTGGAAGTACACAAGGGGTGAGAAAACTTATAAATCCAGCCCCAAAAGCAAACACAAGTTTAATGATCATATTACTTTTATATTTGCCTTTGAACTTTACCGCAATTACAATATTGGCTCATGATAATTAAATACGCAGGTTTTTTATTCACTCTTTTGTGGTCATATACATTTATTAAGTCTCAGAGTATTTTTAAAAAAGGATCAGGTATTTTAATAACTTTATTTGTAACTAATATATCCTGGTTCACTTTTATCGCAGCTTGCTTTTATGGCCTTAAAAATTTTAGCTTTTACCATGCTTTACTTGGTATAGCTTTGAGTATTATTTTGGTTCACTTGGCTTTTTCTCGATTAACTTTATTCATCAATAATAAATTTCAGGATAAGAACACTCTTTTAAAAATTAAAACATTTATTGAATATTTAATTTTAATAACAGTTGGATATTTTTTATTTTTTTAAAAAGTATTAATTGTAGATAAAACTTTAAAATTTTTATCAGTTATGACTAGTTCACCAGATCGTGTTGTCTCTCCGGTTATTGCCAAGATAATTACATAATGCGTAACTAAAACTAGATTTCCCCCTTTACCATTCCAATTATTTACATATTTTTTTAAGTCCTTAATCTGTTTTTTTTCATTTTGGTCGTATGGTGGAGTATAAGTAGAATTTAACGCGGAAAATTCTTTAAAATTACCAAAAGCATATTTTGCGGTATCTTTGCATCTACACCACTGGCTTGATAAAACTTGATCAATTTTAACTTTTTTTTCTCTAAAAAGTTTGCCAATTTTTTTCGCTTGATTG
>CACNFS010000002.1 GCA_902619835.1 uncultured Pelagibacteraceae bacterium | reverse complement strand
TAATGTTGACGGAAAAAGAAATTCAGCTTTTAGAAATTCTTCTGATGTCACAAAAAGCTGTCTCTAAAAAAAAATTTTTATCTTTGGTTTGGCATTATTCATCAGACGCCGACACCCATACTGTTGAAACTCATATTTATAGATTAAGAAAAAAAATCTTAGAAAAATTTTCAGATAATGAGTTCATTATTAACCAAAAGGATGGATATAGATTTTGAAAAAGAGAAATAAAATTGCAATAGATTTATTTACAAAAAAATATCGTAAAAGAGTTATTAAACCCAAAAAGGGAAAGGGAAGTTTTAAAAGAAAAAAAAATAATTTACTTTAGTCTAGCTCCTATAACCTGAATTATTTGAGAGGACATTTCTGTACCTTTGAATAAACATTCTTTGATATTCTTACCATTTATTAGACTATGAAGAAAACCTCCTGCAAATAAATCACCTGCACCTGTTAAGTCAACTATCTTAAGATTTTTTTTAGCAGGGCATTCTATTACTTCATCACCATTTACTGCTAGTGCTCCTTTTTCACCTCTAGTTACAACGATTAATTTTTTGATTTCTTTTGAAAACTCAATAATGTCTTCAACTTTTTTACCATCGATTAAGGAAATTATTTCTTTTTCATTTGCAAAAGTTATATCTAATTTATTTTTTACTAATTCTAAAAAGTTGTTTTTATGTCTTTGCACACAAAATAAATCTGACAATGACATTGCAACTTTATTTGAAAACTTTATCGCTTTTTCAAAAGCTTTTTTTGGTTCTCCCTCATCCCACAAATAACCCTCTAGAAATAAAATTTCACTTTTTTTTACCGCATTAATATCGATATCATTTTCATTAATCTTTCCAGCAGTTCCTAAAAAAGTAACCATAGTTCTCTCAGAGTCAGGTGTAATTAAGATTAAGCATGTTCCAGTTGGAGTGCTTTCCTTTTTTTTTGAGTAAAAGTATTTAACTCTCTCTTTTTTGAGTCCATCCTCATATTTTGACCCTAGTATATCATCACTAATTTTACCAATAAAACCTACATCATCTCCCAACTGAGAAAGCCCTACAATTGAATTTGCGACTGAACCACCAGAAACAGTTTCTTCAATTTTGAGATTTTTAAGCAATGATTTGAACTCATTTTCGTCTACAAGCTTCATAGTACTCTTTGTTAAAGAATTATTTTTAAGGAAATCATCATCTACTTTACAAAGAACATCAACAATTGCATTTCCTATACCTAGTATTTTCATTGTAAATAATTAAGCTTTTTTAGTTTTAATAGCCTTTTTTCTATTTGGGTAACAGCTTTTACAAATTTTACAAGCTATTCCATAACATTCCCTAGCTTTGCAATATTCTCTTCCATACCAAATAATCTGTAAATGAAGCTTGTTCCAAAACTTCTTAGGAAAAATTTTTTTTAAATCTTTTTCAGTTTGCAAAACATTTTTTCCATTTGTTAAGCCCCATCTTTGAGCTAATCTATGGATATGAGTATCAACTGGAAAAGCTGGATATCCGAAACCTTGGGACATAACTACACTTGCTGTCTTATGTCCAACACCTGGTAAACTTTCAAGTTCCTCGTATGAATTTGGGACCTTTCCATTATATTTATCAATTAACGTTTTTGATAAATAATAAATACTTTTTGCTTTTATTCTAAAAATACCTATTTTTTTAATTAATCTCTCAATCTTTTTTCTGCCCAATTTTACAAAATGTTCAGGCTTATAGTACTTAGGATAAATCGTTTTAGTCACGTTATTGACATTTACATCTGTACATTGAGCCGAGAGTAAAACAGATACCAATAGAGTAAAGGTATTTTTATAATTTAGTGGAATTGGAATTTTAGGATAAATTTTATTTAAAATTCGAATTATAGTTCTAGATTTTCTCTTATTGTTCACGAGAAGTTTAAAAGATCTCTCATTGAGTAGAGCCCAGATTTTCTTTTAAATAGCCACTTTGCAGCAGATAGCGCTCCTTCAGAATAAAGAGCTCTGTCGAATGACTCGTGGTTTAATGTTATTATTTCTTTACCACTAGAAAAAGATACTTCATGTTTGCCAATCACTTTCCCTTTTCTTATAGAGTTGAAATTTAGTTTCTTTCCATAAGGAAAAGATTTTTTATTGACAAATTTTTTTCCAATAATACTATAAAATTCCTTGTTTCTTCCAAGAGCTATTCCTTTACCCAGCATTAAAGCAGTTCCAGATGGATAGTCTTTTTTATGTTTATGATGAACTTCATAAATTTTACTCAAGAAGTTCTTACTGAGTGACTTTGAGGAAATTTCTGTTAAATACATCAAAAGGTTCACTCCCAAACTCATATTACCAGCTTTCAAAATTGGAATTTTTTTAGCGAATCTTTTTATAAGGCTCTCCTCTTTTTTTGTAAATCCCGTTGTTCCAATAATAACTCTTTTATTTTGTTGCACCGCAATTTTTAGAATTTGTAAAGTACATTTCGGAGTAGTAAAATCTATTATGATATTCGCTTTTTTAAAAGCATTAGCAGAATTTTTTTGAGGCCTAATACCCAAAATCTTTTTTCTTATTTCTTTATTTTCAGTAAGAGACACAATTTTGAATATTTTTTTGTTTTTGGCAGATTTTATGAGCTGCTTCCCCATTCTGCCCATACATCCAGAAATTGCTAAATTTATTTTCTTCATTATTAAATTAAGTACATGATTACAATAATAATAAGTATAATTATAGTCCAGATAGATAAATTGTTTAAAAATTGTTTTAATTTACTATTAGTGGATAAAAATCCAGGAAGGATTAAAATTAATACCGCAATTAAAAAAATTGCAGACATTATTTGATCAGTTTCCATTTAAATCACTATTTTTTCCAAAATTTTTTAGCTTTTTCAAAAAAATTTTTAATTACCGGATCTGGTTTATTGGATTCAATTTCATTAAATTCTTCTAATATCTCCCTTTGCCTTTTTGATAGAGAATTTGGTACTTGAGTTACTATTCTTATATATAAATCACCAAAAACGGCTCTTCTAAGAATAGGCATACCTTTACCTTTTAATCTGAACTGCTTACCATATTGCGTTCCAGCAGGTATTTTAATTTTAGACTTCCCGCCATCAATTGAAGGAACTTCCACAGATGTGCCTAGTGCAGCATCAGAAAAAGAAACTGGTAGTTCATAGTACAGATTTTCATCAGATCTTTTAAATATATTATGGTTATCAATAGATATAAACAAATATAAATCTCCATTAGAACCACCTTTTGAACCAGCTTCACCTTTACCGGATAGTCTTATTCTTGTCCCGTCGTCAACACCTTTTGGGATTTTTACAGTAACGTTTTCTTTTGATTGAACTTTTCCATTACCGTTGCAATTACTACAAGGTGCACCTATCATCTCACCATAACCGCTGCATTGAGGACATGTTTGTTGTACTGTAAAAAAACCTTGATTAGTTCTTACTTTACCTCTCCCAGAACAATAATCACATCGTATTGGTTTTGACCCCTTTGCTGCTCCGCTTCCAGAGCATAAATTACAAGATTTATATGTAGTGTATCTAACATTTTTTTCGATTCCTTTGTAAGCATCTTCTAAACTTATGCTAACATCATATCTCAAGTCATTTCCTCTATTACTTGTTCTTCTTGTTGATCCTCCTCCGAAATCACTAAAGAAATCCTCAAAAATATCTGAAAACGACGAAGAGTCAAAGCCTCCAAAACCCTGAAAACCTCCACCTCCACCTCCTTCGAACGCTGCATGACCAAATTGATCATAGTTAGCTTTTCTCTTTTCATCTGAAAGAATATGATATGCCTCACTTGCTTCTTTGAATTTATCTTCGGAAGCTTTATCGCCTTTATTTTTATCTGGATGGTATTTAAGAGCTAATTTTCTATAGGCTTTTTTAATATCTTCTTTAGATGCACCTTTTGGTATACCTAAGACATCATAACAATCTCTTTTAGCCACAGGACGTCTCCTTATTTTTAATCTTAGGCGCTTTTTTCTTTATCCTCTTTTACGTCTTCGAAATCTGCATCTACAACATTATCTTTTTCATCAGGTTTAGCATCCTTTGGCCCATTCGAGCCTTTATCGTCATTATTAGGTTTTTGTTGGCTTTTATAAACTGCCTCACCTAATTTCATTGAAACTTGTACTAAATTTTGTGTCTTTTTCTTAATGTCCTCAATGTCAGTCCCTTCTAGTGATTTTTTAAGTTCATCAATACCATTTTCTATCGCTTTTTTATCTTCAGCCGCAACTTTATCTCCATGTTCTTTCAAACTTTTTTCTGTTGAAAAAACTAAACTATCAGCTTGGTTTCTTGCATCAACGGTATCTCTTTTCTTTTTATCTGCCTCTTTATTTGCCTCTGCATCTTTAACCATTTTTTGTATTTCGTCTTCAGATAAACCTCCTGATGCTTGAATTTGGATTTTTTGCTCTTTTCCAGTTCCTTTATCTTTTGCAGAAACGCTTACTATTCCATTGGCATCAATATCAAACGTAACTTCAATTTGCGGAGTGCCCCTTGGAGCAGGAGCAATACCGACTAATTCAAAATTTCCTAATATTTTGTTATCAGCTGCCATCTCTCTTTCACCTTGAAGTACTCTTATAGACACTGCTGGCTGATTATCTTCAGCTGTTGAAAATACCTGACTCTTTTTAGTCGGAATTGTAGTATTTTTTTCAATTAATTTGGTAGATACGCCGCCTAAAGTTTCTATTCCCAAAGAAAGTGGCGTTACATCTAAAAGCAAAACATCTTTTACATCTCCTTGAAGCACACCGCCTTGTATAGCTGCACCCATTGCAACTACTTCATCTGGGTTAACACTTTTATTAGGTTCTTTACCAAAGAAATTTTTAACTGTTTCAATAATCTTAGGCATTCTTGTCATACCACCAACTAATACAACCTCATTTATTTCAGCTGCAGAAAAACCAGAGTCTTTTAATGCTGTTTTACAAGGAGCTAGTGTTCTATCTACTAAAGTTTGAACCAAAGCCTCTAGTTTTGCTCTTGTAAATTTTAGGTTTAAGTGTTTTGGTCCGGATTTATCAGCAGTAATAAACGGTAAATTTATTTCAGTTTGTGCCGCTGAAGATAGCTCAATCTTAGCTTTTTCAGCTGCCTCTTTTAATCTCTGTAATGCAAGCTTGTCAGTTTTCAAATCTATACCATTATCTTTTTTGAATTCTGTAGCAAGATATTCGACTATCGCATCGTCAAAATCTTCTCCACCTAAGAAGGTATCACCATTTGTGGATTTGACCTCAAATACTCCATCTCCAATCTCTAAAATTGAGATATCAAAGGTACCACCACCTAAATCGTATACTGCGATTTTCTTTCCACCTTTTTTATCAAGTCCATAGGCAAGCGAGGCAGCAGTTGGTTCGTTAATAATTCTTAAAACTTCCAAACCAGCAATTTTTCCTGCATCTTTTGTTGCTTGTCTTTGTGAGTCATTAAAATAAGCAGGAACTGTAATAACTGCTTTTGTTACGGCTTGTCCTAAATATTTTTCAGCAGTTTCTTTCATTTTTTGTAAAACAAAGGCAGAAATTTGCGCAGGTGAGTATTTTTTTCCTTTTCCTTCCACCCATGCATCACCGTTATCCGATTTCACAATTTTGTAAGGAACTTTTGAAATATCTTTTTGAACTGAAGGTCCATCGAATTTCCTACCTATTAGCCTTTTAACAGCAAATACAGTGTCCCCCGCATTTGTAACTGCTTGTCTCTTAGCAGGTTGTCCAACTAATTTTTCCTCATTTTCCAAAAAAGCGACAACAGAAGGGGTAGTTCTAGCTCCTTCTGTATTTTCTAAAACTTTGGCCTGTGTGCCATCCATAATTGCCACACATGAGTTTGTTGTTCCTAAATCTATTCCAATAACTTTGCTCATATTATTTCCTAACAGTGTTTATATGGGTGTTTTTTTCCCATCTACAAGGTGATATTTCTACTTTTTCTCCTCTTTTTCTTGTTTTTTTGAATTTTCTTTCTTTGAAACCCCTACTAATGCGGGTCTTAATAATCTTTCGCCCAACATGTAGCCAGTTTGAATTTCCTGGATTACTGTACCTGGCTCGCACTTCTCATCTTCGATTTCAGTCATTGCTTGATGCAAATTAGGATCAAATTTTTTTCCATGTGCATTAATTTTTCTAATATTATTTTTCTCAAAAATTGTGATTAAATCTTTTTCAATAATTGATATATTTTCTAAAAATTTATCAAGATCTTTACTTTCTTTCAAATCGATATCATTTTTAATGGCATTTTTTGCTCTCTGCAAGTTATCTAGTAAAGATAAACTCTCCTTTGCAAAATTATGTGATCCAAATTCAAAAGCATCTTTTATTTCTCTTTCAAATCTTCTTCTCTGGTTCTCGATTTCCGCTAAAGATCTAAGTAATTTATCTTCAGTGTCCTTTAGTTTTTCCTCTAACGTCAATTCTTTTTCGCTCGTTTTATTATTGACAGCGCTATTGTCAGGCTTTTCTGTAGATTCTATATCATCTTGCTTTTTACTATCATTTTTCATCATCAGAATGCTATATAGTAAATAATTATAAAATTACTAGAGTGAAATGAAAAAAATTTTAATAGGCACGCATAATAGAGGAAAATTTAGGGAAATAGCTTATTTAGTTTCTAAAAAGATAAAAAAAATTTCTCCAGAAACGTTAAAAATAGAAAGTCCAAAGGAAACTGGAAAAACTTTTAATTCTAATTCAAAGCTTAAAGTAAATTTTTTTTCAAAATATGTCGAATACCCAGTAATATCAGATGACTCAGGTCTATGTATAAAAGCCTTAAATTATAAACCTGGGATATTTTCAGCAAGATTAGCAAAAAAATACGGAAGTTTTTATAAAGCAATGAAATATATTCTTAAAAAGATGAAAAATAAGAAAGACAGATCAGCTTATTTTGTTTGTAGTTTATCTTATAAAGATAGAAAAAAAAGAATTAAAACTGTTAGTGGAAAAGTATATGGAAAAATATCTCATGAGATTAAGGGAACAAAGGGTTTTGGATATGATCCAATATTTATTCCAAATTTTGGAAAAAAAACATTCGGTGAAATGTCAAAGTATAAAAAAATTAAAATAGATCATCGATTCGTAGCCTTCCAAAAGTTAAAAAAGATAATTAAAATTTTATAAACTTATTTTTACTAGTTTTGTATATTTCTAAATCTTGAGTAATCTTTTTGTCTTTAAAACTGAACGTACCGATCTTACCTTTAATTTTTTCTTTAAATAAAAAATCACTTGTTGAAGAAATATCTCCATTTTTTTTCCACGCATAATAAATCAAACCTAAAGCATCATATGTTAATATAGTAATTTCACTTGGATAGCTTTTAAATTTTTTGAAATATTTTGCATTGTATTTTTTAAACTCTTTATAGTTTATTGATGGATAGTATAAATTTTTTATTGTATTTTCGTAAAAAATACTTTCATCAAACCATTGATTTACTGTTGTAAATAAAACGTTGTTTTGGTTTACATCAGTATATACTAGAGAAGTTAATACACTTTTTAGGTTATTACCAAAGTCAATAATAATTACTGAGTCAAAATTAACTTCTCCTAAAGTATAAAGTTGATCTAATTTTTCAAGCTGTTTAACAGATTGTTCGTCCTCTTTATCTTCAAACATTTTTTTTCTTAGATCTAAGTTTTTCTTTCTCTGAGAATAATTTGTGAGTTTCTCTATTTCACCAGTCAATACCTCAGGGTTAGAGCTATATTTAAATTTTTTAAAATTTTCTAAGTTTAAAACTGATAATTTTTTTTCAACTAGATCCGCATATTGATTTTCAGGATACATGATAACAGTTTTTTTTTTATTTTGTTTTTTTATAAATTTTGCCAAAGCTAAAAGTTGAGACTCTAAACTTACACCCATACTGATTACATTATTTTTAAATATTGGGGCTATATTAGAAGGCGAAATAAAAATCATTTCTGGATAGCTTTTTAAATCCGAAAACTCTTGATTAGTTATTGGTCCTATTATCACTTTAGCTCCCTCCGACTTAATATCTTGAATAGCATTTTTTAATTTTTCTTTATTATTAAATCCAGAGTCCCGTGGTATTATAAACACTCTTTTGTCATTAATTTCATCTAAAGCTAACTGTAAAGAGTATAATAAAGAATTTCCAAGTTCTTTATATTCACCAGTCAAAGGAGCCAGCAAACCAACTTTAAGAGTTTTGTTGGCTTCATTAGCTGAAAGATAAGAGTTAAAAATTACAATTATATAAGTTATTATAATGATAGTTGTTCTTTTCATAAAATGAAATTGTCTAATAATACTTTATATATTGTTTCGACTCCTATTGGCAATCTTGGAGATATTACATTAAGAGCATTAGAAGTAATAAAAAAATCAGATATCATATTGTGTGAAGATACACGTCGTACATTAAAATTACTTAATCATTTCAAAATTAAAAAAAAAGTTGTTTCCCTTCATAAATTTAACGAGCGCAAACAATTAAACAAGGTTATTGAATACTTTAATCAGGGCAAAATTTTGTCTTTAGTTTCAGATGCTGGAACACCTCTTTTGTCTGACCCAGGAATAATCCTACTAAATGAATGCATAAAAAAAAATATAACGTCAGTTCCTATTCCAGGTGCATCTTCAATTACTGCTGCTATGAGCGTTAGTGGATTTGATGATAAGTTTTTATTTTATGGTTTTTTACCTAAAACAGAGAATGAATTAAATAAGGTACTAAGCTCGTTGTCAGACATTAAATTTTGTCTAGTTTTTTTTGTACCATCTTTAAAAATTATTTTTTATTTAAAGCAATTAAAAAAATATTTTTTTGGTAGAAAAATTCTTATTGCAAAAGAAATTTCAAAACTTCACGAATATTTTTACAGAGGCAATATCGAAGATATAGAACTCCCGAAAATTCCACTGAAAGGTGAGATAACTTTGGTAATTTCACAAAAGAAATTGAAGATAAGTTCCTTTAATGAAGAAAAAATTATCAACAAAGCTAGAAAACTCCTAAAAAAATATAGCTTAAAAGATACAGTTAATTTAATTATGGAGATAGAAAAAAAAAATAAAAAAAAAATTTATGATATCTGTTTAAAATTAAAAAATGAAAAAAATAGTTAGCTTAATTTTGTTTTTTTTATTTACTGCTTGCACATCTATTGGACAGTTTGGAGCAGGTGTAGATATAACATTTGATCCAAGAACTTTAGGTATGCAGATAGATGATGCAATAATGCAAAAAAATTTGAGCGCAAGACTTGCCCTTAAAGATAAAAAATATTTTTTATCAGTACAGTCGGAAGTGAGGGATGGAAATATTTTTTTATCTGGCAAGGTAAATGAACCTGAGGAAAAAATTAAAATTACTAAGATGGCCTGGGAAACTAAAGGTGTTAGGTCTGTAAAAAATGCAATAACCATTAAAGGACAAACTAATTTTAAAACTACTGCTAAAGATATTCTTATAACTAGTCAATTAAGAGCTGCGTTGATAGTAAACAAAAAAACAAAAGCAAGAAATTACACTCTTGAAACAATTAATAAAAATATTTACATCTTTGGAATAGCGATGAATTTAGAGGAAAAAAAAGAAGTAATAAATGAAGCCAACAAGATCTTTGATGTTGAAAAAGTAATACCTTCTATTTATTTAGCAACTGAATTAAGTAGAACTAAACTTTAATTAGAGTAATCAATTACATCTGAGGAATAAGCTGCAATAGAAGCAAGATTTAGAATTTCTGAAGTGCTCGCTCTAAGAGGTGCAACTTCTATTGGTGAACCAAGGCCAATTAATAAAGGACCTATTAATTTACCTCCTCCGAATACTTTCATGAGTTTTGTTGAAATCGCAGCACTATGTAAAGCTGGCATGATTAAAATATTCGCATTTCCAACTATTTTTGAGAAAGGATAAATTTCTTGATATGTTGGATTTAAAGCTACATCAGGCTGCATTTCGCCATCAAAATCAAAATCAACCTTTTCTTTTTTCAATAATTCTATTGCATCTCTAACATGTTTAGTATTTTTCGAAATCGGCTTTCCAAATGTTGAGTGAGATAGAAAAGCTACCCTAGGATCAAAACCAAATAATCTAGCTACACGCACACATGATTTAGAAACTTTTACTAGTCTTTCAGGCGAGGGAAAGTCCTGCACATTGGTATCAGCAACAAGAATTGTTTTTCCATTCAAAGTAATCATAGTCATGCCAAAAATTTCCTCACCAGGTCTGGGCTCTGTAACTTTTTTTAATTTTTCAATTGAAGCCGCATAATGTCTTATATTTCCAGTTACCATTGCATCTGCATCATTACAAGCAATCATAGAAGCTCCCCAAGCAATTCTCTCGTTTCTAACCAATCTGTCTACATCCCTTTCTAACTGACCCTCTCGCTGAAGTTTTTTATATAAGTGTTTCACATATTTTTCACGTTTTTCTTTGTCAGTAGAATTAACAATTTCTATTTTATAATTTTCATCTAAACCAATGTTTTTAAGCTGTTCTTTAATTCTTTTTTCAGCTCCTATCAAAATAGGTGTTCCTAGCTTATTTCTTCCAAATTCTATTGCTGCTTTAAGCATATTTTCATCTTCGCCCTCAGCAAAGATAACTCTTTTTGGATTTTTTCTTACTTTAGCATTAATTCCTTGCATTAAAGACATTGTTGGATCAAGTCTGTTAGTAAGTTGGTCTTTATATATTTCCAAATCTTTTATTTCTTTTCTTGCTACACCGCTTTTCATTGCAGCTTCTGCTACTGCAGCAGGTATTACACTTATTAATCTCGGATCAAACGTTGACGGAATAATATAATCTTTCCCATATCTTGGTCTATCGCCACCATAAGCGGAAACTACCTCATCAGGTACGTTTTCCCTGGCTAAAAGCGCTATAGAATTTGCTGCTGCAATCTTCATTTCTTCATTAATTTCTTTAGCTCTTACATCTAGCGCACCTCTAAAAATGTAAGGAAATCCAATTAAATTATTAACCTGATTGGGATAATCTGATCTTCCAGTGGCAACTATAGCGTCTGACCTAACTTCTTCTATTAATTCTGGTTTTATTTCAGGATCAGGGTTAGCACACGCAAATATAATTGGGTTTTTTGCCATTGATTTAATCATATTTTTAGAAACCACATCTTTTGCAGATAAACCTAAAAAAACGTCAGCGTTTTGCATTGCTTCGTCCAAAGTACGCTTTTTAGTATCGATTGCATGAGCTGATTTAAATTGATCAAGGTTTTTTCGACCATTATAAATTACCCCTTTACTATCACACATAATTATATTTTCATTTTTTACTCCAGAGCTTTTAAATAAATTTGCACAGGCTTGAGCAGATGCTCCTGCCCCATTGACAACAATTTTAACTTCACTAATTTTCTTTTTTGAAATATCTAAAGCATTAATCAAGGCTGCTGTTGTAATAATCGCAGTCCCATGCTGATCATCATGAAATATTGGAATATCTAATACTTCCTTTAATTTTTGTTCTATAATAAAGCAATCAGGCGCAGCAATATCTTCTAAGTTGATACCGCCAAAAGTCCCGCCAATATTTTTTATTGTTTCTATGACAGATTGTGGATTGTTATTATTTATTTCAATGTCAATAGAATCTATATCAGCAAAACGTTTAAATAAGACTGATTTTCCCTCCATAACTGGCTTGGAAGCCAAAGCACCTAAATTTCCTAACCCTAAAATTGCTGATCCATTACTTATAACGGCAACCAAATTACCCTTGCTAGTGTAATCGTAGGCTGCTTCGGGATTAGCTGCTATCTCTTTAACTGGTGCAGCTACACCGGGTGAATATGCTAAAGAAAGATCTCTTTTTGTTGTTAAAGGTTTGCTAGAGTTTATCTCAATTTTGCCTGACTTTCCTTTTATATGAAAGTCCAATGCTTCTTTGTCTGAGTAGTGATCAATTTCTGTTTTCTTTGGCATTTATTTCATGAGTATGTAATATAAAGAAATCAAATTCACTATAAATTTATGGCCTAATTTAGATTTTTTATGAACTTACTATCCTCAGCTTCAATATTCAGTATTTTTACACTAATCAGCAGAATTTTAGGCTACCTTAGAGATATTTTAATAGCTATATTTCTCGGAACTTCTATTTTTGCAGACGCTTTTTTTGTTGCATTTAGACTACCTAATACCTTTAGAAGACTTTTTGCAGAAGGAACTTTTAATGCCGCTTTTATACCAAGCTATACGTCAGCGAAATTAAAAGATAAAAAGACAGGTAAAAAATTTGCTGATGAAGTTTTAACTATTATTTTATTAATTCTACTTTTAACAGTCACACTTGCTGAAATATTTACTCCATATCTAGTTTATATAATAGCTCCAGGTTTTATTACCGATGATATTAAGTTTAACTTAGCTGTTGAGCTAACAAGGATTACATTCCCTTTTTTATTATTTGTAAGCCTTTCTTCTTTTTTTTCAGGAATTTTGAATTCTTTTAATAAATTTGCTGCTGCAGCGGCAGCACCAATAATTTTAAATGTTATTTTAATAATTAGTATTTTAATTTCTTATATAAATAATTTTAATATTGCAAAACAACTTTCTTATGGTGTTACGATAGCTGGAATAATCCAGCTTATATTTTTGATTTATGCCACTTTAAGTCTTTATAAACCTAGTTTTAAATACAATTTTAAAATTACAAACAAAGTAAAATTTTTTTTTAAAAAACTACTACCTAGTATTTTTTCTTCCGGAGTAACGCAAATAAATATTTTGGTTGGAACAATAATTGCATCATTTCAATCTGGAGCAGTTTCATATTTATACTATGCAGATAGAGTTTACCAAATAAATTTAGCTATAGCCGGTATAGCTGTTGGAACAGTTTCATTACCTGTCCTTTCCAAAGCATTCAAATTAAAAAATTATTCTAAAGTCATTAATATTCAAAACAAATCAATACAATTATCATTGCTACTCTCAATTCCTGCTAGTTTAGGATTAATAATCGCGTCAAAAGAAATAGTTAACGGATTGTTTGGATATGGCTCTTTTACTCAAAAAGATGTTCAAATGACCTCATACGCTTTAGTATTTTTTGGCTATGGAATTATAGCATTTGCTTTAGTAAAAATTTTTTCAAATTTTTTCTTTGCAAGGGATAATACAAAAACTCCATTTTATATTTCATCATTTATTGTATTTTTAAACGTAATTATTAGTGTTAGCTTATTTCAAAAAATAGGTTTTTTAATAATACCAATAGCAACATCCATTTCAACATGGGTTGGTGTACTAATTTTTTTATATATTTTAAAAAAAAGAAATTATCTTCTGTTGAAATATGAATTATTAAAAAATGCTATTAAAATAATTCTTTCATCTATTATCATGGCGCTTGTACTAGTATTTCTTTTAGAAAAGTTTTCAGATAATCTTGCATATTCATACAATTATAAGTCGATTTATTTAATAATTATTGTAAGTTTCGTCGGCATTGTTTATTTGTTATCTTGTTATTTATTAGGATTATTAAAAATGAGAAATTATAAAACAAATTAAATGAGTAGAAAAAAATTAGTGTTTTCTGGAGTTCAACCAACTGGGAACTTACATCTAGGAAATTATCTAGGAGCTTTAAAAAACTTTGTATCCTTGCAAAATGAAATGGAATGTATGTACTGTGTTGTAGATTTACACGCATTAACTACTTTTCAAAAACCTGATGTGCTCAGAAACAATGTTTTAGAAACAGTTGCCAGTTTTATTGCAACCGGACTTAATCCAGATAAAAGTATAATTTTTAATCAGTCCTCAGTTTCTGGGCATGCACAGTTAGCATGGATTTTAAATTGCGTGTCAAGAATTGGATGGTTGAATCGAATGACTCAATTTAAAGATAAAGCCGGGACGGATAAAGAAAAAGCTAGCGTTGGATTATATATTTACCCAAATTTAATGGCTGCAGATATTCTTTTATATAAAGCTACTCATGTGCCTGTTGGAGCAGATCAAAAACAACATTTAGAATTATCTAGAGATATCGCGCAAAAATTTAATAAAGATTTCAATTGCAAAGACTTTTTTCCTTTACCAGAACCATTAATACCAAAAAATGTAGCTAGAGTGATGAGCCTTAGAGATGGTACAAAAAAAATGAGCAAATCAGAGGAGTCGGACTACTCTAGAATTAACCTAAAAGACAGTGCTGAGGAGATTAATAAAAAAATTAAAAAAGCAAAATCAGACTCAGAGCAGATACCAGATAATTTAAAAAGTTTAGAAAAAAAACCTGAGGCACTCAACTTGATAAATATTTATTCTGAAATCTCGGAAACAACTATAGAAAAGGTTTTAAATGAAATGTCAGGAAAAGAGTATTCTTTTTTAAAAACAAAGTTAGCAGACCTTTTAATTAGTGAAATAACACCAGTTGGAAAAGAAATTAAAAAATTATTAGTAGATAGGTCGCACTTAGAGGAAATTTTGAAAAAAGGCAGGGAAAAAGCCAATTTTATTGCTGAGGAAAACATTAAAAATATACGTGAAAAAGTGGGATTGATATAATATAAATTTCTCATGATAAAAATTGAAACTACACCAAATCCAAATTCGTTAAAGTTTCTTTCAGAGAAAGTTATTTCAGCCATAGGAACTGAAGAATTCCAAAAAGAAAAAAAAGACGAATTAAAAAATACTTTTATAAAAGAACTTTTAAATTTTAAGGGAGTTGAATTAGTTTTATTATCTAAAAATTTTTTATCTGTAAAAAAAAGAGAAGATGTTTCATGGAACGATCTTAAACCAACGATCATTTCCCACCTAAATCATTATTTCGAAACTAATAATGAGCCAATACTGAAAGAAAATAATAAATCAAAAAAATTAATTGATGACAATGATGATACAGTGAAGAAAATCATTGATGTACTTGACACCAAAATAAGACCAGCCGTTGCAAGAGATGGGGGAGATATAAAGTTTAAATCTTTTGAGGATGGGGTCGTTAAAGTAGAATTACAAGGAAGTTGCTCAGGATGTCCTAGCTCATTAATGACACTAAAACAAGGCGTTCAAAATCTTTTAAAACATTACGTAAAAGAAGTAAATTCTGTAGAAGCTAATTAATTATGAAAAAGAAATTAAGTTATAGAGATAAACTTTTAGAGTTAGCATACATTTATAACGTTAAAGAAATACAGGACTATTCTAAAAGAAGAAAAAATTTAACAACCGGGCAAATTGAATTAATACTAAAAAAAAATAAAATTATTATACCGAAAGAATTTAAAACAAGTTTTTTTAAAGAAAATTTTTTAAAACCAATTTTTAGATTAAGATCTAACATAGTTGATTATAAAGAAGAAAAAATTAAAGACAAAAATAGATTTTTAAGAAGAGTCGAAAATTATAAATACGATACATCTAGAAAAGTAAATCATGGGATTAATAATTTATGGAAAGGCATGGGTGCAGCAGGCCTAAATTTTTTAAATGTATTACCCAAACTTGGAGAAACTGTAGCTAAATTTTTTGGCAATCTTTTTACGGATGTTTTTAACGCAATATATAATCAACAAATCGATCAAAAAAGTGCGAGAAACGTAATTGTTGGTTTTTTTGCAGTTGCAGCGATCATAACAGCAATAATTGCCGGAGTTAATACCTATAAAAATTATGATTTTAATAAAATTAAACTAGAAACCAAAAAACCTGAAGTTAAAGTTAAGAAAGAAATTAAAAAACCTGAAGTTAAAGTTAAGAAAGAAATTAAAAAAACTGAAGTTAAAGCTAAAAAACCAAAACCTGAATTAAGAGTAAAAGAAAAGAACGTTGCTGAAGTCATATTACCTGATTTAAATTTAAAGACAGAAACAGTTATTCAACTTTTTAAAGACGTAGATTATGATTTAAGAAAGGTCAGAAGTGATAAGTTGGTCAAGCCTATTTATTTTACCCAATTTCCGAGAGATTTGGAGAATTTACAAAGTGTTCAGCTTAAAAAAGAAACTTTTATAAAAATTGTTTTACCTTTAATTGTTGCCGAAAACGAAAAAATAATTGATGACAGAAAGAAATTACAAATTTTGTCTGAAAAAAAATATACTTCAGACTTAGAGAAACAGTGGTTAAGACAAAAACTTCTAGAATATAAAGTTAAAAAGGGAAATTTGAGTGAATTAATTTTAAGAATGGATATGATACCTGTATCTATTGCTTTAGCACAAGCTGCAAAGGAAAGTGGATGGGGAACTTCTAGATTTGCCTTAGAAGGAAATGCAATATTTGGGCAATGGACTTGGGATGGACAAGGTATAGCTCCATTAAATAGAGATGGAGATAAAAGCCATAAAATTTTGAAATTTCCAATCTTAAGAGCTTCGGTAAAAGCTTATAAAAATAATTTGAATACTCATAAAAGTTATTTTAAATTCAGAGAAAAAAGGAAAGCACTTAGAGATAAAGATAAAAAAATAACGGGTCTAGCCTTGACCGATACATTAAAAAACTACGCACAAACAGGTTCGGAATATACTAAAATATTGAACCAAATTATAAAACAAAACAGATTATCAGATTTTGAACCGGTAAAATTATTTAATTCTGTAAGACAAGTAGAATTAAACTCTTAGTTATTTTTCGCTAATAACAAATTGGACTCCAAGCCATCTCCAGAATCCATTTTTTTCCCTTAGAGAGCAATTAATTCGACCTCGTTCTCCAACAAATTTTTCACTTATATCAATCTGCAAAGTAAGCTCGTTGGCAAATGAAATTTTTGAATTTCTCCAATTATTTCCTTCATTTGAAAAACAATTTATTTGACTCAAATTTTTAATATTTTCTTCAAACTCAATTTTGACTTTTGGAGGATTTTTTGATTGAGATAAATATCTTTCTTCTGGTGAAATCTTTTGGTACTTAAAAGGCAATGTTTTCATTAAAGTTTTAAATCTTTTAATTTCACCGTACTTTTCATTTATAGGAAACCTTGGCAACTCCCAGAGATCTTTAGTTTCATCAATTACTCCAGAATGTTGTCCGAAAGCATAGTGGAATCCTAAGTCTTTTATAATTCTTTTGAATTCAAGACTATATTCTCCAAAAGGATAGGAAAAAAATTTAGAATTTTTACCAAGTTCTCTTTCAAAAATTCTAATTGACTTAAGTATGTCTTCTTTAATAACTTCTGAGCTTTCATCGACCAAGTATTCGTGAGAGTGGCTATGATTTCCTATCTCAACGAAACTTTCTCTTTGAAGCTCTTTAATTTGATCCCAATCCATATAATTAAAAGATCCGACTTCTCTAGTATTTACAAATAATATAAAAGGAATTTTTTTTTTCTTTAAAATAGGCCAAGCATTTTCGTAAAACGACAATAATCCGTCATCAACAGTAAATAAAACTTTTCTTTCATGTTTTCTTTCTGATAGACTGGCTTCAAAAGTTGAAGGGTGTATAAATTTTATACCTTCTTTTTCAATAATTTCTAATTGTTTTTTAAAAATATCTAATTGTATATTTGTGGAAGGATATTTATGCTCATTAAATCTATGATACATTACTGAAATCAAACCAAAATCATTGAATTCGTATTCATTAGATGCAAATAATTTTAAGTGATAAAAGAAAAAAGTAGTAATAAGGATAATAATGATAAATAATTTTTTAATAATAAGCTGCATTGGAAAAGATGATAAATTAGGTTTGAGAATAAATAAAGATTTTTTTACTCTAAATCTTGACCAAAAAAAAAATAATAATGACTATCTAAGCTTAAAGATAAACGATTTTTTAAAAACTCATAAAGCAGAATTAGATGAGAATTTCACTGTTATTGTAAATCAAGGTCCAGGTAGTTTTTCTAGCATTAGAATAGCCCTAGCAATCGCTAAAGGTATAAAAATTTCAAAAAATGTAATTTTATGTGGTTATAAGAACTCAGAATTAAGTAAATTTGACCTAAAAAGTATAGAAAAATTATTAAATGAAAATTTAACAGAAAAAAATTTGATAAAGCCCGTCTATTTAAGTTAAATTAAGCTATGAGTATTATAGAGGAAAAATGTAAAGAAAAGGGTGTAAGACTTACTGATCAAAGAAAGGTTATTGCTAAAGTATTGTCGGAGTCTAAAGAGGTCTATGGATCAAAGGATCACCCCGATGTTGATGAACTGCACAAGAGAGTAACAAATATTGATGATAAAATTAGTATCGCAACGGTTTACAGAACTGTAAAACTTTTTGAAGAGGCAGGCATACTAGTAAAACATGATTTCAAAGCTGGTAAGGCACGATATGAAATTAATGATGATCATAATCATTTAATAGATATTAACAGTGGGGAGATAGTAGAGTTTGTTGATAAAGACATAGAAGAACTTCAAAAAAAAATTGCTAAAAAATTGGGTTACAATCTTGTAGATCATAAGCTAGAACTCTACGGATCAAAAATAAAAAAATAAATTGAAAAAAAAAATCTTCATAAAAACCTTTGGATGCCAAATGAATGAATATGATAGTAATCGGATTTATGATCTTGCAAAAAAAATTAATTATGAAAAAACTGATAGTTTAGATGAAGCAGACTGTTATGTGCTCAATACTTGTCATATAAGAGAAAAAGCAACAGACAAAGTTTACCATGATATAGGTCGTGTAAAAAAAAATTTTAGAAATAAAAAAAAGCCAATAGTAATCATTACCGGATGTGTTGCACAAGCAGAAGGAGACATTTTGCTTATGAAAGATAGTTATATTGATGCAGTTATAGGACCTCAATCTTCACATAATTTTAATGAAACAATAATTAAAATTGAAAATAAAAAAAAAAAATTGAATTTTACAAACTTTGACGTTGTAGAAAAATTTGATACATTAAATTCTGTAAAAAATTCATGCAATGGCATTTCCTCATTTTTAACAATTCAAGAAGGTTGCGATAAATTTTGTAAGTTCTGCGTTGTTCCTTATACAAGAGGCGCAGAATATTCAAGGTCATTAAATGAAATAGTAAAAGAATGTAAAAATCTAGTAGATAATGGTTCAGTTGAAGTTACTTTATTGGGTCAAAATGTAAATGCTTACAATTTCAATGGTAAAAGAATTTCTGATTTAGTTTATGAACTTTCGAAAATAAATCATTTGAAGAGAATAAGATATACAACTTCTCATCCAGTTGATTTTACAAAAGATCTAGTTATAGCTCATAGTCAAATAGATAAGCTTATGCCTTTAATTCACTTACCTATTCAAAGTGGTTCAAACAATATTCTCGAGAAAATGAACAGAAAACACTCAATTGAAGAGTATTTTGAAGTTATAAATCAATTATTAGAAGTTAATTCTTTAATTAAATTTTCAAGTGATTTTATAATTGGTTATCCAGGTGAAACAGATAGAGATTTTGAAGAAACATTAAAATTACTAAAAAAAATTAAGTACATTAATTCTTATTCTTATATTTTTAGCCCCAGACCTGGTACTCCCTCAGCAAAAATGAAAATTATTGATAATAGCGTCTCTAAGAGAAGATTAACTAGATTTCAAAAACTTGCTGATGAAATTAAACTTAAATATAAAAGAAGTTTGATTAACAAACAAAGCAAAGTCCTATTTGAAAATAAAACAAAGGAAAAAAATGAATTTTTTGGAAGAGATGAGTTCAATAATTCAGTAATAGTGAAATCTGATAGAAACTTAATAGGAAAAATTGAAAAAGTAAAAATTCTAAAAGGTAATCAAAATTCATTGTTTGGTGAAATATATACCGATACAGAAAATAAGGTACACGCAGCATAATTATGTCTGAAATCACCAAGTTAGATCAAAACTTAATTTTAAAAAAGATAGATAACGAGACAGTGAATTTACAAATAATAGACAATGAAATGCTTATGACTATAGTTGGTCAATTCGACCAAAATTTAAAGGATCTGTCAAAATTAACGAAAACTGACTTATTTTTTAGAGGTAATTCAATTACTTGCAAGGGCAAAGAAAGACACACAAAAGTTTTTTGTGAGGCTATGAAATTTCTAATAAATAAATATACTTTAACCAAAATAATTGAAAAAGAGGATATAATACTTTCAGTGAAAAAAAATATTGATTTAGAGGAGTCAAATGTCAAATCTTTCAAACAGTTGATAAAAACACCTCGGAAATCAGTTATAGCAAGATCTGAAAAACAGTCTGAATATATAACCGCACTTAGAGAAAACGATATAATCATTTCTTTAGGCCCAGCCGGAACAGGAAAAAGTTTTTTAGCTGTTTCTGTTGCAGTAATGATGTTAATTGAAAAAAAAATTGATAGAGTTATTCTCTCAAGACCAGCAGTAGAGGCAGGAGAAAAACTTGGTTTTCTTCCCGGAGATATGAAAGAAAAAGTCGACCCATATCTAAGGCCGCTATACGATGCATTGTACGAATTATTTGGAGCTGATAAAATTGATAAAAAAATAGAGACCGGTGAAATCGAGATAGCCCCTCTTGCTTTTATGAGAGGAAGAACTTTAAAAAACTGTTTTGCAATTTTGGATGAGGCCCAAAATGCAACAGAAACGCAAATAAAAATGTTTTTAACAAGAATAGGAGAAAATTCAAAACTAGTAGTTAATGGGGACCCGTCGCAAATAGACCTGATTAATAAATCCCAGTCTGGTCTTATAAAATCAAAGAATATTTTAAAAGACTTAAAAGAAATAAAAGTTATTGAATTTGATCATAACGATGTTGTGAGACATCCGCTTGTATCAAAAATTATTAGGGCTTATCAAAAAAAAAGCACTGATGATAAAAATTAATATTATTTCGAATAATAAAAATTGGTTTATATATATAAAAAACCCTTCTAATTTCATTCAAAAAAAAGTTAAAAATTTAAATAAGAAATTCAAAAAATATAAAAAAAAACAAATTTATTGCACAATATTACTATCCGGTAGTTCAGAAATAAAAAAACTTAATAAAAAATTTAGAAATAAAAATAAATCAACAGATGTTTTATCTTTTCCTTTTTATAATAAAAATGATCTTAAGTTAAAGTTGAAAAAAGAAAAGGAATTATATTTAGGAGATATAATTATAAATTTAAACAAAATTAAAAATAAAAAAAATAAACAAAAGTTTGAATTTGAACTTAATAAACTATGGATCCATGGCTTGACCCACCTTTTTGGGTATGACCACAAAAGGGATAGAGATTTTTTTAATATGTCAAAGATAGAAAAAAAATTTATCTCATATTTGAATTAAATGATCGAGTCATATTTGAAGAGTCGTTTTATAACTTTATACTTTTTGCCATTTATACTCGGTTCATTAACTGTTTTTTCTTTTCAACCTTTTAATTTTACAATAATTAATTTTCTGATCTTGCCTATATGTTTTTATTTGGTTGTTTACATAAAAAAAAAATCTAAGAGCATATACAGAAAAAGACCTTTCAGAATAAATTTTTTTATCTTTGGTACAACCTTTGGATTTGGATTTTATTTAAGCGGAATACATTGGATAGTTAATTCATTAACGTTTGATAATCAATTTGCAATTTTAATACCTATTGCACTCATAGCGATACCTCTTTTTTTGAGTTTATTTTTTTCTGTTGCGATCTTAATTTCAGCACCATATTTAAACCTAAATATCTCTTCAATTTTTCTTTTTTCTGGATTTTTAGCTTTTTCTGATTTTATCAGGGCCAAGATACTTACTGGTTTTCCATGGAATTTATGGGCTTATAGTTTTTCATCTTCAACAGAGATTATACAAATTCTAGATGTATTTGGTTTATTTGCATTTAATTTAGTTTCAATAACAATTTTTATGATACCAGCGATCTTATTTTGCCAAATAAATAAAGTTAAGAAATTTATTTCATTATCTATAGCATTTTTTCTTCTATTAACATTATATATCTATGGAAGTCATTCTATAAATAAAAATTATAGTGATCAGAAAACAATTAAAGAAAAAATTAATATTAAAATAATTTCTCCAAATTTTAAGTTAGCATATGGTTTAAACGAGGACGAAATCCAGAACAGAATGCAAAAATTAGTTAGATATAGTGATCCTGCAAAAAATATAGAAACTCTTTTCGTATGGCCAGAGGGAGTTTTTAGCGGATATGATTTTGATGAAATACAAATCCTTAAGGAAAAATTTCAAAAAAATTTTGATAAGGAACATTTGATTTTGTTCGGAGTAAATACATACGATGAAAAAGGCAAAGGATTTTATAATAGCCTTGTAATTGTAAATAATCAGTTAGAAATATTGAGAGAGTATAAAAAACAAAAACTTGTTCCTTTTGGAGAATTTTTGCCGTTTGAAAATTTTTTTAATAAATTTGGACTTAAAAAAATAACGGAAGGGCATGGATCTTTCTTAAAGGCTCCTGAACAAGATAATCTAGTGATTAAAAATTTAAATATTTTACCGTTAATTTGTTATGAAATTATTTTTACGTCATTAGTACAAAAATCAGACAAAAACACTAACTTGATTATTAATATTTCAGAGGATGGGTGGTTTGGAAATTCTGTAGGACCATACCAACATTTTGCTCATGGAATATTTAGAGCTATTGAGCAAAATTCATTTTTATTAAGATCTACTAATAAGGGGATTAGTGCAATAATTAATAATAAAGGTGAAATTGTAAAAAAATTAAATACTTATGAAGCTGGCAATATTGAGCTAGAAGTACCACTTATTAAAAGTAATAATAAAAACAAAAATGATTTGATATTCTTTATTCTTTTAATTACATATATTTTAGTCTTTAATATTTTTAAAAAAAATGGCAAACAATAATTACTTATTTACAAGCGAGTCAGTTTCCGAAGGCCATCCAGACAAGGTTTGCGATAGAATTTCTGACATGGTAGTCGACTCATACCTGTCTTTAGATCCCGTATCAAGAGTTGCTTGTGAAACATTAACAACAACTAATAAAGTAGTTCTAGCTGGAGAAACAAGAGGTCCAAGAATTGATAAAGAAGAAATAATAAATAAAGTTAGGAATTGTATCAAAGATATTGGTTACGATCAAAAAGGTTTTAGTTGGAAAACCGCAAACATAGAAACATATTTACACGAGCAGTCAGCCGATATTGCAATGGGCGTTGACTCAAAAGATAATAAAGATGAAGGCGCAGGTGATCAGGGTATAATGTTTGGCTATGCGTGTAAAGAAACAGAGGATTTAATGCCTGCCCCCATATATTATTCTCATAAAATTCTAAGATTGATGGCAGAAGATAGAAAAAATGGCTTTCTTAAAGGAATTGAACCGGACTCTAAAAGTCAAGTCACGATGCTTTATGATCAAAGTAAACCTATTAAAGTTACTTCAGTTGTCATATCAACACAACATTCCAAAAATTTAAACCAAGAACAAGTTAAAGAATTAATAATCCCATATATAAAAAAATCAATACCAGAAAAATACCTTGATGAGTTAAGTCAAAAAGAAATTTACATTAATCCAACAGGTCAGTTTATTATTGGAGGCCCTGATGGAGACACAGGACTAACGGGTAGAAAAATTATAGTTGACACTTATGGCGGAGCTGCACCACATGGAGGCGGAGCCTTTTCAGGAAAAGACCCAACGAAAGTTGATAGATCAGCTGCTTATGTTTCAAGATATCTAGCAAAAAATATTGTGTCCGCAGGGGTATCCAGTAAATGCCTAATTCAACTTGCTTACGCAATAGGAGTCTCAAAACCTCTCTCAATATTTGTAAAGTTAAATGAGGGTGATGAGTCTAAAGTTGAGAAAGTAATAAAAATTATTAATAAAAATTTTAATTTATCCCCTAGAGGTATTAGAGAAATGTTAAAATTAAATAACCCTATTTATGAAGTTACTTCTGCATACGGGCACTTCGGGAGAAAACCAACAAATAAAGGGGAATTTTCTTGGGAAAAAACAGATAAAGTCGATTTATTCAAACTGTAATCTTGAAAAAACCATAATTTTCTTTTAAAAGTATTTTAAATTGTTGAATTTCAAAATGGGCACTAGCCCATTTTTTTTTAGGAGATATTAAAAATGCTTAATAGAGGATTAGATAAACTTGAATTATTAAGAATAGTCGAGGCTGTTGCTAATGAAAAATCAATAGATAAAGAACTTGTTATCGGTTCTATGGAAAGCGCTATTCAGAAGGCCGCATTAACCAAATTTGGCAATGACAACAATATTCTCGTAACTATTAATAGAGAAACTGGTGAGATTAAGATACAAAAAATATTGAATATAGTTGAAAAAGTAGAAGATCCTGCGAGAGAAATCTCACTGGATTTAGCCAAGAAAACTGATCCGAAAAACCCTGAGATTAAAGTTGGCGAAAAATTATACGAAGATTTACCTCAAATTGATTTTGGTCGTATCGCAGCTCAAAGCGCAAAGCAAGTTATTAGTAGCAGAGTTAGAGAGGCAGAGAAAAATAGGCAGTACGAGGATTTTATTGATAAACAAGGTCAAATTTTAAGTGGAATTATTAAAAGGTTAGAATATGGAAATATCATAGTAGATTTAGGAAAAGCCGAGGGAGTAATTAAAAAAGATGAACAAATACCAAGAGAAATTCTGAAAACAGGCGATAGAGTAAAAGCTTACTGTTATGAAGTAAAAAAGGAAATAAAAGGTCATCAGATATTTTTATCTAGAGCTCACCCTCAATTCTTAGCAAAATTATTTTTTCAAGAGGTTCCCGAAATATACGAAGGAACTATTGAGATAAAATCAGTTGCAAGAGATCCTGGAAGTAGAGCAAAAATTTGTGTGCATTCACAAGACTCTTCAATCGATCCTGTAGGAGCTTGCGTTGGCATGAGAGGTAGCAGGGTTCAAACTATAGTCAATGAACTCCAAGGGGAAAAAATAGATATTATTAAATGGACAGAAGATCTTCCGACTTTAATTTCAGAGTCCCTTTCTCCTGCTGAAATACAAAGAGTATTAATTGACCAAGATAATAAAAGAATCGATATTATTTTGACTGAAGAAAACCTCAGTAAAGCTATTGGTAGGAGAGGTCAAAATGTTAGATTGGCCTCAAAACTTACTAACTTTGAAATTGATATTTTAACAGACAAAGAAGACTCTGAGAGAAGACAGGCAGAATTTAAAGAAAGAACAGAAACATTAATCAAAAATCTAGAAGTAGATGAAACATTAGGACAACTTTTAGTCTCAGAGGGATTTACTTCAATAGATGAAATTGCTCAATCCGATCCAGATAATATTTCTAAAATTGATGCAATTGATGAGGAAACTGCAAAGGAGTTAATAAATAGATCTAAAGAAACTTTAATTAAAGAAAAGGAAGCTGTTTCTTTGAAACTTAAAGAGCTTGGAGTGGAAGATAAATTAATTAACTTAAAAGGTATGACTCAAGGAATGTTAGTTATCTTAGGTCAAAAAAATATAAAAAAATTAAGTGATTTTGCAGACTTATCATCTGATGAATTAATTGGTGGTTTTGACGAAATAAGAGGAAAAAAAGTTAGAATTGATGGATATCTAGAAGAGTTTTCGTTATCGAGAAAAGAAGCTGATGAACTAATAATGGCTGCAAGGGACATAGCCTATAAATAATGTTATGGAAAAAAATAAAAAAAAAACACTTACAATATCATCTAATTTTAAGAAAAAAATTGATACGAGTTCAATTTCGTCCACAGGAAAGAAATCATACTCTATAGAAAAAAAAAAACCTTTCAGAGCAAACAAACCTTATAATCGAAACAATATTCCATCTGGTCAAAATTTTAATAAAGATACAAAAAAGAAAAACTTTGCTAGAAAATTTGTCGAGCAACAGGCAACAAAAGAATTTATTAAGAAAGACAATAAACCAGGAGGTAAAAGTAAGCTTAAACTTAAAAATCCAATTGATAAAAGAGATTTTAAATTGACTGTTTCTAGAGCATTAAACGTAGAAGAAATTGAAATAAAACAAAGAAGTCTTGCTTCAGTTAAACGTGCAAGATTAAAAGAGAAGAAAAATAAACCGGACACAGAGGAAAAAAAAGAATTTAAAAAAGTTATTCGAGAAGTAAAAATACCTGAGCAAATTTCTATTCAGGAACTTTCAAATCGTATGGCAGAAAAGTCTAATGAAATAATTAAGTTTTTATTTAATATGAAAGTAGTAGCAACAATAAATCATAATATAGATAAGGATACAGCAGAATATATAGTTAAAGAATTTGGTCATAAACCAGTTGTAGAAGATAAACCTTCCATAGAGCTCGGTAAGAAAAATACAGAATTTCAGGGAGTAGTAAAATCTAGGCCACCCGTTGTTACTATTATGGGTCATGTAGATCACGGTAAAACTTCATTGCTAGACGCTCTTAGAGATTCCGACGTTGTCTCAGGAGAGCATGGTGGTATCACACAACATATTGGTGCTTACCAAGTGAAAACTGGAGATAACAAACTAATCACATTTATTGACACTCCTGGACATGCAGCATTTACAGAAATGAGAGCTAGGGGTTCGAAAATTACAGATATTGTTGTTCTGGTCGTAGCAGCTGATGATGGAATTAAACCTCAAACAGTAGAAGCAATTAAACATGCAAAAGCTGCAAAGGTTCCAATTATAGTAGCAATAAATAAATGTGATTTACCTGAAAAAAATATAAGTAAAATAAAAAATGAGATGATGCAGTACGAGTTAATAGCTGAAGATTTGAGTGGTGATACATTATTTGTAGAAGTTTCAGCTTTAAAAAAATTAAATTTAGATAAATTAAAAGAGAGCATTTTATTACAGTCAGAAATTCTTGATTTGAAAGCTTCATACAGTGAAAGCGCTAGAGGAGTTGTTATTGAGTCTAAAATTGATAAAGGAAAGGGACCTGTGTCTACTATATTAATTAATAACGGAAAACTTAATAAAGGTGATTTTTTTGTATGCGGTGATACTTGGGGTAAAGTAAGAGCGATGATAAACTACGAAGGAAAGATAGTGAGCGAGGCCCTACCATCTATGCCCGTTGAAATTTTAGGAATGAATAATTCTGTTCTTGCTGGGGCAAACTTTATTGTTACGCAGAATGAAGATGAAGCAAAAAAAATGTTTGAGTTTAGAAAAGAATCAAAATCTGAAATAGTATCCGTTAAAGATAAAACTACTTTATTTGATAAAGTTAAAAATAAAGATGAGTTAAATATAATAATTAAATCTGATGTGCAAGGTTCAAATGAGGCTCTAAAAATGGCAATCGAAAAAATAAAGCATAATGAAGTCGAAGCTAAAATAATATTATCTGACATAGGTATGATAAATGAAACAGATGTGTCTCTAGCAAAAGCGTCAAATGCCATTTTAATAGGTTTTAATGTCAAACCAAATAGAGAAGCAAAAAAATTAGCAGATGAGCAAAAAATTAATATCAAGTTTTTCAATATTATTTATGAGGCTCTGGATTACATTGAGAAGTCTCTGTCAGGTCTTTTGGAGCCAGATATTAAAGAAACAGTTTTAGGAAGCGCGGAGATTAAAAAAATTTTTAAAGTTTCAAATGCTGGAAGAATAGCAGGATCTAAAGTTATTAGCGGAGAAATTAAAAGTAAATCAAAAGCTAGAGTTATAAGAGATGGTGTAGTCGTGTTTAGTGGAGAGATACTTTCAATTTTTAAAGAAAAAAATCAAGTTAAAGAAGTAGGTTCTGGGCAAGAATGTGGGATAAGTATTAAAGATTTTATAGATTTTAAAGAAAAAGATGTTATCGAGTCTTATTTATCTGAGGAAATTCAGAGGAGTATATAATGACTGACCAAACTTCACAAAGACCTTTTAGTCAAAGGCAACTTAGAGTTGGTGAGTTAGTTAAACAAAACCTAGGGGAGCTTTTTATTAGAAATGAAGCTAAAATACCCAATATAAATTCAAAATTAATTACAGTCACTGAAGTAAGAATGACACCTGACCTCAAAACAGCAAGGGTTTACGTCATTCCTTTAGGAGGAGCTGAAATTAAAGAAACAGTTAAAATCTTGACTGAATACTCTCATCTTGTTAGAAAAGCGCTGTCTAAGAGGCTAGATATTAAGTTTCTTCCTAAACTTACATTTGTTGAAGATAACTCATTTGAATATGCTGAAAAGATTGAAAAAATTATAAAACAAAATAATGATGAAGAAAAAAAAAGATATAATTAAGTCTCTAGCGATACATTCTAAAGATGTTGGTTCAACAGAAATTCAAATAGGTTTACTCACTGATAAAATTTCAAAACTCTCTGATCATTTTAAAAAATTTAAAAAAGATAAACACTCAACTTTAGGTTTAGCAAAGTCAGTTAATAAAAGAAAAAAACTTCTTGCTTATCTCAAAAAGAAAAATGCTGACTCCTACCAAAAAGTTATTAAACAACTTAATTTAAGGAAATAATGTTTAAAATTCATAAGGAAGAATTGGAAGTTAATGGTAAAAAATTAACTTTGGAGACAGGAAAAGTTGCTCGTCAAGCCGATGGAGCAATAATTGCAACTTTAGGTGAAACTGTTGTTATTGCAACTGCTGTAGGAGCTAAAAAAGTTGCAGAAGGTCAAGACTACTTCCCGTTGTCAGTAAATTATCAGGAAAAATATTATGCAGCTGGTAAAATACCTGGAGGATATTTTAAAAGGGAAGCTAGACCCACAGAGGCAGAAACATTAATTTCTAGACTAATAGACAGACCTATAAGACCCCTATTTCCATCTGGTTTTATGAACGAGGTTCAAGTGCTTCCTACAGTTCTGTCTTATGATAGTGAAAATCAACCAGATATTTTATCTATCATTGCATCTTCAGCAGCATTAGCTATATCAGGTTTACCTTTCTTAGGCCCAATAGCTGCGAGTAGAGTTGGATATAAAGATGGAAAGTATTTACTAAATCCATCAGTAGAAGATTTAAAAGGATCAGAATTAGACTTAGTCGTTGCTGGTACCAAGGATGCTGTTTTAATGGTAGAGTCAGAAACATCAGGATTATCTGAAAAAGTCATGCTTGATGCAGTAAAATTTGGACATGAAAAATTTGTCCCTGTGATAGATGCAATTGAGAAATTAGCGAAAAAGGCTGGAAAGCCCAAATGGCAAGTTGAGGAAATAGACCACTCAGAGGTTAAAAAGAAGATCACAGGAAAATTTGAAAATGACTTAAGAAATGCATTTAAAGAAATAGATAAGAAAAAAAGATCTACAGCTATTTCTGAGATAGAGACTCAATGTAAAGAAATGTTTGTTGCAGATGAGTCTATCACAGAAAACCAGGTAATGGGTCAGTTGAAATCTTTAGAAAAAGACATTGTGAGAACTGCAATTTTAAAAGAAAAGAAAAGAATTGATGGAAGAGGTTTATCAGATGTAAGACAGATCAAGTGTGAAGTAGGTGTTTTACCGAGAACTCATGGATCTGCCCTTTTTACTAGAGGTGAAACGCAAGCGCTCGTAGTTACAACGCTAGGAATGACGGATGACGAACAAAGATTAGAAAGCCTAGATGGCATGCAAAGATCTAACTTTATGTTGCACTATAATTTTCCTCCTTTTTCAGTTGGAGAATGTGGTAGAATAGGTACTGGAAGAAGAGAAATTGGACATGGAAAACTTGCTTGGAGAGCAATAAACTCTTCTTTACCAAAAAAAGAAAATTTTCCATATACCTTAAGAGTAGTTTCAGAAATAACAGAGTCCAACGGATCATCGTCTATGGCAACAGTTTGTGGTACATCACTATCATTAATGGATGCGGGAGTTCCAATAAAAGAACCAGTTGCTGGTATTGCAATGGGATTAATCAAAGAAGGTGAGGAATTTTCTGTATTGTCTGACATTTTAGGAGATGAAGATCACTTAGGAGACATGGATTTTAAAGTAGCTGGGACAAAAAATGGTATCACATCGCTGCAGATGGATATTAAAATTACGGGTATAACTTTCGAAATAATGGAAAAAGCTCTCGATCAAGCTAAATCAGGAAGAGAATATATTTTAAACGAAATGAATAAAGCAATAAAATCTTCTAGAAAAGAATTATCCAAACATACTCCAAAAATGGAAACTCTTAAAGTTGATAAAAAAGATATAGCTACGGTAATAGGTAAAGGCGGGGCGACAATAAGAGAAATAGTAGAAACATCTGGTGCAAAAGTTGATGTAAAAGACACTGGTGAAGTAACAATTGCTGCTTCAGATGAAGAAGCAAGAAATAAAGCAATTGAATTTATAAAAAATTTAGTTGCTAAACCAGAAATGGGAAAAATTTATAAAGGTAAAGTTGTTAAAATCATGGAGTTCGGAGCATTTGTGAATTTTTTAGGGAAACAAGACGGTTTAGTTCACATTTCAGAGCTTGCGGCTAAAAGAGTATCAAAAGTAAACGACGTTGTTAAGGAAGGCGATGAAGTCTCAGTAAAAGTTGTTGGCTTTGATAGAGGAAAAGTAAAATTATCAATGAAGCAAGTTTAATAATTAGAAATTCTGTATTGAGAATAACAAAAGAAAATTTTAAAATTAAAGAACTATCAGCCAGAGCTTCAAAGTCTTATGAAATCAAGGAAGTTTACAAAAAACAATCTTTTTTCAATAATGTTTTAAATTTTATTGAATCTCAAAATTTACTCCCAATTGATAATATTAATGTAATACTCAATTTATCTACAGATGACAAATATCCAATTGGTACAGTCTTAATCGAGAAAAACTCACAAAAAATAGTAGGATTTGTTGGTACTTTTTTTTCCAATAGATACTCTTCCTCAGATGAAATTTTATTTTGTAATATTCATAGCTGGATAGTTGATAAAAAACACCGACTATACTCCTTTTACCTGATTTCAAATTTATTGAATAGAAATATTAATTTAACTGCATTTACCCCTGTTGTTCCTTTAAAAGGATTACTTCTAAAATTAGGGTTTATTAAGACCTTCATAGAAGAGAAATTTTATTTAAATTTTAATTTATTTAGTTTTACGAAAAAAAAAATTGAAATTTTAGAGACAAAAACTGAAAATTTTAAAGATTTAAGCAAACGCACAGAAAAAATATCAAGTCAGTTTTCAAATAAAATATTCACGAAAATAATTATTAAAAATGAGTTAAGTGAAAAATTGTTTATTTTGGGAATTCTTTCAAAAAAAAAATTTTTTAAAGTATTTAAAATCTTATATGTGTCAAATACGGATATTTTTAAAAAATTTTCTAATAATATCTTAAATGTTATCTCAAAAACATACAAAGTTCATTTTTTCTCTGAATATATTATTGAAAATGATCAAAAAAAAATAACCTGTAAATCAGTATTAGGATTTGGAAAAAAAAGAGATATTTATAATAGATCAAACCTCAAAATTGGGCCATATGAAATAATCAACTCTGATCTTGTGCTTTAATTTTATTGAAATTATTTTATAATTAAAAAGTGATAAATTTTTTTAAAAATAAAATTAACAAGTATACTGGTATTTTAATAAGGCTGGATGATATTGCAGAAAACATGAATTGGGAACTCATGGATAAGTGTGAAATATTGTTCGATAAATATAATATCAAACCTTTATTGGGCGTGATTCCAAATAATCAAGATCCCGAGCTTCTAAAATATCCAAAAAATGAGAGATTTTGGGAGAAAGTTTCTCAATGGAAAAAAAAAGAGTGGGAAATAACAATGCATGGCTACTCGCATTTGTATACTCAAAAGTCTGACAAAAAGGATATTTTTAATTATGGAGGGAACTCTGAATTTTATGGACTTAATTATCATGAACAACTGGATAAAATTAAAAATGGTATTATAGAATTTGAAAAAAGAGGTATTCAAATTAGAAGTTTCTTTGCACCAAATCATATTTACGATGAAATTACATTAAGAGCTCTAAAAGATTGTAATATAAATATAGTGATTGATGGATACGGTCTATTTCCTTTTTTTAAAAATGGAATACTATTTATTCCACAGTTATTTTATAGAGAAATTCTCTTACCCTTTGGAATTCAATCCACGCAAATTCATTTGAATTACTGGAGTCAAACCGACTTTAATCAATTTGAACAATTCATAAAAAAAAATGCTGATAAAATTTTACATTTAGATTATATACTTAACTTAGAAAAACCAAATTTAATTAAAAATACAATAAATTATACCTTAGAGAAAACAATAAAAACTATAAGAGCTTTAAGATAATTCATTTAATATTTTTTGGATCAGGCATACCGACTTTGTTATAGCCTGCATCCACGTAATGTATCTCTCCCGTTACTCCTGCTGCGAGATCACTAAGCAGATAAAGGGCTGAATTTCCAACATCGTGAATGTCTACATTTCTCTTTAAAAAAGAATGATCTTCGTTCCACTTATATAAAAATTTAGCATCACCAATTGCAGAAGCTGCTAAAGTTTTTATTGGGCCTGCACTTATTGCGTTTACTCGGATTTTTTTTTGCCCTAAATCACGAGCTAAATATTTTACACTAGCTTCTAACGCTGATTTACAAACTCCCATGACATTGTAATTGGGGATTGCTTTTGTAGACTCGTAAGTAAGTGTAAGTAAACTTCCTCCCTCATTTAAGATCTTAGAAGCTTCCTTTGAAACTTCTGTAAATGAGAAACATGAAATCAACATACTTTTTAAAAAGTTATTTCTAGATGTATTGAGGTATTCTCCTGATAATTCTGATTTGTCAGAAAAAGCAACTGCATGAACAACAAAGTCAATTTGTCCCCATTCTTTTTTAATATTTGCAAAAAGTTTAGTAATGTCATCCTCTTTTTCAACATCACAACTTAAAGTAAATTTTGAATTCAGTTTTTCCGCCAAAGGCACTACCCTTTTTTTCAGTGCGTCGCCAAGATACGTAAAGGCTAGATCTGCTCCTGCGTTGGCAAGTTTTTGAGATATACCCCAAGCTATAGAGCGTTCGTTTGCTACACCCATTATTAAACCCTTTTTCCCTTTCATTAAGCTCATTACGATACCTTTTCAAATACTAAAGTTGCATTGGTTCCCCCAAATCCAAAACTATTTGACATAATTGAATTCAAATCAACATCTTTCTCAACTTTTGTAATTATTGGAAATTTTTTTGCCTCATCATCCATATCATTAATATTTGCAGAAGCAGCGATAAAATTATTTTTCATCATTATTAAGCTATAAATAGCTTCGTGAACTGAAGTAGCACCTAAAGAATGTCCAGCAAGTGATTTTGTTGAACTAATTTTTGGTTTATATTTACTAAAAACTTCTCCCACAGCTTTCAATTCAGTTATATCGCCAACAGGGGTCGAAGTGCCGTGCGTATTAATATAATCAATTTTATTTCTAGCTGTGCTTAAAGCCATCTTCATGCAACGCACAGCACCTTCACCAGAGGGAGCTACCATGTCAAAGCCGTCTGAAGTAGCACCATAACCAGTCAGCTCAGCATAAATCTTTGCTCCTCGCGCTTTAGCGTGTTCGTATTCCTCTAAAACTAATACGCCTCCCCCGCCTGATATAACGAATCCATCTCTTGTTTTATCATAAGGTCTAGATGCTTTTTCTGGAGTATCATTATACTTTGAGGATAGAGCAGTCATCGCGTCAAACATTGCAGTCATTGCAAAGTGAACCTCATCACTTCCTCCAGCAAAAATAATTTTTTGTTTCCCTAGTTGTATCAATTCCATTGCATTACCTATACAATGTCCGCTAGTTGCACAAGCTGAACTTATTGTATAATTGACTCCTTTAATTTTAAAAGGAACAGCTAGAGTTGCTGAGGCAGTACTCGACATTGTTCGTGGGACTACAAATGGCCCCATTCTCTTAGGGCTTTTTGCTCTTGTCTTATCCGCAGCAAGAATAACATTTTCAATTGAAGGACCACCTGATCCCATTATCATTCCAGATGATATATTACTTATATCTTTTTCCTTTAATCCAGAATCTTTGACTGCCTCATTCATTGAAATATAATTGTATGCTGAGCCGGGCCCCATAAATCTTATAAATTTTCTGTCAACGTGATCTTCTAGTTTAATATTTGGTTTTCCATGTATATGACTTTTAAGATTGTATTCTTTATACTCCTCAGAAAATGTAATTCCAGATTTAGCATTTATTAATGATTTATAAACTTCATCTTGGTTATTACCTAAACATGAAACTACTCCGATACCAGTGATTACTACTCTTTTCATGATTTGAATAACCCCACTTTTAAGTTTTCTGCACGGTAAATTATTTTACCATCCGCACTTAATATTCCATTTGCTAATCCTACAGCCGTTCCCTCTTTTTTTAAAATTCTTTTCATATTTATTTCATATGTAGCCATTTTTATATTTTTTAAAACTTCACCGGTAAATTTTACAGAATTTACTCCTAAAGCTCTACCTTTTCCTGGCTCTCCAATCCACCCTAAATAAAATCCAACTAGTTGCCACATAGCATCTAATCCAAGACATCCTGGCATTACCGGATCCTTTTGAAAATGACAATCAAAAAACCATAAGTTGTCTTTGATATCCAACTCCGCTTTTATAAAACCTTTTTTAAATTCTCCAGAGTCTTTTTTAATTTCTGTAATTCTATCAAACATAAGCATAGGCGGTAATGGAAGCTTAGCATTGCCTTCACCAAACAATTTTCCCTTTCCACACGAAATCAGGTCGTCATAGTTATAGCTATTTTTTTGCATGATTTAGAAACTGTTTTACTTGATTTAGCAAAAGTTTCATATATATTTGTGTTTAGAATGATTATAAACTACATAAAAACATTAAAAAAAACGTGAAAAAATTAGACATTTTAAAAAAATTAAGATCATCAGGCCTAAGGCCGACTAAACAAAGAGTAGAAATAGCTAAATTTTTATTTGAGAGAGAAAAAACTTTTCATTTTACTGTAGAGAGCTTGGATAAACTACTTTCGAAAAAAACAACATCTAAATTTGCTCTTGCTACAATTTACAATACTGTCCATGCTTTTAAAGCTGCTGGACATTTAAGTGAAGTAGAGGTGAGAGGAAATAAAACTTATTTTGATACAAACGTTTCAAATCATCATCATTTTTATGATAGTGAAACTTCAGAACTGATTGATATAGATGCTAATGAAGTAGTGATACAAAAAATTCCTAAAGCACCAAATGGTAAAAAGATTAAAAATGTTGAGGTATTTATAAATTTGAAAAATTGACAGTTTGTCGCTTGTTTTCACTTTAGAATAATTATAAACTGGATTTATGAGTGTAGATTATAAAAAAAGTAATAACGGTAAATGTCCGGTAATGCATGGAGGCGTGACTAAAGCTGGAGAGTCAAATACCGCTCGACTTTGGCCTAATAGTATAAATTTAGATATTTTACATCAACACGATACAAAAACAAATCCGCTCCCAGGATACGATTATAAAAAAGAAGTTAAAAAATTAAATTTTAAGGCTTTAAGAAAAGATTTATTAAAGTTGATGACAGACAGTCAAGAGTGGTGGCCAGCAGATCTTGGAACTTACAGTGGATTAATGGTGAGACTAACTTGGCACCAAGTTGGTACTTATAGAGAGTTCGACGGAAGGCCTAATGTTGGATCACATAGATTCTCACCCCAAGACTCTTGGCCTGACAATACAAATCTAGATAAAGCTAGGCGTCTCTTATGGCCAATTAAAAAAAAATATGGAAACAGATTAAGTTGGTCAGATTTAATGGTGCTAGCTGGTACTATGGCTTATGAGCACGCTGGATTTAAAACTTTCGGTTTTTCATTTGGTAGAGAAGATATTTGGGAGCCTGAAAAAGATGTTTATTGGGGGAAAGAAACAGTTCCATTAGCAGTTAATAGATATGGAGATCCACAAGATAGATCTTCATTAGAAGCACCTCTTGCAGCTTCTCATTTTCAATTAGTTTATGTGAATCCCCAAGGTGTTGAGGGAAAACCTGATCCAGTAAGAACTGCGATGGATGTTAGGGAAACATTTGGAAGAATGGGGATGAATGACGTGGAAACTGCAGCACTTACAGTTGGTGGTCACTCTATTGGAAGAGCGCACGGTAATGGTAATCCTGAAAATTTAGGGCCAGAACCTGCTGGAGCTGATATTCATGAACAAGGTTTTGGCTGGAATCAGGAAAATGGTACTGGAGCTAATCAAATTACATCAGGTCTCGAAGGGGCCTGGACGACAAATCCTGATAAGTGGGACCATCAATATTTAGACCTTTTACTTAATTATGAGTGGGAAAGTAAAAAAAGTCCTGCAGGAGCTTGGCAGTGGGAACCAATTAATCTTGAAGAAGAAAAAAAACCAAGAGACTTAGGAGATCCTAGTAAAAAAGCTAGATTAATGTTTACTGATGCCGACATGGCAATGGCGATGGATCCAGAGTACAGAAAAATTTCAGAAAGATTTTATAAAGAACCGAAATTCTTTGAGGACTCTTTCGCACGGGCATGGTTTAAGTTAACTCATAGAACAATGGGTAATAAAGAAAACTATATTGGACCTTGGGCTCCCAAAGAGAATTTATATTGGCAAGGTAATGTTCCAAAACCTAAAAAGAAATATAACGTGGAAAAAGTGAAGAAAATGATTTCTTCTTCAAAATTAAATTCTAGTGATTTAATTACCACTGCTTGGGATAGTGCAAGAACATATAGAAGAACCGACAAAAGAGGTGGAGCTAATGGAGCAAGAATTCGTTTAGAACCAATGAACCAATGGGAGGCGAATGAGCCAAAAAAACTCTCTAAAGTTTTAAAAGTGCTTGAAGGAATTGCTAAGAAAACCGGCGCAACAATTGCCGATACAATAGTATTAGCAGGAAATGTAGGTCTTGAAAAAGCTATTAAAAAAGCCGGTTCTAAAGCAAAAGTTCCATTCAATCCTGGAAGGGGTGATGCTTCACAAGATCAAACAGAAATTAAAAGCTTCAAATGGTTAGAACCTCATCATGATGGTTTTAGAAACTATTTTAAAACCGATTATTCAGTAATGCCTGAGGAACTTCTATTAGAGAGAGCTTCTCTTATGGGTTTAACTGCACAGGAAATGACTTGTTTAGTAGGTGGAATGAGAGTGCTAGGAACAAATCATTCAACTGCAAAAGAAAAAGGTATTATGACTGATAAAGTTGGAGCTCTAACAAACGATTTTTTTGTAAATTTAGTTGACATGAAATATACTTGGAAACCAACTGGAAAAAACTCATACGATGTTATTGACCGTAAAACTAACAAGATTAAATTTACAGCCTCTAGAGCTGATTTAGTCTTGGGATCAAATTCTATTCTTAGATCATATGCAGAAGTTTATGCACAAGACGATAATAAAGAAAAATTCATTAAAGATTTTATCAAAGTTTGGACAAAAATTATGAACGCTGATAGAGTTAATCTTAAAAAGTTGAATTAATATGGAAATTGTTAAAACGCCAAATTTAGAAACATTAAATCAAAATATAAAAGATGATTTTTATATTGTTCCAAATTTAAAATTCGATATTGATAAATTGAGAGCTGATTTAAATACTGTACTTAAAAAGAAGAGATTTAGTACATTAGGTATTAAAAACTTTGGAGCGATCTCTTTAAACCAAGTACCAGGCGACAAAAGTTCTACAGAGGGCCACAATGTTAGAGGTACATACTGGACCATACCTGATGAAAAAGGTAAAGAAATTGAGAGAGATAAACCCATCGATGAGTCAAAATATACTGAAATAGTTTCTGAATTTAAGGGTACATATTTTGAGGAAGTTTATAATACTTTAAGGAAACACTTTAAACTTGGAAGAGTAAGAATATTATTAAAAGAACCTAGATCTACTCTTAGCTGGCATAGAGATCCAGAACCAAGACTTCATATTCCTATAATCACAAATAAAGGTTGCAGAATGGTAATTGAAGATGTTTGTAAGCATATGCCAGCAGATGGATCAGTAACTATTACAAATAATACTAAATACCACAATTTTTTTAATGGAGGGGAACAAGACAGAATACATCTGGTTGCATGCGTTTTAGAAAATCCTTTTAAAGAAAATGGCAGAATTCAATAAAGGAATATACGTAACAGCAAAAGATATTTACGAAAACAATAAAGGTTCTTTATTAAGAACTTTAATTTATACTATAGGACACTTCGCAATTGCTATAACTGTTCTGATGCTAATTGCTGACGTTCCATTTTTAATTGCATTAACCGACGCGATAGTTGAACCGATGGCCAATGCGGTTTGGTATTTTGTGCTAGATAAAATCTGGACAGCTAAGTACAAGAAATAGTTTATAATAGACCCCACAAAATATCTTTTTTAACCCAACCTTTATATTTCTCCACACTTATCTTACACCAATCATCTTTGCATTTATGAACCTTGCACAATCTACCTTTTTTAAGAATAGCAAAAGGCTTGGAATAAATAGAAGGTTTATTAAAAATTAATTGATCGTCTTCAATTGTGAGTGCCGCTTTTTTTTTTGATAACTGTGAAATATGAATCCAACCAGTGTTATTTTCATGATCTCTTATTTTTCTAAAATTTTCAAATTTATCTTGAATTAAAACAGGTAAAAATCTTTTTTTATAAAATAATTTGATAGGATATTCGAAAGATGGTCCCTGTCTAAGATTTACTTTGTCATTTCTCAAAGTTAAAAAGTACTCGTTTGCGAAAAGACTTTGGAATGAAAAACACAAAAATAAAGCAATATAAATAATTTTCAACATTTGTTTTTACATTCAGGATTGAGAGATAATTTTACTTTTCTTAAATTTATTTTAATTGAATTAAAAATCATCATCTGGTTATCTAAACCATTCTTTAATCCTAAAATTGATTTTAAAACTTCATTAGCTTGTAGTGATCCCAAAATTCCAGCTACTGGTGAAAAAATCCCATCTGTTTCACAATTTTTTTCTAAAACAGGCTTATCTGGCATGAAGCATCTATAACAGGATGTTTTTTTTCTAAAATTAAATTTGTATAAATGACCATCAAATTTACTTATTGCTGCAGAGATGAGTATTTTTTTCATTTTTTTACATTCATCATTAATCAAGTATCTTGTCTCAAAATTATCAGTTCCATCACAAATTATGTCAAAATTTCTAATTGTTGATTTAATATTCTTTAGAGTTACTTTTTTTTTAAAAGTTTTAATTTTAATTTCTTTATTTATTCTATTAATACTAGATTTAGCCTGATCGACTTTGTACTTACCTATATCATTAGTAGTAAATAACGTCTGTCTATTTAAATTACTTATTTCAATTTTATCTGGATCTGCAATTCCTATGGTTCCGACTCCAGATGCTGCTAAGTATGTCAAAAGTGGACAACCCAAACCCCCAATACCGATTATTAATACTTTAGCGTTAATTATTTTTTTTTGTCCAGCTACCCCAACATTTTTAAGAATAATTTGTTTTTCAAACCTTTTAAAATCTTTTATTCTTAATTGCATATATTATTTCAAACCAGTAGATCCAAAGCCACCAACACCTCTGTCTGTATCATCCAAGTTATCTACCTCCTTAAACTTAGCTTTTACTATAGGGCATAATACCATTTGAGCAATACGTGTGCCTCTCTCAACAACAAAAGTTTTATTACTTAAGTTTATTAATATCACTTTTAATTCGCCTCTATAATCAGCGTCAATTGTCCCGGGTGAATTAAGAACTGATATTTGACTTTTAGCAGCTAATCCTGATCTTGATCTGATTTGTATCTCAAAATTTTTAGGTATAGATACTGATATACCAGTTGGAATTACTGATGTTTTTCCTGGTTCTATTTTTATCTGTTTTTCAATATTAGCTGAAAGATCCATTCCTGATGAACCATTTGTCTCGTATTTAGGTAGATCGATATTTTTTGATAGTCTTTTAATTAAAACTTCTGTCATCAACTAATAGTTTATCTAAAATAACTTCAGCGATTTTACTTGCTATATAACTTTTCTTACTTTTTTTTATTATTTTGATATTTCCATTATTATCGATAATTGAAACTTCGTTATAATCTGAGTTAAATCCTATACCCTTTTTTGAAACATTATTTGCTATAATTAAATCACAGTTCTTTTTCTTCATTTTAGTTATTGAATTCTTATTTACATTTTCAGTTTCAGCAGAGAAGCCAACAACTAATTTTGGTCTATGTTCATTGTTCTTGCCTAAATATTCAAGAACGTCCTTATTTTTTTCTATTTTAATAGGTTTAATATTATTTTGATTTTTTTTTAGCTTATTTTTATTTTGAACCACAGGTTTAAAATCAGATACAGCAGCAGCACAAACTGCAACGTCCACAGGTAAAGATTTTTTTGTTTCAATTAGCAAATCATTTGCAGTTACTATTTTTTTTGTTTTAATATTTTTTTGGGTAGTGAGATTTGATGGTCCTATTATTAATGTAGTTTTAATACCTAGTCTGTCTAGGGCTAAAGCTATTTCGTAACCCTGTTTACCGCTTGACTCATTAGAAATATATCTTACAGGGTCAATATATTCTCTGGTCGGACCAGCAGTTACTAAAGCTTTAAAATTTTTACTTTTGACTAAATTTCTTTTGTTAAAATAATGATCAATATAAGTATATATTTGTCTAGGGCTTGACATTTTACCCTCACCGAATTCACCACAAGCCATCTCACCTTTTTCGGGTCCGATAAACAAATATCCATAATCTTTTAAAATTTTAACATTTCGTTGAGTGGCTTTATGTAACCACATTCTAACATTCATCGCAGGAACTAATAAGATATCTTTATTGGAAGCTAATATCACCGTTGTAGCTAAATCTTCAGCTTTTCCATGGCTTAATTTTGTCATGAAGTTAGCTGTGGTAGGCATCACAATGACTAAGTCAGCCCATCTAGATAAAGATATATGATCTATTTCAGCTTCAGAATTTGCATCAAAAATATCTTCAAAAGTTTTAGTTTTTGTGAGAGTCGATATGGATAAGGGGGTTACAAACTCTTTTCCACTTTTTGTTAAAATCGTTTTAATTTCATTATTACTTTTTCTTAATAATCTGATTAAATCTAGAGATTTGTAGGCAGCTATTCCCCCACCAATAATTATAAGTATTTTTTTATTTTTAATTGTCATAACTTATTAAAATACTAATAAAAAGACAATTACAATACCAAAAAAACTTATAATTATATTATTTCTAAAGTTTTTAAGTTTCATTTGTTCCATTTCTAAATTTTTATTCACACCAACGGCCAAACTTAATTTTCCCTCGGCCATTAACTTTAAAGCATAATCTGCCCTATCAATAAAATCTGGTAAGTCTGGTATTCTTTTAATTATTTCTGATGAAGTCTTAACAGCTGTATCAAGTGTTGTCTTAGGGCTTTTAATATTTTTTAACCAATTTTCTAAAACTGGTTTTGAAACTTCCCAAATGTTTGTATCTGGATAAAGTTTTCTAGCTACTCCTTCAACTACAACCATGGTTTTCTGTAATAACAATAATGGAGGTTGAGTTGCCATATTAAATTTTTCAGTAATTTCAAACAATTGAGCAAGTAAATTGCCCCCAGATATATCTTTAATTGACTGACCAAAAATTGGTTCTCCCACAGATCTTAGAGCTTGAGCAAATTCTTCCTTAGATGCATCTTGAGGCACTAAACCCGCTTGAAAATGAACTTCAGCAACTTTAACGTAGTCCCTTTGAATAAAGCCATATAATATTTCAGCTAAAAATTTTCTATTACTTTTATCTAAACGTCCCATGATCCCAAAGTCTACCGGTATAATGTTTCCTTTATTGTCGACGAATAAATTTCCTTGATGCATATCACCATGAAAAAATCCATCTCGGACAGCTTGTTTTAAAAAAAGTTGTATGAGATTTTCTGCAAGCTTTTTTAGATTTACACCGAGTTTTTTTAAGGACTCTTGCTCTCTTATAGATATCCCATTTACTCTATCTAAAGTTAGAATTTTTTTTGTAGTGTAATTCCAGTAAATTTGTGGGACATTAAAACCTATATCATTCTTTGTATTTTCAAATAGTTCATTTGCAGCAGCTGCTTCAAATCTTAAATCCATCTCTATATTGGTGATTTCTCTTAAAAGATATACTACTTCGGTTAATTTTAATCTTTTTGCTTTTGTAAAAGTATTTTCAACAATATAAGCAAATAACATTAGAGCATCTAACTCTTCATTAAATAATTTCTCAATTTCAGGTCTTAGTATTTTGATAGCAACTTGCTTCTCTTCCCCATTTAACTTAATTTTTGCAAAATGGACTTGAGCTATCGATGCAGCTGCAATAGGCTCACTTATTTCAGTTATATCTTTAAAATAATTTTCTCCTATTTCTTTTTTTATTATTTTTTTTGCATCATGTAGATCAAAAGCTGGTACTTTGTCTTGGAGTTTTTCTAAATTTTTTGCAAGTCCTTCACCAATAATATCAGGTCTTGTAGCTAGAAATTGACCGAGTTTTATAAACGTTGTACCCATACCTTGCAAAGCTTCACAAAGTTTTTCCCCTGGCATCTTTTTATCATTTATTGGCTTTGTGTTTAATCCACTTGAAATTAAATTAAAGAACAGCTTTAAACTGGTTGGGAGGGGATGAATTTCATTAATTGTTTCTACTGCGCCAGATGCAGACAATTTTCTCGCAATTTGGAAAAGTTTCAGCACTCTTTTTATCATTTAAATTTTCCATCCTGAGTGAATAGCAGAAATTCCGTTAGTTAAGTTTCTAAACTCGATGTTTGAAAACCCATTGATTTTCATTAGTTTCACTAATTCTTCTTGATTATAGAATTTATCAATACTTTCAATAAGATATTCATAGGGTTTTTCTGACCCAACTATGAATTTACCAATAATAGGAATAGCTTTTGAATATTGTTTATATAAAAAATTTATCATTTCATTATTAACTTTTGAAAACTCCAAACACATAAAACGACCTCCTGGTTTTAGTACTCTATAGGCCTCTTTTAAAGTTGAGTTTATATCCGAAACGTTTCTAATTCCATAACTGATAGTATAGTAGTCAAAAGAATTTGACTTTACCGGAATTCTCTCTGCCATTGAATTAATCCAGGTTATAGAATTGTATTTTTTTAATTTTTGCTTGCCCTTTTCTAACATCTTAATATTTGGTTCTACACAAGTGATTTCATTTAACCCATTTGTCTTTGTCAAAAATAATTTTACAACATCACCAGTTCCTGAAGCAACATCAATCAGTTTTTTATTAGAGAGAGGGCTCATCCAATTTATTAATTTTTCTTTCCAAATACGATGAATACCTAATGACATTATATCATTCATAAGATCGTAATTTTCAAATACATCGGAAAATACAGAATTGACTATTTTTGTTTTATCTTGAATAGTGCTTTTCATAAAGGAATTATATGCCAGAATTACCAGAAGTTGAAGTCGTTAAAAGGTCTCTTGAAAGAAAAATACAAAATTTAGATATCAAAAAAGTAATAATTAATGAAACCAATTTAAGATATAGAATTAATCCTAATGATTTTAGTAAGCTTAAAGGATTAAAGATTAAAAAAATTACTAGAAGATCAAAATTTCTTTTATTCCATTTTAAAAACTCAATCATAATGCTGGCTCATCTAGGAATGACAGGGAAGTTCTTTTTTGTAAGTCAAAATAATAGAAAATCCAAAACGAGTTTTTATTATAATCTTAATGAAAAAAAAGATAATATTCATAATAGAGTAATTTTTCATTTTAAAGGTAGACAAAAATTAATATACAATGATGTAAGAAAATTTGGTTTTTTGAAATTTTACAATGAAAAAAATTATAACAATAGCCTTCATTTAAAAAGGTTAGGACCTGAACCTTTAAGTAAGAATTTTAACTTTAAATACTTTAAACACTATATTAAAAATAAGAATAGACCTGTAAAAAACTTATTGATGGATCAAACGTTTATATCGGGCTTAGGAAATATTTATGCTAATGAAATTCTGTTTAGTAGCAAGATTAAACCTATTCGAAAAGCGAAGAACTTAAAAGATTTAGAAATTAAAAGAATGCTTAAAATAACTAAAAATGTTTTGAAAAAGTCAATTATGGAGGGCGGATCATCTGTGAAAAATTTTTCTAGTCTAAATGGAAAAAAAGGATCTTTTCAGCAAAAATTTAATGTTTATGGAAAGCAAGGAAAAAATTGTTCTAACGCAGATTGTAAAAAAAGGATAATAAAAATAAAAATATCTAATCGTGCAACCTTTTTCTGTCCAGCTTGTCAAAAATATTAAAGTTGACCATAATAATACCTGCATATATACAGTTTTAAAAATGCCAAACACAAAATCAGCAATTAGACGTGTGAGAAGAGTAAAAAAACAAACGCGTGTAAATAGAATAAGAAAAAGTAAATACAAAAACGCTGTAAAACAAATGGAACTGCTCATAAAATCTGAAGACAAATCAAAAGCAAAAAAATATTTTTCTAAATTTCAATCAATTCTAATGCAGGTTGCTAAATCTGGAGTAGTAAATAAAAGAACTGCATCAAGAAAAATTTCTAAACTCTCAAAAAAAATAAAATAATATCAATCTCGAGTTGATTGAAAATTTATAAATCAACATTTAGATTTTAAATTTTTTAAAATCAAAAATGTAGTTTCTTTTAAAAGTTGTAAATTTTTTAAAATCAAAAATGTAGTTTCTTTTAAAAGTTGTAATTTTTTTTATTTCTATCTGCACGTTAAGCTTACAACCTGAATCAATTTATTTTTATTTTTCTAAAAAAAAATCTTGAAAAAAATTTTAAAAGAGAGTTTATATGAGTCTCTATCGAAATACCTACATGGAAAAAAATAATACTAAAAAACATAACGTTTACATATCTGAGGAAGAAAAAACGTTAAATTGGAACGATGTACGAGAAACTTTTAAAAAATCTTTTGGAACAGAAATTTATAATAGTTGGCTTCAAAAAATTTCATTAGAAAAAGAGTTTAATGATTATTTAATACTTGGAGTTCCAACAAGATTTTTTAGAGACTGGATTGTTTCAAGATATTTGGATAAAATTTTAGAAAAAGTAAAATCGTTTAAATTAAGTCTTAACCGAATAGAATTCAAAATTATTGAGGAAAATCAGCAAAAACAAGAGTTTATCAAAATTGAGGAATTGAATAAAGTTTCTGAAATCAAAGACTCTCTTTTAAATTATAATAGGCTCAATCCTAGTTTAAATTTCGAAAATTTCATACAAGGAAAAAGCAATGATATTGCTTTATCTTACTCCAAAAAAGTCTGCGAACATGTATCTAGATATAACCCACTATATATTTGCGGTGGAGTTGGTTTAGGAAAAACACACTTATTAAACGCAATTGGTCTTGAGCTTCAGGACAATAATAATGTAATGTTCATTTCAGCTGAAAGATTTATGTATCATTTTATCAAGTCTATCAAAAAAAATGATATGGTAAATTTTAAGGATTTTTTTAGAAAATCATCTGTATTTATTATAGATGATATTCAATTCATTAGCGGAAAAGAAAGCTTACAAGAAGAGTTTTTTCATACATTTAACAGCTTGATTGATAAAGGCTCACAAATAATTATTTCTTCGGATAGATCGCCTATGAAGCTTGAGAGAGTTCAAGAGAGAATTAAATCAAGACTTGCTGGAGGTCTGGTTGTAGACATAGAGGCACCTGATATAGATTTAAAAATAAAAATTATCAAAAAGAAAATAGAGGAAATTCAAAATAAATTTAAAGAAAATATAAGTTTAAGTGATGAAGTGATAAATTTTATTGCTTCGGAAAGTAAAACTAATATAAGAGAGCTTATTGGAGTTCTTAACAGAGTAATCGCTTTTAGCAGGGTTCATAATAAAATTTTAACAGTGGCTGACTGTAAGAAAATTCTTAAAGATGTGTTTAATCAGATTAGAGTAATTACAGTAGATAAAATTCAAAATACAGTCTCTAATTACTTTAACATTCCTTTAAACGATATGTTGTCGCAAAGAAGATCAAGACCTTTAGCCAGACCAAGACAAATAGCTATGTATTTAGCAAAAAAGATGACCTCAAGATCATTGCCTGAAATAGGAAGAAGATTTGCCAACAGAGACCATACCACAGTCATTCATGCTGTGAAAACTATTACAAGACTTTCCGAGCAAGATGATGAGATGAAAAAAAATATAAATCAAATAAAGAGTCTTTTAATCGAGCATTAATTAAATGCAATTTGTTATTAAGAGAGATATTTTACTTAAATCACTAAATTATGTTCAAGGTGTTGTTGAAAAAAAAAACACATTACCAATACTTTCAAATGTTTTAATAGAATTAAAAAATAAAAAACTGTCAATAATAGCTACAGATCTAGATATCATATTTTATGATGAAATATCGGATGTTAAAATTCTAACTGAGGGAAGCACTACTACCTCAGCTACAATTCTTTATGATATTTTAAGAAAGATATCTTCAAATTCTGAGTTAAATTTTCAATTAAAAACTAAAGATAAATTAAGTTTAAAAAGTGAAAATTCAGACTTTAATCTTAATTGTCTACCAACAGATAACTTCCCAACCTTTGCAGATGACTTTACCAGCGAAGAAATTGTTCTCAATAATGGAAAATTTTTGAAACTTTTAAATAAAACTAAAATTTCTATCTCAAATGATGACACAAGACACTATCTAAATGGTATATATCTGCATTTAACAGAGTCAAATGGAAGAAACTTTATTACCGGGGTAGCAACGGATAGCCATAGGTTGTCTTCAAGCAGCATAGAAGTAGAAAAAGTCATTGAGTTTAAATCTTTTATTTTGCCCAGAAAAACAGTTTTTCAGCTTTGTTCTTTGCTAGGTGAAAATTCAGATCAACTTAATCTTCAATTAGGTGAGAATAAAGTGAAATTTAACATAGGGAATATTAAATTGATTTCTAAAGTGATTGATGGAAAATTTCCAGATTACAAAAAAGTTGTTCCTATAAACAATAAAAAAAAACTAGTTGTCTTATCTCAAGATTTTATTAAATCTATTGAAAGAGTTACTAGTGTGTCTTTAGACGGAAAAGAGGGCGTAAAACTTGCGATTTCTAAAGATAATCTTCAGTTGTCAGTCAACAACGCTAATGCAGGTGAGGGTAACGAAAAAATTAAAGCAGAGTTTAATTCTGAAAATTTAAATATAAGCTTTAATTCAAAATATTTGATAGATATCTCATCTGAGGTCGAGGATAAAAATTTGAGAATGTATTTAAATGATTCCGTTTCACCTGTGCTAATTCAAGACAACGCAGATAAAAATAGTTTTTATGTAATAATGCCGATGAAAATCTAAAATTCTTTAATTTTGATTTTTTTTTTTATTTTTGCTTTAAAACTGTTGATACAGAATGTTTTTAGATCAGGTTTATGTAGATAGGTTTTATATTACATAAAAAAAATGATATACTTGTAAAAACTCTATAACGAATAAAATGTCTAAAAACTCAGAGTTAAAAATAAACCGATCTTATGGTGCGGACTCAATAAAAGTCCTTAAAGGACTTGACGCTGTCAGAAAGCGACCAGGTATGTATATTGGTGATACCGATGATGGTTCAGGCTTACACCATATGGTTTTTGAGGTTATAGATAACTCCATAGATGAGGCATTAGCTGGCTATTGTAAAAATATTATTATTACATCTAACTCTGATAATACAATTACAGTAGAAGACGATGGCAGAGGTATTCCTGTAGATATCCATAAGGGGGAAAAAGTTTCTGCTGCTGAAGTAATCATGACTCAACTTCATGCTGGTGGTAAATTTGATCATAACTCTTATAAAGTTTCTGGAGGATTACATGGTGTAGGTGTTTCAGTTGTAAATGCCCTTTCAGAAAAACTATCATTGAATATTTTTAGAGACGGTAATGAGTATGAAATCAATTTTAAAGATGGAAATTCTATAAAGCCTCTTAAGAAAATTGGTAAAACTCGAAAAAAAGGTACAAAGATAACTTTCCTGCCTTCAAAGGAAATTTTTTCGTCAATTAAATTCAGTATTTCAGTCCTGGAAAAAAGAATTAGAGAACTAGCTTTCTTAAATAAAGGTATTTCAATCTCTTTAATTGATAATACAACAAAAAAGTCAAAAGAATATACACATAAGTATGAAGGAGGAATAATTGAATTTGTAAAATACATAAATAATAAAAAGCCAATTTTAACTAATAAGAATGAAAAAGAGGTCTTTAAAAAACCAGTTTATGTTACTTCAACAAAGAGTAACGTTGTAGTTGAGTGCTCATTTGAATGGAATGCTGGATACTCAGAAGAAGTCTTACCTTTTACTAATAATATTCCTCAAAAAGACGGTGGGACCCACTTGCTAGGTTTTAGGAGCGCCCTTACTAGAGTTATAAATAAATATTCATCTGACAGAAATAATAAAAAAAATAAAATTAACTTATCAGGTGAGGATATAAAAGAAGGCTTGACAGCAGTTTTATCTATCAAAATGCCTGATCCAAAATTTTCTTCACAAACAAAAGATAAACTTGTCTCTTCAGAAATAAGAAACATAGTTGAACATATTATTGGTGAAAAAGTTTCTACTTGGTTCGATCAAAACCCTTCTGCAGCAAAAGCTATTTTGGAAAAAATAACTCAAGCTGCAATGGCAAGGGAGGTAGCGAGGAAAGCTAGAGATAGTGTAAGGAGAAAAGGAACCTTTGAATTATCTGGCTTACCAGGAAAACTTGCAGATTGCCAAATTCAAAAACGAGAAGGAACTGAATTGTTTATAGTAGAGGGAGATTCTGCAGGAGGTTCAGCAAAGCAAGGAAGAGTTCGAGAATATCAAGCTGTTCTTCCTCTTAGAGGAAAAATTCTAAATACCTATGTGAATGGTAAAAAAAACGGTGAAGATCAAAATACAAAAGCTCTATCAAAGATGATGTCCTCTAGTGAAATAGTTACTTTAATAAACGCTCTAGGAACAGGCTCAAAAGATTTTAATATTGAAAATCTTAGGTATGATAAAATTGTGATTATGACAGATGCTGATGTAGACGGTTCGCACATAAGGACTCTTTTATTAACTTTTTTTAATAATTATCCGTTTAATCAATTAATTGAGAATGGACATATTTATTTAGCCCAACCTCCTTTGTTTAAAATTACTAAATCTAATAAAAGTTTTTATATTAAAGATGAGAAAGCATTAGAAGATTATATATCTCAATCTGCAAAAATAGACAAAAAAATTAAGAAAGGTTCTGCTGATTACAAAAAATTCATTCAAGAACAAAAAGAAAAACTATCTATTCAAAGATTTAAAGGATTAGGGGAGATGAATCCGGAAGAATTATGGGATACAACTTTAAATCCTGAAAACAGAACAATGTTAAGAGTTCAATATACAAAAGGAACAAAAGAGAAATCTAAAGAGGATCAAAAAATGATTGAGGTTTTAATGGGAGATGAGGTGGCTCCTAGAAAAGATTTTATAACTAATAACGCACTAGAAGTGATAAACTTAGATATATAATCTATGGATCTCTCTACTCTTTTTAGAACAAAAGAGAATTTAAATTTAGATAAGAATACCTTAACAATATTTAGATATATTGCTACTTTTGGTCAGTTTTTAGCTATTGGTGTTGTTTATTATTATTTGAGTTTACCATTTCCAATAATAGAGAGTTATATAATTATATCGCTTGGACTAGTTACGAATTTGTATCTGCATTTTGGTGTTAAAATTAATCAACTTAAAGATTTTTACGCGGCTCCCTTTCTATTATACGATTTGATACAGCTAAGTGCTCTTCTTTATTTGACAGGAGGAATTTTTAATCCTTTCTGTTTTTTATTGATAATTCCAGCAATAGTTTCTTCGACATTTTTAAGCATGGGTACCACAATTATTCTAGGTTTGATAACATCAATACTTTTATTAATTATCTCTTTTTTTCATTTACCTTTACCAGGCGAGGATATGAACTTATTACATTTTCCTAATTTTTATAAAATTGGAATTATAATCTCTGTTCTAATTGGTTTAATATTTTTAAGTTATTTCGGTATTCGATTTGCTGGAGAAAAAAAGAAAACAGAGGAAGCTTTTAAAAAACTCCAAGAAGTGATTTACAAAGAATACGAATTAGAGTCTTTAGGGGGTCAAGCTGCAGCTGCAGCTCATTCACTAGGAACTCCTTTAGCTACAATTAGTGTAGTAGCTAAAGAGTTAAAAAAAGAAATTGGAGAAAATAGTGAACTTTCCAAAGATATTGATCTATTAATTAGTCAATCTAAAAGATGTAGTGAAATTTTAAAACGTATTTCGAAAAAACAGATAGAGGAGGATAAATTTTTTAGTTCTACAAAATTAGAGGACTTGCTCGAGGAAATCAAAAATTCTTTCAAAGAAATCTCTTCTAAAGAAATTAATTTAGTATGTGATAATGATAAAAATAAAATTGATATTCAGAGATCAGCAGAAATGATTTATGGTTTACGAAATTTTATAGGCAATGCAATTAAATTTTCAAAGAGCAAAGTGAACATTTTTCTTTCGAGTGACGATAAAGAAATTAAAATTACAGTAAATGATGATGGCCCAGGGTTTCCTCAGGATATTATTAAGAAATTAGGAGAACCGTATATTAAATCTAAATCATTTGAATTAAACTCAAACTCAGGTTTGGGTTTAGGTACTTTCTTAGGTAAAACTTTATTAGAAAGACAAAATGCAAAACTTTTGTTTAAAGATGATAAAAATTTAGGTGGTGCTTCGGTAGTTATTAGCTGGTCTCCTAAAAATATTTTACTGTAAGGATAAAATTATTTTGGTTCTTGTTGCGTCAAACAATGAATTGCTCCAAAACCCCAAATTAATTCGGAACAATCTATTGGAATAATTTTTCTATTATTAAATTCTTTTTTAAAAATTTTGATTACAATTTTATCTTTAGGATCGTTGAAAGTTGGCAATAAAACAAATTTATTAAAGATATAAAAGTTTAGATACGATGCCGGAACTCTTACTTTTTTTATATAAATTGGTCTAGGCATAGGAATTTTAATAATTTTTATTTGAGAGGAACCAATTTTGATTTTTTTTAAAATTTTAAAGTTTTCATCAAGATTTTTAAAATTTTTATCTTTTTTATTATTTTCGTAAGCGAGAAAAATTTTATTAGATTTTACAAATCTAGCAATATCATCTACGTGACCATGAGTATCGTCTCCAGCAATCCCTTTATTTAGCCAAATAACCTTTTTTGCCCCAAAAAATTTTTTGAAGATGAGATTATAGTCTTTTCTTTTTAGGAAAGAATTTCTTTGTTGAATTTTACTTAATAAACATTCTTTTGTTGTGAGCAGTAAACCTTTTCCATTAACATCGATCGACCCACCCTCAAGAATTATAGACTTTTTATTAAATTCAGGATTGATGACATTTCCTTTGTAATGATCTTTTATTCTTAAATTAACTCTATTATCTGCTCTATAATTGTCATATTTAGCCCAACCATTAAACTCCCAATTTAACAAAATATTTTGATTGTTTTTATCTTTAATAAATATTGGCCCTATATCTCGCATCCATACTCTATCTGTTTTACAAATTATAAATTTTACATTACTTACTCTTGCATTGTTTTTCCTAAGCAATTTTTTAATTATATTCTTAGATTTGTGGTTATTAATTAGAAGATTTACCTTTTGAGATTTGGTGATTTTTGAAATTATTTCAGCAAATATCATAGGAATATTATTAAACTTGCCTGGCCAATCATTTTTATTATAAGGCCATCCCATCAATGTAGATTGTTGTCTTTCCCATTCAGCTGGCATTCTGAAAAGAGATTTTGTTATTCTAGGCATCTCTTGGATTTTTAAGTAGTCCTTTATAATAGTCTATTCTTCTATCTCTAAAAAAAGGCCAATGTTGTCTAGAGGTTTCTACTTTTTTGAAATCAATTTCACAAATTAAAATGTTTTCTTTAAAACTGGCCTTTTTAATAACGTTACCACTTGGATCAAATATTACACTATTCCCCCAGAACTCTATCTTTTTATTACCTTGTTTTTCAATTCCAACTCTATTTACTGCAGCAACATATATTCCATTAGCTATTGCGTGAGACCTTTGAATTGAAAGCCAGGACTCTAGTTGCGACTTACCAAATTTCCTTTTTTCTTTTGGATGCCACCCAATAGCGGTTGGATAAAAAATAATTTCTGCTCCTTTAAGAGCTGTTAATCTTGCTGCTTCAGGAAACCACTGATCCCAACAAATTAAAGTTCCTAAATTACCTTTTGAAGTTTTAAAAGATTTGAAACCTAAATCTCCAGGAGCAAAATAAAACTTCTCGTAAAACTGTGGATCATCAGGGATATGCATTTTTCTATATTTTCCTAAAAGTTTACCTTTTTCATTTATTACAATACTACTATTGTGATATAGCCCGGAGGTCTTCTTCTCAAATAGTGAAACTATTAAAATAATTTTAAGTTCTCTAGCAAGTGCAGAAAATAAGTTACTGCTAGGCCCTGGTATTTTCTCAGCGAAATTAAAGTTTTTATGACTTTCAACCTGACAGAAATACTTTGTCATGAATAACTCTGGTAAGCAAATTACTTTAGCACCTTTTTTTGCTGCAGCATTAATTTTGTGGACAGCATTTTGAATATTTTTTTTTGGGTCAGACGACATTTTCATCTGCACTAATGCTATCTTCGTTTTACTCATTATTTTTCAATTAAATAAATTTTGAAAATTTCTTTTTTGTCTTGCTTGCCAATGTTTACGATGGAACGCATCGCTTGCTATTAGGGGTAAAACACTTGTAGCCTCAGCAAACACCATTTGTTCCTTCGTCACATCCACTTTGCCCCATGAACTTGCTTCTTTTAAGGTAGAACTACTACAAGCACCATCTCTCGTATCTGCCACAGTTATTTGAATAGCGTATTTATGCATATCTACCTTTTTACCTAATAACTCCGCACAAACTACTGTATCCTGAATAAAATTTTTGGGTACCCCACCGCCAACCATTAATAATCCCGATTGTTTTGATTTGAGTTTAATTTCAGTTATTTCTCTGAACTCTCTAATTGAGTCTATAGTGATGTGATTTTCTGGATTTTGTTCCTGATGCATTACAAGCCCAAATCCTGCTGAACTATCTGTGAAAGCGGGACAAAATATAGGAACATTACTATCATAAGCAGTTTCTATTAATGAGTTTTTTTTCTTAGAATTTGTTTTTAAATATTTTCCAAGTTCCTTAATAAATTCCCTTGAAGTATATGGTTTAGGTTTTAGAGAATTAGCAATATCACATATAGTTTTGTCACATGCTTGAAGCTCCTCTTCATCAATATAAGTGTCATATATCCTGTCAATATAGTTGTTTCTTAGTGCAGTATCATCCTGAAACTGGGAACCCTGATAATGCTTGAAACCTAGAGCTTCAAAAAAATCCATATCTATAATCGAGGCCCCCGTAGCTACAATAGCATCAACCATGTTATGTTTAACCAAATCAGTGTATAAATCCATGCATCCACCTGCTGAAGTTGAGCCTGCTAAAGTTAAAAAAATTGAGCAATCTTTATCTGCAAGCATTTCATTATAAATAGCTGCCGCTCTGGCTGTATCTCTAGAAGTGAAAGACATCTTACTCATACCATCAATTATCTTACGAGCATCAAAAGACTTGATATCGATGTGTTCAACTGGGGAATTAAGTAAAGATTTTTTATTGTGTCCGATATTCGGACTATTTTTTTTATTCATTAAGCTACTAAAGAACCAACTTTATCATTAGCATTATCGTACATAGATATAATTGGTTTGTCACTTAATTCGTGAATATCATTTGAATAAAAACCGTTGAAGTTTGTTCTGAAAGTAAGACTGTAAGCCCCTAACTGACCTAGCTCTATATAGTCACTTTCTTTAATATTATTTGGCAACAAAAAAGGTCCTTTCATGTAATCTAATCCATCACAAGTTGGTCCAAAAAAACTAAAAGCAGTTAGTTTTTTAGACTGAATTCTTCCGCTTGTAATCATCTTTGATGGTAAAACAAAGTTTGGTGCCCCAGCGTCGAATAAAGATCCATATGTTCCGTCATTAATGTACAAGCTATTTTTTTTTCTTAAAATAACTTTAACAATTGTAGATCCACTTTCTGCTACAAGAGCTCTTCCTGGCTCACATATGATTTCTGGCAATTTATTTAACTTCAGATTATTAAGCTCTTTTTTAATTTCTTCCATATAATTAATTAATGGTTCAGGATTAAGATCTGGATATATAGATGGAAATCCTCCACCAACATTAATTGTATTTGGTATTATTTTTGTTTTTTTAATTATATTTCCGATTTCACGAATTCCTTTTGAGTAAGAAATTTTATGCATACATTGGGAACCAACATGAAAACTTATTCCAAGTTTTTTTGAATGCTCCTTACACAATCTTACCAATCCTAAAGCTTCTGAGGGAAGTGCACCAAATTTTCTTGAAAGATCTATTTCTGCATGCTCATTCGAAATCGCAATTCTTACAAATAATTCTAAATCTTTTGCTTGATTAGTAGCCTCTAAGATTTTCCTCAATTCATCTTTACTGTCTAGAGAGAAACTTTTTACTCCGTAATTAAAGTAAGCCGACGATATACTCTCTTTACTTTTGATAGTATGCATAAAATGTAATTTTGCATCTGAATTAATTTTTTTAAGAAGTTTTATTTCATTTAGAGAGGCAACATCAAATTCATTGATACCGCTAGCAATAATCTGTTTAATAATTTTTTCGTTTGGATTTGTTTTAACAGCGTAGAGTATTTTTCCAGGAAAATTGTCTTTAAAAAATTTTACGGATTTTTTAATCTCGTTAAGCCGTATACAATATACGGGGTAATCTGGTTGTAATGAGTTAACTAATTCGTTAACTGTTTTAAATTTTCCCATTTCATGTGTCCCTCACGTTTAATTACACAAAGATTTTTTAAAAAATTTAATAAAAAAAACCTTATTTATTTCGCGTTTAAGGTTTTTTTACCTTTATGTAAAGAAAAAAAGGACATTTTTGTCGTGTTGAAATTCTGTCAACAATGCTTATATAGCTCCTCATGAGATCGCAAAAAAACCCTCCAGAGCAGCTAAAATTAGCCGACTTTGCTGATAAATCGCTGCTTATATTAGACGATGATGATCCTTTAAGAGGAAGACTCGCCAGAGCGATGGAAAAGAAAGGTTTTCAAGTTAAAGAGGCTAAATCTGTGGCTGAAGGTATGAGTATAGCTAAGGCCGCTCCTACAGCTTTTGCTGTGGTTGATCTGAGGCTTGAGGACGGTAATGGCCTTGACGTAGTCAAAGAGCTTTCTAAAAATAAGAAAGATATCAGAATCGTAATGTTAACGGGATACGGGAATCTACCTACGGCTGTAGCAGCGGTAAAGGTAGGTGCAATAGATTATATCGCTAAGCCAGCGGATGCAGACGATGTTGAAGCAGCCTTGCTCGCATCACCGGAGTCAAAAGCAAAGCCACCCGAGAACCCGATGTCTGCTGATAGAGTAAAATGGGAGCATATTCATCGTGTATTTGAACTTTGTAACAGAAACGTATCTGAAACTGCCCGTAGACTTAAAATGCATAGAAGAACTTTGCAAAGAATTCTTTCAAAGAGATCCCCTAGATAATTAAATAATTTGTCTAATTTTTTTAATTTGATTTGCTAATAAAGTAATTATAATTATTTTAAATAACTCCGCTAACAAAAACGGCTGAACACCTAACTTGAATATTGGTTTTTCCCACCCAATAAGATTTCCTAACCAAAGAGCTCCTAAAATATAAATAAAACTTATTGCAAAGACCAATTTTAGAAAAGTTTTAAATAAATTACTATCGTAAGTAAATTTTCCAGCTAAGTATACAGTCAATATAAAACCAATTAGATATCCCATAGTAGGACCTGTAAAGTATATTAATCCCAAACCTTTCTCTGGAGTGCCTGAAAAAACTGGTAGCCCAATCATACCTTCAAATAAATATAAACATACTGTCAACAATCCTAGCCTCCAGCCAAATGCTATACCAATGAATAAAATAACAAAGGTTTGCATTGTCATCGGCACAGGATAAAAAGGTATCTTAATTTTTGAAGAGACCGCTAAAAGTATCGAGCCTATCAAAGCAATAAAAAGATATTTTAGTATTTTTGTTTGTTTTAAAGTTTTAACAAATTCCATTAATCTAATTTATCTTTTTTTTTAATAAAATCTAGTGTTTTGTTAGTTGGACAAAAACATCCTCTAAATCACCATCCTCAGTTGAAATATCCTCAATTTTGATGTTATTTTGATTTAGATAATTAGTTATCTCGTTAAAATTTGATAAATTTTTTTCATACGTTACTAAAATACTATTTTTGGAATTTATTTTAAAATTAATATTTTTCATAGATAAATTTTTATTTAAATCAAAGTTTGCAACTTTTAACCTGATCTTTTTTGTTTTAATACGTTCGAGCAATTTTTCAGTGGTATCTAAGGCTACTAAATTTCCTTTATCAATAATTGCGATTCGATTACACATTTCTTGTGCCTCGATCAAATAGTGTGTAGTAAGTATAATCGTTACTCCTTCTTTATTGAGTTTTTTTACATTTTCCCAAAGATTATTTCTAAGTTCAACATCTACACCTGCAGTTGGTTCATCTAGAATCAAAATCGGAGGCTGGTGTACCATTGCTTTTGCGATAAGCAATCTTCTTTTCATTCCACCAGATAAGCTTCTTGAGTATGCATTAGCTTTATCTTCTAATGCTACTATTTTTAGTATTAGGTCAGTTATCGTATCTTTATTTGAAACACCATAAAGTCCAGCTTGAAGCTCAAGAAGTTTTCTAGGGCTAAAAAAAGCATCCAAATTTACTTCTTGAGGAACTATTCCTACAGATGCTCTTACCTGGCGGGGATTTTGATCTAAATCAAAACCCCAAACATTAACTTTACCACTTGTCTTTACTACAGTACCTCCGAGGATGCTTAAAAAAGTTGTTTTACCAGCCCCGTTAGGACCAAGCAGACCGAATACTTCACCTTGTTTTACCTCAAAAGTTAATTCATTCAATGCCTTGTTTTGTTTTTTTGTTTTAGAGTTAGAGTAAATCTTTGTTAGATTTTCAACAGTTAATGCATTTTTTGGCATGGTTTTTATAATCTTAAGTTAAAATTCAATGTAATATGTATATATGAGTACAATAAAAAAAACAGATCATTTTTATCTCATAGACGGATCAGGTTATATCTTTCGAGCTTATTACGCGTTACCTCCACTATCTAGAAAAAGTGATGGATTACCTACCGGAGCTGTTAGTGGTTTTTGCTCAATGCTTTTCAAACTTTTAGAAGATGCAAGATCTGATGACTCTAAAAATAAGCCAACGCACTTTGCTGTTATATTTGACTCTGCAAGAAAAAATTTCAGAAACGAAATTTATAGTGATTATAAAGCTAATAGATCAGAAGCACCCGAAGATCTTGCACCTCAATTTGAGTATATAAGAAAATCTGTCGAAGCTTTCAACTTACCATCGGTCGAACTTTTAAATTATGAAGCAGATGATCTTATAGCAACTTATGCAAAAAAAATTACACAGGCTGGAGCCAAAGTTACTGTTATTTCGTCAGATAAAGACTTAATGCAACTAGTTTCAAACAAAGTCAGACTATTTGACCCGATGAAAAGTAAAGTCATAGGGGAAAAAGAAGTAATTGAAAAATTTGGAGTAAAACCCGATCAAGTAATTGATGTACAATCGCTTGCAGGCGATAGTTCAGATAATGTTCCAGGAGTTCCAGGTATAGGTATCAAAACAGCAGCAGAACTTATTAATAAATATAAAACTTTAGAAAATTTATTAAATAAAGCATCAGAAATACCCCAAAATAAAAGAAGAGAAACATTGCTTTCTAACAAAGATAAAGCTGTGATTAGTAAGAAATTAGTTACTTTAAAAGATGATGTTCCATTAAAAAACAGTCCAACTGATTTTTTAATTAAAGATATTAAAAAAGATAAACTGTATGATTTTTTAAGAGAGATGGAATTTAATAGATTGCTAAGCCAAGCAATTAGTTTTTATGGTGAGCCCGGTAATAATTTCAATGAAAAAAAACCAATTAAAAAAAACAATAAGATAAATACTAAGAGCTACAAAACTATTTTAAAAGAAAAGCAATTAGATGAATTAATAAGAAAATTAAATGAAAAATCAGTTATAGCAGTTGATACTGAAACCTCATCACTAAATCCACAAGAAGCAGATTTAGTTGGTGTATCAGTATGCTATGAAATCAACGAGGCTTTCTATATCCCAGTTGGTCATAAAGAAAAAACAGAATTAAAAAAGGATCATGTATTAAAAAAACTTAAACCAATTTTAGAAGACCCAAGTATAAAAAAAGTTGGTCAAAATATAAAATATGATTTTATTATATTTAAAAATCACGGTATTAAATTAAACTCAGTAGAAGACACGATGTTACTCTCGTACACATTAGATGCTGGAAACAATAGACATAATATGGACACTCTATCTGAATTACATCTAGGTCACAAAACCATTTCTTACAAAGATTTAGTGGGTACCGGAAAAAAACAACTAAATTTTTCTGAAGTCGATCTTAAATCTGCCACTGAATATGCCGCCGAAGATGCAGATATAACTTTAAGATTATATGAAATTTTATATGAAAGAGTTACGCAGGAAAAATTACAAAGAATTTACGAGGAATTTGAAAAGCCAATGATAAAAATTCTTTCAAAGCTTGAAACAAGTGGCATAAAAGTTGATGACTCCTATCTCAAAAAACTTTCTAAGAAATTTGAAGAAAGATTAGAAACTATTGAAAAAGATATTTACAATATATCGGGTAAAAAATTTAATATAGCATCACCTAAACAACTAGGAGATATTATTTATAATGACTTAAAAATAGCAAAATTAAAAAAAACAAAAAAAGGTGGATTAGCTACAAGTGCGAAGATCTTAGAGGATTTAGCTTTATCAGGACATAAATTTCCTACCTTAGTTTTAGAGTGGCGCCAAGTTTCAAAACTAAAAAGCACTTACACAGATGCTTTACAGGAACATATAAGTAAAAAAACAAAAAGAGTTCACACCTCCTTCTTACTAGCTGCAACAAATACTGGCAGGCTAGCTTCAAGCGACCCTAATTTACAAAATATTCCTATAAAAACTCCAGATGGTAAACAGATAAGAAAAGCTTTTGTAGCAGATAAAAATAATTTACTTATTTCGGCAGATTATAATCAAATAGAAATGAGAATTCTTGCCGATATGGCTGATGTAAAAGAATTGAAAAAAGCTTTTAAGAACAATCAAGATATACATTCTTTGACAGCGAGCCAAGTCTTTGAGGTACCAATTTCAAAGGTAACAGAGGACTTTAGAAGAAAAGCAAAAGCTATTAATTTTGGCATTATCTATGGAATAACGCAATATGGACTAGCAAAACAAATATCAGTATCAAATGATAAAGCATTAAGTTTTATTAATTCATATTTTAAAAAATTTCCTGAAATAAAAGATTATATGAATACAACTATTAAAACTTGCAGAAAGCAAGGTTTTGTAACAAATATCTTCGGAAGAAGAATTCATTTAAGAGGTATTAACGATAAAAATTTCAGTGTTAGAGCATTTCAGGAGAGAGCAGCTATAAATGCTCCAATACAAGGATCAGCTGCGGATATCATCAGATTAGCAATGATTAAAATTGATAAAATTCTCGAAGAAAAAAAGAAAGCAAATATGCTTCTCCAAATACATGATGAACTTATTTTTGAGTGTTCTAAAAAAGATGAGAATGAAGTGAAAAAAATTATTAAAGAGGCAATGACATCCGTCTCAAGTTCGGATCATCACATGTTTTCAATACCTTTAGAAGTTAATATTAGTTCTGGAAACAACTGGGGAGAAGCTCATTAAACGCCTAAATTTTGACAATATAATTAAGAAAATAAATATATGACTCAAACAATAGCTTTAGTTGATGATGATAGAAATATACTAACTAGCATTAGTATGGCTTTAGAGAGAGAGGGTTTTAAAGTTCAAACTTATATTGACGGAGAATCCGCCTTAATTGGGCTGACTAGAAATCCACCTGACTTAGCAATTTTAGATATCAAAATGCCTAGGTTGGATGGAGAAGAGTTGCTCAAAAAACTTAAAAAGAAATTGTCAATTCCAATAATTTTCTTAACATCAAAAGACGATGAAGTTGATGAACTGCTTGGTTTAAAGTTAGGTGCTGATGATTTTGTCAAAAAATCTGGAGGTTTTTCCACTAAAGTTTTAATCGAAAGGATAAGAGTTCAACTTAGAAAAAAAACTAATACTGTAGATGACACAAAAAATATTATTAGTCATGGTAAATTAAAATTAGATCCTGCACAGTTAGAGTGTGAATGGAATGGTAAAGCTTTGCCAGATAAGCTGACTACTACAGAATTTTTAATTGTAAAAGAATTAGCTAAAAGGCCTGGGGTTATTAAGGAAAGAGCGCACTTAATGGATATAGCTTATAAGGAAAATACGGAAATTGAAGATAGAACTATTGATAGTCACGTAAAAAGAATAAGAAAAAAGTTTAAAAAAGTTGATGAAAAGTTTTCTGCAATTGAAACTAGATATGGAAGCGGGTATAGATGGAATGTTAGCTAATGAAACAAAAAAAATCAGCTTCTATTCTAAAGAAGTTTTTAATAATTAACCTTACAGTCTTTTCTGTTTTAGGACTTTTTACAATTATATATCTTGAAGCAATTCAGCCAACCTTAGTAAAAGAAAGATCAGATAATCATAAAATAGTAATTAATAACACTAAGGATAACCTCGAAAGACTTAATATAGAATACACTAAGGAAGGAATTAGAGATTTCCTAATTTCTACAAGATTTTTGTTTCAAAGTTTAGACCGTGTTCAATTTTATGATTTATCTGGAAATCTCATCGGTGACACAAATATTTTAGATTTGGATCAAAGTGTTTTTACAGGATCAGACATAATTTTTAAGGAAGTTTTGGGGGGTGAAACAATTTCACCTAAGATTGAGGAAAGATTTGAAGAGGAGGAAATTGATGAAATTAAGGATATCATCACGAATAAGTATAATGATGAAATAATGACTCTCACTAATGACGAAAAAAATAATTTTTTTGTAAGTACACTAAGTAAAATTAAATTTAAAAATGATGATATCGGGTACATAGTAGTTTCCGAGCAAGCAAATGATATCACTATTGCTGTAAAAGAGAGAAAAGCATTTATTATAAGAACTATGATTGCTGTTGTAATTGTAATTTTAATTTTCTCACTTTTTTTAAATAAGTATATTTTAAAACCAATTGGACTTTTAGTTAAATTTAGTGATGGAATAAAAAAAAAATCTAATCAGACAATCGATATAAATAAAGTTTTTATAAGAAATGATGAAATAGGAAAATTAACTCAGTCAATTGATGAAATGACTCAAGAATTACAGCAACGAACTAATAGAGCAGAAACATTTTCAAATGATTTAGCTCACGAAATAAGAAATCCACTTGCATCTTTAAAAAGCGCCTCAGAACTTTTAGATAAAACTACTGAAAAAAATGAGGGTGAAAAACTTCTTAAAATAATAAATCATGATGCCGAACGAATAGAGAGATTAATAACGGATTATACTCAAATGCTTAAAGATGAAGCGTCTTTATCTCGTGAGAAAATGAGTAAAATAAACTTAATTGAAATTATTAATAGCGTAGTCGAAGATTTTAACCAAGATTTAATTAACCAAAATAAAAAAATTGAGATAAGAGTCATAAATCAAATTAAAAGTAAAAACGGATATTTTATATTTGGTATTAGTAATAGAATAGAACAGGTTATTGCGAACCTATTAGATAACTCTATTTCCTTCAGTCAAGATAATCAAAAAATTGAAATCGGTCTTGAAGAAACTTCAAACAATATATTACTATCAGTTAAAGACGAGGGACCTGGTTTTGCTGAAACATCACCTCAGAAAATCTTTAAACGTTTTTACAGTAATAGACCCACAAGTTTTGGAAAACATTCTGGCCTAGGCTTGAATATTGTAAAAAATATTGTCCAATTACATAAAGGCACAATAGCAGCTTCAAATAGGCTGAATGCAAAAGGAGCACAGGTTGAGGTTTTACTTCCTAAATTTTCCTAACATTATTTCTTGCTATGGTTTATTTATGTTGATAATAACTCCTTCAATATGGCGCAAGATTATAAAGTAAAAGACATCAGCCAAGCCGATTTTGGTAGAAAAGAAATTTCTTTAGCAGAAACGGAAATGCCAGGACTTATGGCTTTGAGGAAAGAGTATAAAGGCCAAAAGCCTTTAAAGGGTGCAAAAATCCTAGGCTGTCTTCACATGACAATACAAACTGCAGTTTTAATTGAAACTTTGGTAGAGTTAGGAGCAGAAGTTAGATGGTCTTCTTGTAATATTTTTTCAACACAAGATCATGCAGCAGCTGCAATAGCAAAAGCAGGTATTCCTGTATTTGCTTGGAAAGGTGAGACCGAGGAAGAGTACTGGTGGTGTGTTAAACAAACTATTGAAGGAAACAAAGATTGGAAACCAAATCTGATTTTAGATGACGGTGGCGATCTTACTGCTTTAATGCATAAAGATTATAAAAACTTATTAAAAGATGTTAAGGGAGTTTCAGAAGAAACTACAACGGGAGTTTTAGCACTTAAAAAAATGGAGTCTAATAAAGAATTATTAATCCCTGCTATCAACGTAAATGACTCAGTTACAAAATCTAAATTCGATAACCTCTATGGTTGTAGAGAAAGTTTAGTTGACGGAATAAAAAGAGCAACTGACGTAATGATGTCAGGTAAAGTAGCCATTGTAGCTGGATTTGGAGATGTTGGTAAAGGAAGTGCAGCTTCATTACGTCAAGCAGGTGCTAGAGTTATGGTTACGGAGACAGACCCTATATGTGCGTTACAAGCTGCTATGGAAGGCTTCGAAGTTGTTGTTATGGATGAAGCTATTAAAGACGCAGATATAGTTGTAACTGCTACAGGAAATAAAGATATAGTTACAGCAGATCATATGAGAAATATGAAAGACAGAGCAATACTTTGTAATATCGGTCACTTTGATAACGAAATTCAAGTTGAAGCATTGAAAAATTATAAATGGGATGAAATAAAACCTCAAGTTCATGAAATTGAATTGCCTAGTAAAAAAAGGATAATTCTTTTAGCAGAGGGAAGATTAGTTAACCTTGGATGCGCTACAGGGCACCCTAGTTTTGTGATGAGCGCTTCATTTACAAATCAAGTTATTGCTCAAATTGAATTATGGAATAATTCGAATAAATATGAGAAGAAAGTTTATGTACTTCCCAAACATCTTGATGAAAAAGTTGCAATGCTTCATTTAGAAAAAGTGGGAGCTAAATTAACAAAAATGTCAAAAGAGCAAGCCGATTATATAAGCGTTAAACCATCAGGACCATTTAAACCAGATACTTATCGCTACTAACAGTAGCAAATGATTGTAAAATCTTTAGACCATTTAAATCAAATATCTAAAACAATCTCAAAAAAAATAGAGAATGGAGATTGCATCTTCTTAGTTGGTGAAATTGGTGTAGGTAAGACTACATTCACAAGATTTTTAATTAATAACTTACAAAATCAAAAAGAACTTAAAGAAACAGAAGTTTTGAGTCCTACATTTAACTTACTTTATGAATATGAAATTAAAGATCTTAAGATTATGCATTATGATCTTTATAGAATAAAAAAAGCCGATGAATTAGACAATCTTGGTATTTTCTCAGAAAATCAAAAAACAGTTAAAATTATAGAATGGCCAGACTTAATTAAAACACCATTGATAAATAAATTAGAAATTCATTTAGAGTATATAGAAAATGATAAGGAAAGAAAAATGAAAATTTATGGGCAACACAAATGGAAAGATTTTGAAAATGAAATATAAATTAAAAAAAATTTCTGGGGACGCTTCTTTTAGAGAATTTTATAGATTAAAAAAAGATAAAAAAACCTCAATCATTGTTTCTGCTAAAAAGGAAAAATTTAAAAATCTTGCTGTATACGCAGTGATTAATGATGTTCTTAATAGCAATAAGATTAATGCACCAAAATTATTAAGTAATCACTATAAAAATGAGATGATCGAAATATCTGATTTAGGAGAAAAATCTTTCTACGATCACGTAATTTCAAAAAAAAATAAGTTTAATAGCTACAAATTAGTAGTTAAATTATTAATAAAGATACAAAAAATAAAAGTAAAAAAACTTTATAAATTTGAAAAGCTTAAAATTCAAATACCAAAATATACATTATCTAATCTTCATAAAGAGTCCGATTTATTTTTTGATTGGTACTTAAAATATATTCTTAAAAATAAAAAAATTACTAATATAAAAAAAGTATTAAGATCTGAATTAAATAAAGTTTATAAAAAATTAAATTATCAAAATAATATTTTTGTACATAGAGATTTTCATATTTCAAATATAATGATTCATAAAAAAAAATTAGGAATAATTGATAGTCAAGATGCTATTATTGGAAACCCTTTGTATGATATAGCATCCTTAATTGACGATGTAAGAATAAAATTACCGAGTCAATTACAAAATAAACTATTAGATTTTTATCATAAGAATTCAAAACTTAAAAACGATCATATTCAAAAATTAAAAAATGACTTTGATATTTTATCAGTCCAAAGAAATTTAAAAATATTAGGAATATTCGTACGTTTATTTAAAAGAGATAACAAAAATCATTATCTTAAATTTTTACCTTACACTTGGATGCTTATAGAAAAAAGATTACAAAATCCTGTGCTTAAAAATTTCAAATTATTATTTTATAAACACTTACCTATTAAAAATCTTAAGAAAATAAATAAAATATGAGCATTAAACACGGAATGATTTTGGCAGCAGGTCTTGGGAAAAGAATGCAACCTTTAACTCTTAAAACTCCAAAACCATTATTAGAAATAAATAATCTTACATTATTAGAAAGAGCCATAAATTTACTGATTAGTCATGGTGTCCATGAAATTAGTATTAATGTCCATTACCTATCTGATCAGATTCAAAAATTCATTAACAAAAAAAAATATCAAGTAAGAATAACAATCTCAAATGAAGAAGATTTACTATTAGATACAGGTGGAGGTGTCCTTAAGGGTTCAAAAAATTTCGGAGATAGCCCATTTTTTGTAATTAATCCAGATACAGTCTGGAGTAATCGCTACCTAGGAGAATTAAAGACTCTAGAGGAGATTTATTTTAAAGTTAAATATCCCACCTTACTTCTAGTGAACAAGAAATTATCTATCGATCCTTCTTTTAAAGGAGATTTTAATTTAAATAATGAAAAAATTTCAAAGGATGATGAAAATAAATTTATTTTTACTGGATTACAAATTACAAATAGAGGCGTTTTAATAAACGAAAAAACAGAAGTTTTTTCAATGAATAAAGTATGGAATAAATTAATTAAAGATAAAAAGTTACTGGGCGTAGAAAGTAATCAAAAGTTTTATCACTTAAACACCTTTGAGATGTATAAGAAAATTATAAGTCTTAACCTTATTGATTAAAAATTATATCCTTAGCTCTAGACTTGTCTAAATAATAATATTTTTCAATTTTTAAATTTTCACCAAATTCGACCACTAGAGGATTACCTGTTGGTATTTCTAATTCGTTTATTTTTACATCTGAAATATTAAATAAATATTTACATAAGGCTCTAAGAGAGTTTCCATGAGCTGAAATTAAAATATTTCTATTTTCAGTAAGATTTTTCTTAATTTCATTTTCATAAAACGGCACTACTCTGTCGTAAGTGTTTTTTAAAGATTCTGTAAATGGCGTCATACCCGCTGGTATACTAGCGTTTAGTGGACTGAATAAATTTTGATATTCACTTTTTTCCTCCATGGGCGGAGGAGCTATATCCCAGGACCTCCTGTAATTTTTGAATTGTACTTCACCAATTTTATTCTTTGTTTCCTCTTTGTTTAAACCCGTTAAAGATCCATAGTGCCTTTCATTAAGTTGCCATGCAGTATTAAACTTAAGTTCTAGACAATTTTTTTTAAGAATAGTTGTAAGAGTTTTTATCGCTCTTTTTAAATAGGATGTATAAGAAATATCAATTTTAATATTTAATTCTTTAATAAGCTGACCTGATTTTTCTGCTTCTAGGATTCCTTTTTTAGATAGATCGACATCTACCCATCCGGTAAACCTATTTTCTGCATTCCAATCACTTTGCCCATGTCTTGTAAGAATTAGTTTAGTCATAATAGTTAAAGTAGCTATTATGTACTATATTAAATCGATAATGAAAAATACTATATTTAAATTAACAGAGTATGTTTACTATTTTTCATTAATAGTTTTACTCATTCTGTATTTATTTCCTGGAAGTTTAATAGGTTATCTCTTATACGGAAACTTAGGTAAACAACCAAACTTAATATCTAATCCAATTGGAACATCAATTAATCATTTTATTTTTTTTTCCTATATTACTGTATTAGCAATAATAGTAAGGCTCAGAGTTAAAAATATTTTTACTAATTATCTAGTTATTATATTTATTTCATGCTTATTAGAAATTTTACACTTAATAGTTCCTAATAGAGCTTTTGAATTATATGATTTAATAGCAAATTTTATTGGAGTAGTTATAATTCTATTAATTAATAGTTTTATTAAATGGCAAAAAAATTTTTAATATTTATCATTACGTTTTTCTTAGCCCAAACGCTTAACGGAACAGAAATTTATGGGGTGCCAAAAATAATTGACGGCGATACTGTACACATTAATACTAAAAAAATAAGATTAGAGGGAATCGACTCCCCTGAAATTAAACAACGATGTAAAAAACCATTTTTAAAAATTTCAGCAATAATTGGTTTTGAATTTAACAAAAATTATTCATGTGGCGAAATAGCAAAAAAAAAATTAATAGATAAAATTAATAAATCAAAAATAAAATGTATAACTTCATCAAAAGATAGATACAAAAGATTTTTGGCCACTTGTTATTTGGATAAAATTAATCTCAACAAGTGGATGGTAAGGACTGGTAATGCAGTAGCTTATATAAGATATTCGAAAGATTATGTTAGAGACGAAATTTATGCAAAAGAAAACAAACTTGGTGTGTGGCAAGGATCTTTTATAATGCCAGAAAAGTGGAGAAAGCTTAACTAATTTTTAGTATAAATTAGTAAGTGATTCATTTAAAAAAAATTTTATTATTTGCTATTTTAATTATAGTAAGCGCTTGTTCTTCTATTCCTAAAAATACCCAAAATAGTTGTGCAATTTTTGAGGAGAGATATCTTTGGTACAAGCATGCAAAAGCATCATATAAAAAATGGGGAGCTCCTATTCATTTACAACTAGCATTTGTTAAAAAAGAAAGCGATTTTGATTGGCTAGCTAAGCCACCACGAAAAAGATTATTTAAAGTTATTCCTTTCAAGAGACCTTCAACTTCATTTGGATACTCTCAAGCAGTCAAAGGAACATGGGAACAATATAAAAGAGAAACTAATAGTCCATTGGCAACGAGAGCAAGATTTAAAGATTCCGTTGATTTTATTGGTTGGTATATTCATAAAACTAATAAAATTTTAAAAATTTCTAAGAATGATCCATATAAACAGTACTTAGCTTATTACAAAGGCTGGGGTGATTATAAAAATTATTCAAAAGACAAGAAAGCTATTATCTATGCAAAATCAGTAAAGGATATGGCAAACAAATATAGAAAACAATTAACACTATGTAAGAAAAATTTAGATAAAAATAAATATATCATTTTTTAAGCTGTTTATTTAGATCAATTTCTACTGCATCAATCCTTTTTGTATTTTTTCCAATAATTGTATAAATCGTCGGAATTACATAAAGTGTAAAGAAAGTAGAAAAAAGCATTCCACCAAAAATTGTTATCCCAACTGTGAGCCTGCTGGCTGCGCCTGGACCAGTTCCGATAATTAAAGGCAATACCCCAATAATTGTTGATAAACTTGTCATAAGTATTGGTCTTAATCTTATTGCTGCAGCCTCGAATACTGCTATTTCTAAATTTTTTCCTTCTTTTCTTAATTGGTTTGCAAACTCAACAATTAGAATTCCATTTTTAGCAGATAATCCTATTAGAATTATCAGAGCTATTTGACTGTAAACGTTTAAAGATGAACCGACTACAAGTAAACCTAGCAAGCCTCCAAGAATAGCCATTGGTACAGTGAGCATGATAGTAAATGGATGTTTCCAACTCTCAAATTGAGCGCTCATTGCAAGATAAGCAGTTATTAAAGCAAGAGCAAAAATTACATATAACTCAGTATTAGTTTTTTTATACTCTTCACTCTCACCTTTATAAGCTATCTTAGCTTGAGGGGTGTTTTGCTCAACAACTTCTACTAAAAATTTTAGTGCCTCATCTAGCGAATAATCACCAACTAACCTAGCTGAAATCGTTACAGCTTTTTGCCTATTATATCTTGCAAGAAAAGGTGATTGACCCTCCTCATCATATGCAACCAAGTTTGAGATTGAAACAAGTTTATTATTATTTTTTGATCTTACAAAAACTTTACTAATGCTATCAGGTTCTTGCCTATCTTTAATATCTCCTTGTAAGATAATAGAGTATTCTTTACCGTCTTTTGTAAAGTTAGTAACTCTTCTTGATCCAAAAATAGTTTCAATTGTTTTACCTATATCTTCTGTCGAAACCCCTAGGTCAGCAGCTTTCTTTTGATCTATTTTAACATTTAATTGAGGTTTGTTTAGATCAAAATCATCTTCTATTGAAGTAAGACCTGGATTTTTTTTTGCCTCTTTTTTAATAATTTCTTTCCATTCAATCAGCTGATCATAAGTATTTCCTAAAACAACAAATTGCACAGGGCTCTCAATTCCTCCTGTTCTTATCCCTTGAGGCATAATTGGAAAAGCTAAAACCCCCGGTACTTTTGAAATCTTTCCGAAAGACTCCCTCATTATTTGCACACCATGACGGTCTCTTTTTTTCCAAGGTTCAAGTAGGACTATAATAAAACCACTATTAACTTGTTTTGCAGACTTACCAAAACCTGGCACTCTCATAATTAATTTTCTATATTCTCCTTTTCCTACACTTGGTAATAATAATTTTTCGATCTCTTCAGCTCTATCTTTAGTAAAGTTAAAACCAGAACCTTGAGGAGCTTTTACAATTACGAAGAATGCGCCTCTATCTTCTGGAGCAATTAATTCTTTCTTTATAAAATTAAAAAAGAAAAGAGTTAAAGCTAATGTAGAAATTAAAAAGATAGTAATAGTTGTCCTTTTCTTTATCCATCCTAGTAAGGAAATTTTATAAACATAAGTAAGATTTTTTAAAAATTTTTCAAATTTCGAAACTATTTTTGATTTATTCATATTTTGTTTGAGAAATTTGCTAGCTAACATTGGACTCAAAGACAAAGCAACAAAACTTGAAATAATAACTGCTGAGGCAAGCGTTATTGCTGTTTGAGTGAATAGCACGCCTGTAATACCTTTAATGAAAATTAAAGGTACAAACACTGCAACCAAAACTACCGTCGTAGCAATAATTGCAAATGAAACTTGTTTAGCTCCTTTGTATGCAGCAACAAGGGGAGTATCACCTAACTCAATTCTTCTTACAATATTTTCCAACATTACAATCGCATCGTCAACAACGATTCCGATTGCCAATACTAAAGCCATTAGAGTAAAGAGATTGATTGAAAAATCAAAAATATAAATTGCTAAAAAAGTGGAAATTAATGATACAGGTAAAGCAACTAAAGGAACAACTAATGCTCTGATATTACCTAAAAATAAATAAATTATTATAGTTACCAAAATTAGAGCGATAAAAAGCGTTTTGTAAACTTCCTTTATTGCAGACTTTATATAATTACTTCTATCAAATGAAACTTCAAGAGTTGTGTTTGGAGGAAGGCTAGGTTTAATTTCTTTTATTTTCTTTTTTATCCCATCTGCAACAGCAATAGTATTTGCATCTGATTGTTGATAAATTCCTATACCTACTACCTGCTTCCCATTACCTTTAAATAAAGTACGAGTCGACTCTGCTCCAAGCTCCACTCTCGCTACATCAGAGAGGGTAATAATTGATCCGTCCGCTGCTCTTTTAAGAGGTAAATTTTTATAATTTTCTAAATTACTATAAGCTTTATTAAGTTTAATCGTTAGATCAATATCTTTTGATTCTATCCTGCCAGCTGGAAATTCAACGTTTTCTCTTCTTAGTACATTTTCTACTTCATCAGTGGTTAAATCCCTTGCAGCAAGAGCGATCGGGTCTAACCAAATCCTTAGCGACAACTCTCTTTGACCACCAAGCCTTACTCTGCCTACTCCATCAACTGTTGAAAATGTATCTGTTAAATATCTATCTGCATAGTCAGTGAGCTCTAAGTCCGACATAGTTTCAGAGTTGAAAGACAACCACATTGTTGTTCGCATACCTGCACTTTGTTTAAATATTTCTGGTTGCTCAGCTCCTTCAGGTAAATTATCTAAAACTCTAGATACAGAGCTTCTAACATCATTTGCTACGTCATCTAAATCTAAATCAGTTTCAAAAGTTAGAGTAATTCTTGAGCTTTCATCTTCACTGAAAGAGTCAATTGTCTCTAAACCCGGGGTTCCTCCAACGAAATCCTCAATTTTTTGTGTGATTTGAGTATCGATTATTTCAGCCGAGGCGCCTCTATATTCTGTTTGAATTGTAACAACAGGGGGCTGAACATCTGGTAATTCATCTGTTGGAATTTCTTGAAAAGTAACTAAACCAAATATAACTAAAACCAAACTCATTACTGAGGCTACAACAGGTCTTTTGATTGAAAGGTCAGTTAAAAACATTTATCTGGCTGATGTAATAATCTTAATTTTACCCTTATCTCGTACTTTAGAAACTCCCTCACTAATAACAATATCACCTTCGTTTATTCCTGATATAACTGAAACTTTACCAAAATTTCTTTTACCAATTTTAATATCCTTTTTTTCAGCAGTATCGTCATTCACTGTATAGACAAATGCAGTATTTCCCTGAATTGTGACCGCACTTTCTGGTACACCAATTTGGTTCTTTTCATCGTAGATAATTTTTACAGTCATTAATTGACCAGGAATAATTTCAAAGTTTGAATTATCCACTATTATTCTTGAAAGAATTGATCTAGTAGAGGGGTCAATACGAGAACTTATCGTTTCTATCTTTCCTTTAAAAACCTTTTTATTAGCAGAACTAGTAATTTCAGCTTTAAGTCCTGTTTTAAGAACGCCTACATAATTCTCAGGCACTTTAATGTCTATTATGATATTTTTAAGATCATCTAGAGTAATAATTAAACTTTCTGAACCTAAAACACCTTGAGCTATTTCCCTCTTTCCTACTTTACCTGCAAAATCTGCTACTAATTTTTCTCCATCTTTTAAGGTAAGGATTATTTCACCTTTTTTTACAAATCTATTTTCTAAATTAAGCTTACCATTGATATTGCTTGCTTGAACTCTATAGGCTTTTGAGTTCTGAGCAATTGCAGTACCAAAAGTTTCAATACTTTTATAAAAAAGCGATTTTTCAACTGTAGAAACAATTACGCCTGGAGCCGGTCTTACACTAAACTTTTTTTCAAAATGAAGACCTATAAAATGTCTAGCTGCAATAATCCCAAAAATTGCTATAAAAAAAATTATTAAGAAAGCTTTAATTTTTGAAGAAGTTTTCATATTTTTAGTCTAATCCGTATTCTGCCCATGAACCGTCGTAGATAACAGGTTTTTTACCACTTATAATAGAATTAGCTAGACCTAAAATACAAGCAGTAACACCAGAACCACATGTAAAAGCCATGTCTTTTTCAACAGAAACTTTTTTTGCTCTAAAAATTTCAATTAATTCATTCTTTTTTTTAAAAGTTCTATCTTCTTCTAAAAGATTTTGGAAAGGCAGATTTATTGATCCTTTAATATTTCCACTCTTTAGTTCTTTTCTCGGTTCAGGCTGTAGGCCCAAAAATCTTTGCTCTCCTCTTGCGTCCAGCAATTGAAATTTTTTTTGAGAAATATTTTTGTTTACTTCATTTTTATTTATTACAAGTGACGTATTTTCAGTTGCGACATATTTAGATTTTTCATTACTGACAATTTCTTTTGTAGTTTGACGTTTTTCATTTTTCCATTTTTGAAAACCTCCATCTAATACTGAGACTAGTTTTGGGTCATGACCAAAATATAAAAAAGTGTACCATACCCTACAAGAACTAAAAACGTCTGAATTGTCATAGATAATTACGTGATCTGAATTAAATATTCCTAGATCAGATATAATTCGTTCCCATTCTTCTTTAGATGGAAGCATATGTGGTAGATTAGTCTTTTGGTTTGAATTTTTATCTATATCAAAAAAAAAAGAATTAATAATATGTTCCGATTTATACTCTTCATAAGAATTTCTATTTGCATTCGGAAGATGCCAACTAGCATCTAGAATTTTGACTCTTTCTATATTCTTATCTAACCAATCTGTAGTTACTAATTGATTCATCATCTGTTTTTTTCAATATATTTTTGATGATATTCTTCAGCTTTACAATAATTTTTAATTTTTGAAATATTTGTTTGAATTTTTCCATCTAATTTTTTATTAAACTCGTCCAAAACTTCAAAAGCTTCTTGTTTTTGGTTTTCAGTCTCATAAAAAATCTCACTTCTGTATTGGGTTCCAACATCTGGATATTGCATATCTTTTTGTGTTGGGTCGTGCATTTTAAAAAATAAATCTAATATTTTTTTAAATGAAATTACATTTTCATCAAAAGTAAGCCTTACTACTTCAGCATGTCCTGTGGCACCAGTACACACTTCTTCATAAGTTACTTTAGCGCTAGTTCCACCAGCATATCCAACTTCAGTTTCTATTATTCCTGGTTTACTCTTAAAACTCTCCTCTGGACCCCAGAAACAGCCTAGACCAAGCGTGATTTTTTGCATAAATTATTTAATATATTTTGAATAACAAAGGATAGTAAATTGTTAACACAAAATCAAATAGGCGTATTGTACATGGTAGGAAGCGTTATCTGCTTTTCTATAATGGATATTTGCGTGAAATGGCTTGATTACTATCCTGTTGGACAAGTTTTATTTTTAAGATTCTTTATTGGGTTCATTCCAATTTTTTTTATCATACCCAAAGATAAGTTATTTAGTTTTTATAAAACATCAAGGCCTGGCCTTCATGCGTTCCGTGCTATTTCAGGAGCAGCAGCAATCATTGCATTATTTATAGGATTAAGAGAATTGCCATTGGCTGACGTTGTTTCATTAACTTTTGGAGGACCAATATTTGTTACTGTAGCCTCTATCTTCTTTTTATCTGAAAAAGTTGGAATTAAGAGGTGGTCTGCTGTATTTTTAGGTTTTATTGGAATGTTATTGATAGTGCAGCCTGCTTTTATAGATTTAAATTATTTTTATATAACCCCAATAGTTTTTTGCGTTTTCTTTGCGTGTGTAGCAATTAGTGTAAGGTCTTTATCAAAAACTGAGCCTAACTACACAATTGCGTTTTATTTTACTTTTCTTTGTACTTTAATTGGTCTTGGAACCATATTTTTTGTGGAGTGGAAAATGCCAACATTAATAGATTTTATTATTTTTACAATCATGGGCTTATGTGGAAGTATAGCGAATCTTCTTTTAACGCAAAGTTATAGACTAGCTGAGGCATCATTAGTTACACCAATTAAATATTTAAGTCTTGTGTTTGCAATTGTATTTGGATTTTTAATTTGGAGTGAAGTTCCTAAGATTTTAACATTATTTGGCGCACTATTAGTCATTGCTAGCTCATTAATAATATTTGTAAGAGAGTCTCAACTTAAAAAGCAAATAGTTAATCCTAGAGCATGAGAAAACCAAGTTATTGGAATAAAGCAAAATCCACTTTATCAAAAAAAGATAAAGTTATGAAAAAATTAATCAATTCATATAAAGACGGAACTCTTATAACACGAAGTGATATTTTTTATTCTCTCTGCAAAAGTATTATAGGTCAGCAAATAAGTGTTGCAGCAGCAAATTCAGTTTTTTCAAAATTTGAGAAAAGTTGCAAAGGAAAAATTAATCCTAAAAACGTTAATAAACTATCTTTTCAAACTTTAAAAAAATGCGGATTAAGCAGGCAAAAAGTAAGAGGCATTAAAGATTTAGCAAAAAAAATTATTAAAAATGAATTTAAACCTCATTTGATAAAAAAAATGAATGATGAAGAGGCGATCGAATATTTATCTAATTTAAGACAAATTGGCAGGTGGTCAGCAGAAATGATTCTACTTTTTACTTTTAATAGATCAAATATTTGGCCGCTGCAAGATATAGGATTGCTAAGAGCAATTTCGAATAATTATAAAAAAAAATATTTTCCTCCTAAGACATTTTTAAACAAACTTTATAAAAAGTTCTCTCCCTATTGTTCAGTGGCAACATGGTATCTTTGGAGATCAATTGACGATGAACCAATACAGTATTAAACACCCTCTATTGTTTGATGCTGCCGCTCAGCATTATCCTTGAGAATAGAATGCGCATTTTGATATTCTTTAGACCTATAAAATTTATTAGCTTCATCATAAGATGGGAACTCAATTACAACTGTTCTAGGAGATTTTTCACCTTCATTAGATGTTGATCTACCGCCCCTAATTAAAAATTTTCCCTTATATTTTTCAACTGCTGCTCTAGCTTTAATTGCATATTCTTTTAACTTTTGTTCATTAGCTATATTTTTATAAACACAAACTACATATCCTTTCATTTACAACTCCTTTAAAATAATTTAGCTTTCTTCATGGCAGATAAACTTATCATTGATTGGAAAGAGTACAATCAAATCGTAGAAAAACTAGCAATTCAGATTTTTAAAAGTGGTTTTAAACCCAATTTACTAATTGGAATCATGAGAGGAGGAGCACCGATTATTGATGTATTGAGCCGAGTATATAAATTAAAATGCGCCTATTTAGCGGTAGAATCCTATTCTGGAGAAGGCGTAGAAGACAAACAAGGGGATTTAGTTTTTTCTAGAGAAATGAGCTCTACAGTTCAAGAGATGAGCGGTAATATTTTATTATGTGATGATTTATCTGATACCGGGATAACGTTAAATAAAAGTATCGATTGGTTAAAAAAATATCCACCTCTTAAAGGAAAAATAAAAGAAATTAAAACAGCTGTTTTATGGAAGAAAAAAGACTCTATCTTCGAACCTGATTTTTGTGCGCAAAGATTGGAAAGCAATCCTTGGATTGTCCAGCCGTTTGAACATTATGAAGAAATTAGAATTGAAGAATTAATTAAGAAGCATCAGAAGAATTAAGGGCCAGGATTATCTGGCCCCAAAAAATTCTAAGCTACGTAAAAACTTATTACGCTGAATACTGCAATTACCCAAATAGCTGGTGAAGTTTTCCCAAATTTTCCAGTAAATATTTGAATTAAAGCATAAGAGATAAATGCAAGGGCTATACCATTGCTAATACTGTAAGTTAATGGCATAGTTATCATAGCTACAACTGCCGGCCCAGACTCTGCTATATCATTCCACTCAATATCAGTTATGTTTCTAACAAACAAAATAGCCACGTATAACAAAGCTGCCCCATCAATTTCTTTTGGTAGACTTGTGGCTAATGGTGAAAAGAACAAACACGCTAAAAACAGGACTCCAATTACTAATGAAGTCATACCTGTTCTTCCGCCTGCTTTTACTCCAGCGCCTGACTCAACATAACTTGTGACTGTTGTTGTTCCCATCATTGCACCCGCAACAGTTCCAACACTGTCAGATAGCATTGCTTTATTTATATCTTGCACTTTACCTTTTTTATCTACTTTACCCGCAACATTAGCAACAGATGTTAATGTTCCTGCAGTGTCAAAAAAGTCGATAAACAATAAAGTAAAGACTATAGAGGCCATACCGGCTGTTAATGCAGCTTTTAGATCAAATTCAAACAAGTATGTCATTGGAGGAATAGATCCAACTACACCATTAAACTTTGCTAACCCCGTGGCCCAAGCAATTATACTGAATAAAAGTATACCTATAATAATGTTTCCTCTTATTTTCATTTTTTCAAGAACGATCATAAAGACAAAAGCCAAACAACCTAGAAGAACTAAAGGATTTTTGATATCGCCCAGAGTTACTAACGTAACTGGATGATCACCTACTACTCCCATTATTTCCAGACCGATGATTGCTAAAAACAGTCCAATCCCAGCACCTATTCCAAGTTTTAAACTTTTTGGTATTGAATTGATCAACCAAGCTCGTAAAGGTGTTAGGGAAATTGCCAAGAAAATTACTCCAGCAACCAAAACTGCACCTAATGCGGCTTGAGGTGTGTAGCCCATTCCAGCAACAACTCCATAAGCAACAAATGCATTGATACCCATACCAGGCGCCAAACCTATAGGCCAAGTACGTCCATGAAATGCCATTATGAAACAAGCAACTGCTGTTGCTAAAATTGTTGCAGTAAACACTGCACCAAAATCAAAAAAACCTTTTTCTGTTCCGGCAAATTCACCAGACAGGATAAAAGGATTTAAAAACATTATGTATGCCATTGTAAGAAAAGTAGTTACACCGGCGATTACCTCTGTTTTAAAATTTGTTTTATGTTTTCTATATTCAAAATATTTTTCCATCATAAAATTAAACCTCCATTCAAAGTTTTTTACTCTAAATACGCCTCAAAATCTTAACTAATTCGTGCATAGCTAATGAGATTCAACCAATGGTAAATATATCTGTTTATAACTTTTCGTTATAAAATAAGGGTTAAAATGAAAAATTTTTTTTTTGTAATTTTATGCACATTATTATTAATTTTGATGAATGGTTGTCAAACAGTATCTAAAAAAATAGAAGATACGACTGATAAAGAGAAACAAGAATTAAGTAAATGGTTAAACAAAACTGAGGAAGACCTTAAAAGTTTTTTTGGTCAGCCTGATAAGATTAAATTTTCAAGCACTAGAAATAGATATTACGTTTATATAACTGAAAAGTATAAGATTAAGTGTGAACGTAAATTTGAGATAAATCCTAGAAATATCGTGATTGGGTTTACTAGCAAAAATTGCTTTTAAATTACTTGCGGAGATAAAACTCCGCAAGTAAGGAAAACTTATTTAATTTCAATAAGTCTTTTTTTCTTAATTTCAGGAATGATTTTTTCACAAGAAATAGTCAGTAAACCATCCTTTAGCTCGGCCCCATTCACTTTTACATCATCTGCAATTGTGAACGATCTTGCAAAAGATCTTTGTGATATTCCTCGATGAATTACTTCATCACCTTCTTTTTCTTCAGTTCTTTTAACGTCTTTTGTTTTTATTGTTAAAAGATTATCCTCATATTCAACTTCAACATCATCTTTATTAAAGCCGGCAACTGCTACCTCAATAGCATATTTATCTTTGCCTGCTTTTCGGATGTTATATGGCGGGTAATTACTTTGCACTACGCCACCATTTCCTAGCATAGACTCAAACTGATCAAACATATCATCGAAGCCTACGCTTAAAGGTCTAAGTGAATTAAAGATCGATAGATCCTTACTTGTCATATATCCTCCTTTGTTAGCAAGGTTTAAGTCAGTCCCATTTGGCAACTAACATAATACATATGGGAATTATTTTTTTTTTTTCAAGATTATTATTTTAAAACTTTTGCCGATTTTAAAATAAAAGAATATTCTTCAGCTAACTCTGTGATAGCATTGTCGCGTCCAGACATTCCTCCATGACCTGCTGCTTTCATCTTACATTTGAGTAATTGATAATTATTATCAGTTTTTAAATCTCTTAACTTTGCAATATATTTAACTGGCTCAGAGTAAAGAACTCGATTGTCAAACAAAGATGTAGTTATAAGCATCGACGGATAATCTTTTTTCTCAAGATTATTATAAGGAGAGTATGACAGGATATATTCAAAATACTCTTTGCTTTTAATTGGATTTCCCCACATTTCCCATTCACCTGGAGTTAAGGGTAATTTTTCATTTAACATTGTGGTCATAGTATCTACGAATGGTACTAACAAAAGCATCCCAAAAAATAAATCTGGAGAAAGGTTAGCCACTGCTCCACCTGTAAGACCTCCAGCTGATCCACCGTAAAAACAAATTCCACCCTTATAAGTATATCTTTGTTCTATTAAATGATTTGCGCATGCTATATAATCTAAAAAAGTATTTTTTTTTAATTTTTTTTTACCTTCCGTGTGCCAGCTATCACCAAGATCGCCACCGCCTCTAATATGTGCTATTGCAAAAATAATTCCTCTATCTACGAGACAAAATCTTGAAGCACTAAATGAACAATTAACCGAATGTTTATAAGCTCCGTAGCTGTAGAGCAAAACTTTTGATTTTCCATTTTGTTTAGAGTCTTTTAATCTTACTAAACTAATTGGAATCATACGACCATCATGTGATCGAGCTTTAATTCTTTCCACAACATATTTGCTAGGATCATGGCCAGATGGAATTTCTGTTTCTTTGACTAATTTTTTTTCTTTAGTGATGATATCATATTCATAAACTCTTCCAGGAGTTGCCATACTCTCCCAACCAACTCTTATCATTGTAGTATTTGTGTCTCTTTGCATTAAAGAAACACCCGGAACACCTATCGGTTCATCTGAGATTTTAATTTCTTCTTCTTTGTTAGTTTTTATATTTCTTACAAAAAGTTTTGGTATAGCATCAGATTTCTCTGATCTAAGGATATAATCATCTAAAAATTCAAAACCACCAATAACAGTTTCTTTTTTAGCGGGGATAAAAACTTCTAATTTTTCTATTTGATTAGTTTTACATCTAAGTACCTTGTAATCCCTAGCCTCTTCATTGGTGTGAATATAAAAATAACCTTGCCAAGAGTCTATTGAATAACGAACGTCATTTTTTCTTTTTTGAAAAAGAATAGGTTTAATTTCTTTTGAATCTGTTGGAAAGAAATATTCCTCAGTTGTGATATGATCGGAAGTCCCAATAATGAAATATTTTTCATCAGAGGTAATGCCAATACCACAAGTAAAAGTCTCATCTTTTTCCTCAAATATTAGCTGATCTTGATTGTTCGGTGTTCCAAGGACATGTTTAAATATCTGTCTTGGTCTATGATATTGATCTAACTTCGAATAAAAGAAACTTTTATTATCCAGGGCCCAAGTTACACTACCACTAGTATTTTCAATTATATCTTTTTCATTTTTTCCAGTTCTTAGATCTCTTAAATAAATTGTGTAATATTCTGATCCTTTTAAATCTAAAGAATAAGCAATAAAATTATCACAATAAGAAGTGCTTACAGTTCCAACTCCAAAGTATTCTGAACCAGATTTCTTCTTTTCTAAATCACCATCAAAAAAAACTTCCTCAGGTTTAGAACCATCAATGAGTTGTCTCATTCTTTTTCCGTAATTACCCTTAGCTTCAGTTTTAGCCCAATAATAATATTTTTTATCTTTATATTTTAATCCAGTATCATCTAATTTAATTTTTCCTTTGATTTCGTTAAATAAATTTTTTTGTAGTTCCTTAACGTCTGCAAAGTAGTCTTCTGTCATTTTGTTGTTAGCTTCTATGTAATCTTTGACTTCAGCATTTAATTTCTTTGGGTCCTTTAAAACTTCAAGGATATTTGGCTGATCAACCCATGAATAATCATCTTCTAGTGGAATCCCGTGATAATTTTTCGTAGTCTTTATTTTTTTAAGTTTTGGTATATTCATAATAGGAAATTATATGAATTTGTTTTTGTTGGGAATTATCATTTTCGTCGTAATCTACCTTTTTCTCAATTGGTTCGCTAGAGCTAGTTCAAAAAAGATAGCTACAACTATTAAAAAAATTGCAATTTATATATCATTGATTCTTGCTGTACTATTTACAATTGGCGGTAAATTCATTTTCAGTCTTCCAATGTGGTTAATCTTGCTCTCTGGGCTTAAGATTAAAGGATTCACTGCTCTGCAGATGTATCAATTATGGAGATTAATCCAGTTCATGAAAAATAACGCAGGAAGATTTTCTCAAGGTCAGTTTGGTCAAACTCCAGGATCATCAAGCCTTACATCAGAAGAGGCTTATAAATTGCTAGGATTAAAAAAGGGTGCGAGTAAAGAAGAAGTTTTAAAAGCAGCCAATCAATTGCAAAAAAAAATTCATCCTGATATGAACCGTAATGTAGACAGCTCTAGATTAAGTCAATTAGTAAATGAAGCTAAAGAAAAAATAATAAAAACTGATTTTAGTTAGATAAAAGTTTAATACATTTATCATAAACTCTATCAAAAGAGATCTTATCCGCACCTAAAGTGTTGTGAGTTGTTGTTTCCTCAGTTTCACCCTCTGGAATTATTACACTAATATTTTCTGAGTACTTTCCATAAGCAAGCACTGGACTATCCATAAATAAAGCTATAGTTTTTAAATTAAGAGCTGCACTTATATGCATAAACCCAGTATCATTTCCACAATACAAATTACAATTAGCTATTATAGGCATCATCTCACTTATCTTTAAATTATTTAAAGAAATACAATTAGGTCCTATATTTGAGTTCAATATTTCATCAATCAATTTTTGATCATTTTTTCCAGCAGCTAAATAAAATTTGGAAGGAAGTTTTTCATTTATTTTTTCAATTAATCTTATAAAGTTTGCGATACCCCAACGCTTTGTTGGTCCAGATGCGCTTATTCCCAATACAATATTTTTATGACTCTGAGATATATCTTTTCTAGCACTTAGAATTTTTTCTTCACTAATTAAAAGCTTTGGTTTTGTTGATACAATTTTATTTAGTTCATTTTCAGTAAAAATTTTTGCAGTATTAACTACATGCTGTCCTTTTTTTTTAAATAATGGATATTGAGCTATTTTTTTTATACCCGCAAATTTACAAATTAAATAATATCTTATTGAACTATTAAAGATGAATACTTCATCAAACCTTTTATCTTTAATATCCCTTGCTAATTTAAAAAATCCATTTAGACCATCATGGCTACCCGAATTATCATTTAAACGATCCAATGTTATAACTTCATCAATATGAGGGTCATCTCTAAACAGATCTTTTGCTCTTGTATTTTCCTTGGCTAATATTGAAACTGGTTTTTTGTATTTTTTCGAGATTTCATGAATATAATTTATGTGAATCACGCAGTCTCCAAGGCCTATTTTATTAATGAGAATCAGAACTTTCATTTTTGAAACTTATATTATATTTTATTTCAATAAATTGGGACAATAAGATGTTAAAACGAGGGATATACGCAGCTAGTTTAAGTGTTTTAAATAAAGACTTAACGTTGAACGTTGAGGCTACGATTTCTCATGCAGAAAATTTAATTAAAAACGGTCTACATGGATGTTTCTTTTTTGGGAGCACTGGAATGTCTCAGCTTATCTCCAAAAATGAAAAAATGGAGCTAATTTCGAAAATTTCTACCCACAAATTAAGAAAACAGTTTTTTTTAGGAACAGGCTGCAATAGTCTTAACGAAAATATTGAATTAATAAAATACGCAAGTGAGTTTAGCTTTAATACAATTTTATTAATGCCAAGCGCCTACTACGTTGGAAATTCTGACGAGGGAGTTTTTGAATTTTATAAAAAAATAATTTTATCATGTCCTAAAATAAAAATTGTAATCTATAACTTTCAGAAATTATCTGGTTATTTGTTTTCAATTGAAGCAATTACAAAATTAATTAAGTCATTTCCTAAAAATATAATTGGCGTTAAAGACTCTTCTTATAACTTATATGAAAATTTAAAGATTAAAGATTTTTTAATTTTTCCTGGAAGTGAGGCAAAATTACTTAAAGGATTGGAAAAAGGCTCTGCGGGGATCATCAGCGCGTGCACAAACTCGACTCACTCTTTAGCTAGAAAAGTGTTTGATGATTTCGAAAATAAAACTCCACAAACAAAAAACGACCAATTAATAGCTGTAAGAGAAACATTTGATCAATATAATTTGATATCTGCCTTGCATAGTTATCATTCGATTAAAGATGAAAACTATAAGAATATATTACCTCCACTTACTTTATTAAATGAGGAAAAACAGAAAGAACTTATTGAAAAATTGAATAAACTTAAATTCAATAACGAAAAAAACTTAGCGGCTTAAATTATGTTATTAGCAAGAGTCTTGTCAAAAATTTATAAGGAAGACGGTATAATTTTACAAGATGAAAATGTTAAGTACTTTATTGGTAAACCAAACTCTAAAAAACCTATCACTGTTAAACTATTAAACAAAAAACTAAAATATTTATTATTGGTAGAGCCAGAATATTATTTTCCCGAAGCTTATATTAATGAGGAAATAATAATAGAAAATGCAACACTGCATGAATTTTTGATGGTTTTTGTAAAAAATCTTGGGCGAGGTGAAATTACTTTATATAGCGATTTGGTAAAAAAATTGTTTGGTATTTGGAGATATATTTCAAATTTTAATACAAAGTCAAAATCAAAACAGCAGATATCGAGCCATTATGATTTAGGAGGTAAGAAAGGAATAAAATTGTATACAAATATGCTTTGCAGTAATATGCAATATTCTTGTGCGATTTGGAAAGATGACACAAAAACATTAGAAGAAGCTCAAATAAATAAACTCAATCATATTATAAAAAAACTAAAAATTAAAAAAGGAGATAAAATTCTAGATATCGGTTGTGGTTTTGGAACTGCCGCTGCATACATAGCTAAACAAACTGGTTGTGAAGTAACTGGTATAACGTTGAGCAAAAACCAACTAGATTATGCTGTGCAAAATGCAAAGGAATTAAATTTAGATAATCAAATCAATTTCGAGCTTAGAGACTATAGAGATATGGGTGGTAAATTCGATAAACTCTACTCAATTGGCATGTTCGAACACACATCTTTGAAGTACTATAATACCTTTTTTAAAAAAACTTACGACTTATTAAAAGATAATGGAACTTTTTTACTTCACACAATTGGGGTCGTTGGACCGCCTTCAGCACCATCTCGCTGGATAAATACTCGTATTTTTCCAGGTGGAAGATGTCCATCTTATAGTCAAATCATCAAACCAATTGAAAAATCAGGTTTCATTGTGAATGATTGTGAAACTTTAATCAAACATTACGATTTAACTTTGGAAGCATGGAGAGAAAGATTCTTAGCGAAAAGGACTGAAATGAAAGATTTATTTGATGAAAAGTTCTGTAAAATGTGGGAGTTTTACTTAAGTTCAACGAGCGCCGCTTTTAGATACCGAGATCTTCTTGTTTTTCAAATCCAACTTGTTAAGAACTTTTCAACTGCTTCTAGAACTCGAGATTACATTTATAACTAAAAACTGTTATTAAATAAGATAGCAGTATGAAAAGAAAGAAAAGGAAACTTAAGAAAAATAAGACAATTAAATCAAAAAGATTTAAATCTGTAAAATCTGTTAAAAAAAGAAGAAAAGTTCTCAAAAAAAAATCAAAAATAAAAAGAACAGTTAAAAAAAGAAGAAAAAAAATTAAGGCTCGAAAAAAGAGAGTAATTCCTTTCAGGACGAAACGTAAAAAAACTCAGAAAACAAGAGCAGTAGTTTCAGGAATTCTAAGTTTAAGTGACAAAATTAAATCAATGCTAAGGTTTAATTTAAATCTAGATAAATCTCTTCAAAATTTTTTTCAAGGTATTTCTAACCGAGTTTCAAATATTAAAAAAGTTATTCAAGAAGAAAGAGCAAAACAAAAAGAAAAAAAAATAAAAGAAATGGAAAGAGAAAAAATAGAGGCAAAGAAGCGTTTTATGCAACAAGAGGAAATAGCATTAAAAGCCAAAGCCCTTGAGTTAAAAGAGGAGAAAGAGTTTAGTCGCCAATTATCAATTGATCTGAAAAGATTTATACGCGAGGATCAAGCTGAACTTAGAAGAGAACGAGCAGAAAAACAAAGGAAATTTTTAGAACAAATTAAATTAGAGAAAAAAATAAAAAGCTTCATTCAAAGAGAAGAAAAAGAAGTCCAAGCACTTTCTAAATACGTCTTAAGCCAACAAAGAGAGTCTTACGAAGAAGTTAAACTACGTATAGATAAGATCAAAGAAAAATACAAAGCTCTAAGACAACAAAAAATTGAAGAAGCAATTAGAGAAAGACTTACTCAATTTGGTGTTGATGTAAAAGACAGTGATACAAAAGAAGTTTTGTTAGAAAAAGAAAGAATTTTTAATGAGGAAAGAGAAAAAGTAGAGTACGCACTTATATCATATTATAGAACATCTCTTTCACTTTGTTTCAACATAAATAAAAAATTTTTAAGTAAACATCTTCCCTTAATGAGGTGTATAGATAAAAGGATTGAGGAGTCCGCCATATATATTAAATGGGATGATACCCCTGAAGATGAGTGGTTGATTTGCATTTATTTAAAAGATGATGCTCCTACTGAAGGGATAGTTATTGAGGACAAAACAGATCCAGAAAAAAATATTTCAAAAGAATTTAAGAGAGATCAGATTTTTGATGCCTCAGATTTTATGGTAGACTCACTTACTGCTCTACTTGAGAGAGAAAGAAATAAAAGAAAAGCTAGTTGATAAGGTCATTTAATTTTTTAATCTCACCAATTTTAAATATAATTGCCTCCTCTTTTTTATAGCCAAACTTTTCAGCATTTTGTTTAAACCTTACAGGAGGTTCCCAGATCGGTTCCAAACTTAATATTGCTGTTCCCCAATGCATACCTATAACCTTTTTTACTTTTAAGTCTTTCATTAGAGATAAAAGCTCTTCAGGATTTGCGTGAGCTGTGGATTTATCCTTGACCGGAATTATTGGATAGAAATTGTAGGCGCCTAAATTTCCAAAACCCAAATCGATAGAACCAAATTTTTTTCCTAATTCTTTATAAAATGGTGCTGGCCCAGTATCGCAAGCAAAAAAGATTTTTTTGTCTTTGTATTCAATTAGAAAGCTTCCCCAAAGTGATCTATTGGTATTTCCATCTCCCCATATCCACCGACGTGACCAATGTTGACTTGGAAGCATCGTGATTGTGATTTCATCATTAATTTTTATTTTATCGAACCAATCCATTTCTTTAACATTACCTTTTTTATATCCATTTTTTGTGAAATATTTCCCTAGCTTAAGAGGCACAAGAACTTTAGCATTTTTATAAGGAAAGTTTTTTATCGTGCGAATACTCATGTGATCATAATGATTATGAGTCAGCAAAAATAAATCTATTTTAGGAAGCTCTTTGAGAGACAAAGGAGACTCTATGTATTTCTTGGGACCAAATATCATAGGCCCATAATTCTTTTCAAAAACTGGATCAGTAATTATTGTAGTGTCTCCAAGTTTAATTATAAAGCTCGCATGATCAAGCCACATTACATATGAATCAGATTTATGTTTTTCAAGATTTTTTAAAACTATTTGTTTATCAATTACATGTTCAGGTGGATAATCAATCTTAAGCTTCTTTTTTTCCTCTCTAAAAACTTTCCAATCCCATTTAAAATTAGGATCTCTTTTTGGTCCTCCTTCAAGGTTTCTAAAATATAATTTCCCATCTTTATAAACATGATGATAAGGTTTTTTTTCCATAGCATTTAAACTAATACTTAAAGAAAATAATATACACAGAATAAGGGGTATTCGCATACCCCTTATTAGCACAGACAATTAAATTTAAAAGGAAATTAAATATCTGAACAATTAGATTTATTTATTCTCTTATCAAATGATCTAAGCGCTTCTTTTGAAATGACCCAAACATACGAACTTTCTTTTAAACCATTCTCATCAGCAGCTGTGCATCTTTTGCCAAATTTTACTTTGGCCATGTTGCTACCAGCACAATTAGTCAAAATAAGCAATAACATAAAAGTAGATAATATTTTCATGGTTAAAATCTAAGGTTAGAGTCTGTGCTTTGCTTGGCATAATTTGGACCAAAAAAAGAAATTGAAACTTTATTGAATAAGATAAATTTTAGCCTTATGATTAAATTATGTCTAAAAGCCACATTTATAAATTGAAAGTTTTTGTCGAAGATGTCGATTTTGGTCGAGTATTTTATTCAAGATATCTTCAATATATCGAGAGAGCTAGAACTGAGCTAATAAACAATAAATTTGGTCTTACTTTAACTCAACTTATGAATGAGCATAATATTATGTTTGTCGTAAGAGGTTGTAACATAAAATATCTAAAATCTGCAGTTTTTGAGGATATTTTAAGTGTTGAAACAACCTTTTTAAAAAAAACTAATGTCAGACTAAATTTGCTTCAAGAGGTTAAAAGAGGCACAGAAATTCTTGTCAGCGCGGAAGTGGAACTAGCAGTTGTAGATCGAAGTGGGTCAATAAAAAAACTTTCTAAAGATTTTCTTGAAAAAATTTAAAATTGGCCAAGAAACGCCTAATATCTGCCTAAATTTTCGTCATAAACTATATTCAACTCAAGTTTGCAAATTCAGCAATACTCATAGAGTTCAAAATAAACTAAAAAGAATTATGAGAAATAAACAACTAAAAAAAAACAAACTGAAATCTAATATTACCAAGAAATTCAAAAAAATCTCTCTTTTCGAACTTCAAAATAGTCCAAAATTTTTAAATTTCAGAGTTCGAGCATAATCTTTCCTCCTAAATAAACCAATGGCTTAATCTAATTAGGCCATTGTTTTTATTCCAATAATTGCTAAACTAATTTGTGAAACGAATTAAAGCTAAAAAAATTCAGCCTAAAGTGAGCATTATTATGGGTTCGGCAAACGACGCCAAAATAATGCGAAAAACAGAAAATATATTAAAAGTACTTAAAGTAAAATTCACAACCCATATTGTTTCAGCGCATAGAACTCCTAAAAGAATGTTTAATTGGGCTGAAAACTTACACAAAAACTATACCGTCTGCATTGCTGCTGCTGGTGGCTCAGCTTCATTACCTTCTGTAACTGCTGCTCTAGCATCAATACCTGTTATAGGTGTTCCGATTGAAACAAAAAAGTTAAAAGGATTGGACAGTTTACTCAGTTTAAATTGCTGTCCCTCTGGTTGCCCCTTAGCCACGATGCCTATAGGTGAAGCAGGAGCAGTAAATGCCGCTTTATTTGCAGCTGAAATTATTGGTACATTTGATGATAAAGTAAAATTTAATCTATTAAAATGGAAAAGAAAACAAACTAAATCAGTAAAAATAAAACCTAAATAAATGTCGAAAGATATAACGCTTGGAATTTTATATAGCGGGCAATTAGAAACTCAGCTTATAAAATCTGCAAAAAAAATTGGTGGTATTAAAACTATAGTTCTTACTAATGATAATGACGGTCCTGCAAAGCACGTAGCAGATGAATTTATATGCGCTGATTTAAATGACAAAAATGTAATTGAAAATTTTATAAAAAAAATAAATATTTGTACTTATGCTTTTGAGAATTTATCTTACGAAATTTTAAAATCTATCGCTGATGTAAAAGAAGTTCACCCATCTCCAAATACTTTAAGAATTGCCCAAAACAGAATATTAGAAAAAAAATTTGCAAATGATCTCGGCATAAAAACTACCGAATGGAAAAGTATAAAATCATTAGAAGAATTAAAAGAGGGTGTAAAATCTTATGGTAATTGTATATTAAAGTCTGTTTCTGGAGGTTATGACGGTAAGCAACAATATCGATTTAAGACTATAGAGGAAATTGATAAGAATATAGATTTTAGTAAAGAATATATTTTAGAAAAATTTCTCAAATTTAAACAAGAAATTTCTGTAGCTGCAACAAGATACAAGGATGGAAAAATTTCAATTTATGAACCGTCTGAAAACAAACATGAAAAAGGTATACTTAGAGAGTCAAAAATACCAGCAAATATAGATAAAAATATTTTAAAAAAATCCCAAGATATTGCAATTAAATTTGCCGAAAAACTTAATTATGTAGGAACTTTAAATATAGAATTTATGATTGATGAAAAAGAGGAACTTTATTTTTTGGAATGGTGCAATAGATGTCATAATGGAATGTGGCATACTGTTAACAGTTACCAGGTAGACCAATTTATGAACCATGTCAGAGCTATTTTAGGATTAAAATTTATTGAAAATAAAAAAATTTCTAATGCAGTTATGACTAATATTTTAGGAGATGAAATAAAGGAATTTAGAAATAAAAAGTTTAAAGAAAATGAATTTTTTTTCGATTATTTGAAGACTGAAATTAGACCTGGTCGAAAAATGGGACATTTGACTCAGCTATTGAAAGATTAATTATTGAACAGTAATCCTAAACATTTTTCTATCTCCATTATAAGTTGTCGCTGCATGAAGCATAGATCTGTTTGACCAAACTGCTATATCGCCTTTTTTCCAAGCAAAACTAAATGAAAAATCTTTTTTGGTTTGATGAGAAGTTAAAAAATCAATAAATTCTTTTTGATTAGAATTTAAATTAGCTACATCTACAATATGTCCAGGCGAACAATAGATTGCTTTTCTGCCATCAATGGTTTGAACCAATTTATGTTCTGATCTTATTTCTTTTGAATTACTTGTCCCATGTTCAACCTCTCTTTGTACTCGTGTTCTAGCAATTTTTCCTTGAGAAGAAAAAACACCTTTAAGCTTTTCAATCTTATTCTTTATTTCATTTGGAAGTGCCTCATATGCAAGAAATTGATTATAAAATAAAGTATTACCTTTTCCCTCTTCAGGAACTTGAATAGCTTGTAAAAAAGTAAAACGAGGAGGATTACTCATGTATGAGCTGTCGGTGTGAGCGCCAATTCCGAATCCGATTCCTTTGTCACTTTTTTTTCTCTCAATTACGTAAATATCTTTGAAATCTTTATGTGGCTTTAGCATTGGATACTCAGCGGGCTTACCAAAATTTGATGCAAATCTTATATATTCTTGTGGATTTAAATGTTGCTCTTTGAAGAAAAGAACAGAGTGTTTATTTAATAATTTTTTAATTTCTTGAATTTCTTCGTGCGTGATGTTTTTTAAGTTAGTTTTAACATAACAACCAACATTATTTTCTGATAATTCTATGGACAGTTTAGTCATTGTACTGGATTAATTAATGTTGGATCGTTTGCACTTGGATTGTTAATTTTAGTTGAAATTTCATGGTACTTTAGCTCAGGTGGTTTCACAGTTTTTAAAAATTCTACTGCATTATTATTTAAATTAAAATAATTATTAATTTGAGATTTCGAGATTATTACTGGCTGTCTGTGGTGAATTTTAGCATTCTGAGGTGTGGCATCTCTGGTAAGAATTGTGAATTGTCCTGCATCATGAATAGCTGGGCAAAAGATATCTTCAGAGTCTGCTCTGGTAAAATAGTAGGGAATTTTCTTTTCGTTCACCTTAGACCACTCAATGAATCCAGAAAGAGGCACAACTGCTCTTGAATTAACTATAAGTTTTTTAAAACTTACTTTAGTCTCTATACCCTCTAATCTAGCATTGTGTAGTCGTCTAAAATCTGGCTTGCTCCAAGATGGAAGGTAGCCGAAGACAGTCATTTCAAGATATTTACCGTTAGTGGCGGATTTAATACAAGGGTATTTTCCACCAGGAGCACAATTAAAATTATCTTGCTCAAGATCTACATTAATATTCTTCTTAACTAAACTATTTGCTACTAGTAATGTTTTTTTCTGAACACTATATCTTCCACACATGATTATTTATTTCTTTTCTCTCTTTTAAGTCTTCTTTTTTCTTTAAAACTCAATTTTGCTTTTTTTTTAAAACTCCTAGCTTTCCACGATTTTCCAGAATAACGTTTACTCATTAACGATATCGTATTTTTGTTCTCCAAGATTATCAACTTTTAAATGCAGCCGGTCTCCAACTTGAAGAAATTTTTGTGGTTTTTGTTCCATACCAGTTCCTGCTGGGGTTCCAGTCGAAATAACACAACCTGGCTTTAAAGTTAAATATTTACTGATATGAGAAATAAGATACTCTATTTTAAATATCATATTTTTAGTATTCCCTTTTTGTCTCTCTTCGTCATTTACGCTTAAAGACAGATTAATATCGTGAATATTATTTATTTCATCTTTAGTTACTAAAATTCCACCGGCTGGTGCACACCAAGATTTTCCTAAAGTCCAATGTCCACTACCAATTACTTTTTGAGCATGACGATCTGAAATATCATTTAAAATAAAATAACCAAAAACATAATCCAAAGCTTCTTCTTCCTTTATGTTTTTTGCCTCTTTGCCCAACACAACAGCAAGCTCGATTTCGTAATCTAATTTTTCTTGAGTTTTATTTTTCTTAATTGGATCAAATGGACCCTGTAAACAGTCAGGGCTTTTGTTAAATATTATTGGATAGTCTGGAAGTTTACTTCCTGTCTGAGCGGCATGGAGTGAATAGTTAAGTCCCGCGCATAGTATGTTACTAGGCCTATTAATACATGCACCAACTCTTTTATTTTTTGGAACTTCAGGTAAATCTTCTAACTTTATTTTCTTTAATTCTGTAAGATTATTTAATTTTAATGTGTCTGGATTTAAGTCAGTAATATGAGAGGAAAGATCACGAAAAATATTATTTTTATCTATCGCAGCAACTTTTTCTTTACCTAAATCACCTACTCTTAATAACTTCATTGATTGATTTTAATAAAGATTAGATTATTTCACAAATCTTTTAATGCGTTCCTCGGTAGTTGAATTTGGTCCATCAAAAGGAATTTCATACGAGTTTGTTTTTGTTAAAACGTCAATACCTTTCGTAAATATAAACATGAAGAAAATTATAAAGAAAATAGCAAATATTTTTGCGGGATTATAGTTTCCAGACTCAAAAACGCTAATAGGCTGTTCTTGTTTTTTATGAAAAAACTTAAAAGTAAAATACACTGCGAATATTAGACCAATGTGCGCCATGATAACGCCTGGCCCACCCCCAAATGAAGGTAGTCAAACTAAATACGTACAGACTAAAAACAGTCGACCATATAAAAGATAGCACGATTAAAATTTGTAGCCTGACCGCCTTTGGTAACGCTCTCAGGTCGTTTTTTTGGTCGTCGAAAAGTACGTTAGCTGTTGATATCATCCAATTTTTAAAATTTTCCATATTTAACTTATATACTTTTTGAAAAAAAAATAAATTATTTTAATGTCCTAGCTAATTTTCTTACTCTTTCCATATGTTTATTAAAAATTTTCTCTTCCATATTAGGCAACACAGAAAAAAAGCGTAAGTATTGGCAGCGCATTCCACCTAATTGAAAAACAGATTTTTTGATCCGGCGATATGGAATATTGTCGAAAAAAGAGAAATTAGAATAAGCAAGCATCGGCCCACCGTATGCAATCGCAAGGAGACCCAATTTTCCTTTCATAGCCCCTGGTTTACTCCAACCATAATTTTTGAAATACTTATTTCCAGGTATAAGTGATTTGTATTCAAAAAACCAGCGCGGGTGCAAAATCCAATCGACCCATGACTCTGTTATACTTGTTAGTCTTAAATTGTGGCAGGGACTTATTATAAACATCACATCACTCCTCTCTAATCTTTTTCTATAATCTAAAACTAATTTAGGTGGAGGATTGATGTTACGATAGTAAGGCAATTGTTCTTTTTCTTCGTATAAATTAATTAAATCAATTTCGTTACCAATTTTTTCGGACTCTTGAATAAAAGTATCTCTAATAGCGCTACAAAATGAAGTTTTAGTATTGTAATGACCAAATATAATACAAATTCTTTTCACTAATCCTCTTTTTTATCTTTCTTAGTTATAATAATACCTGAGCCAATTCCAACAGCAATGGCGCTAAACCATATAGAATAATCTGCACGTGAAAAAAGCAACAGAATGCCAAAACCTATAATACATAAACCTAATATAAACTTATTATCCATTGACAATTTATATTCTTACATTAATGTCTAAGGTAATTCCATATCACATGGAAAAGATGATGTTATCATCTTGCAAAGTGTCAGCATAGATCATGCTGAATCTCTATGGGGATTGCAAAGATCGCAGAACAAAGGAGTTGATTATGACAAATAGGTTCAGTCAGCTGTACAAATCATCTGCGATAAAAAAAAATTCGCAAAAGATTTCACTACAGTTAAGCAAAAATCAGATTGCCGTGGAAACGAACGGAGGTGGCTCATCTGGATATACCTTAAAGAATGGTCCCCGGAAAGGGCAGATTCTTAAGCATTTAAAAACAGAGCCAAAAAAACTCTAACATTCCTATAGAGCGGGCTTTCATAAGCCCGCTCAAGTCTATAAAGTCCCATTAATGCAAAAAAAGCAAAACTTTTATGGTTTATCTTTTGAGGAACTGAAAAATTTCCTTATTGAAAAGATTGGCGTTGAAGAAAGTAAAGTTAAAATGAGGGCTCAACAACTTTACAAGGGAATATACCAAAAAGGGATAACAAGCTTTTCTGACTTAACCACAGTTACATTTGAACTAAGAAAAAAATTAGATAATGTTTTATCTTTAGAATTACCAAAAATTTTAAAAGAAGAAGTCGCAAGCGATAAAACAATTAAGTGGCTTTTAGAATTAAACGATGAGAATAAAAATTTAATTGAGGTTGTATTAATACCTAGTAAATCGCATAACACTATTTGTGTATCAGTGCAGGTTGGATGTGCGATGTCAAAGAATAGTGCTTGTATTCATTGCGCAACTGGAACGCAGCTATTAGTTAAAAATTTATCTGCTAGTGAAATAGTTATGCAAATGATGATAGCAAAAAGATACCTCAATGATTTTGGGGATCAAAGACTTTTAAGTAGAGTAGTGCTCATGGGATCAGGAGAACCGTTAACAAATTATATAGAAACAAAACAATTTATTAAAATTTTAATGGAACCCGAGGGAATTCATATGGGCAAGAAATCGATAACTTTATCAACTATCGGAGTACCAGATAAAATTATTCAATTTACTGATGAGGTAGGGGTGCATTTAGCACTTTCAATTCACGCAGGAACAAATGAAAAAAGAAATAAAGTGATTCCTATAAATAAAAAATATCCTTTAGAAGAAGTTATTAAAAGTTGTAAATATTATACTAGTGTTGTGAAAGAGAAAGTGTTTGTCGAATATACTCTTATGAAAGGGATCAATGATAGCCCGGAAGATGCAAGAGAGTTAGTAAAAGTAATGAAACAGTTTCCGTCTAAATTAAATTTAATCTTTATGAATACATGGCCAGGATGTAAAATAAAACCTGTCTCTGAAGATAAGACAAATGAATTTGCTCAAATAGTTAAAAATGCAGGATTTATTGTGACGGTTAGAAGAAGTGGCGGTGCTGATGAAAAATCATTAAGTGGTTGTGGACAGTTAAGAACCTCAAGTTTGCCGGTAAATAAAAAAATAAACTAATGTATGAAGGTTTAAAAATTTTATTAGGAGCTACAGTTGCCGATGCAGCAGCGAGACCTTTACATTGGGTCTATGATCCTAAAAAATTAAAAAATTATATTAAAGGCAAAAAAGATATAGCTTTTTTTAGAGAAAACAAATGTCCTTTTTATTCTATACCCCTGGGAGCCGTTAGCGGTTACAACGACATGGCTCAGGTAATGTTTCAAACAATAATAACTTCAAAAAAAAAATTAGAAATAATTGAAAATTTTAAAAAAAACTTAGTTACACATTTTGGCCCTGGTTCTATTTATTTTAAGAACTTAAATGAGAGACGTAAGTACAAGAAAAAAAAATGGCTAAAACCGCTTAAAGGAAATTGGATACATCAAAATACACTTGTGGCCATTCAGAAAATTAAAAGTAAAAAAAGAGTTAAGGGAGGTTTAAAAGTCGTTCAAGAAACAGACGGTTTCAATGCCGCGATACCGTATTATTTTTTAGTAAGTAAGGATGATAAGGAAGTTAAAAAAGTTATTAGAATTGCAGCAGATTCACATTTAAATGAAGTCTACGGTTTGGCTAGATTGAAGATTATAGATTTAGCAAGTCAGAGAGAAAAAAATCCTATTCAAAAATTTATTAAATTGAATAAGAAAAATAAGTATTTTAAAGAAGTAGTTAAAGACATTCAGAAGGTGTTAAAACTTAAAAATCAAGATCATACTAAAGTCACTCGCATGCTAGGCAAAGCATGTTCAGATCCTGGAAATTTTAAAAGTTCGGTTCATTGTGTAATTACCTCAAGTAATTACGAACAGGCTATTATTAAAACAATCAAAGCTGGAGGCTGTAACGTTAGCCGGGCAATTTTCTGCGGAAGTTACTTTACAGCATTAAAAGATAGAAACATTCCATTAGCCTGGATTAAAAAAACAATTCCTGCAAAAAAAATTTTAGAATACATTTAAAATAATGCCGCTAGAAACAAATACAGAATTATTTATTTAAGAAATAAAGACTAGTGGTAACCCTTATTAATCTTTTCTCTTAATTTTTTTTCGTAATATTTCTTAGCTGAATCTGTAGATGGAAAAGATTTGTTTTGTTTAGCAGGATTTTCAATACCAATTCTGCCATAGCAAATGCTTATCGATTTACCTTTAAGCTCTATTTCCCAGAACTTATTAGATTTAGCATCGGTGTATTCTAAGTGTTTTTTCATATTAATTTACAGATGTTTTTTCTTCAGGATCATCTAAATCGCTAATTTGATTTTCCTCTAATGTGCTTGTGGGCATCTCTTTGGATTCATTCAAGCCATGTTTCTTCTTAAATTTTTCAAAAGATTTTTCTAAAGAAGATTTATTTCCCCAACCAGTATCTATAACTTTTTGTAGATTAATAGAATGGTCTCTGAAGGACTTAATTGCTAATTTAAGATTTTTTTTTAGAAAAACAAATTTATTATATAAATAAGTTGCATTACTGGAAATATCTTTAATATTTTCCATTTGTTTATCTTTACTTTTTATTGTCTCAATAATTTTAATTACTGGTAACAAAGACCCCGGACAAGCCAAGATAACATTTTTCTTATATGCTCGGTCCATTAATTCATTATCAGCTTCAATTGCAGCTAAATACGCTGGCACAAAAGGTATAAATAATATCACACTTGGAAAAACATTTTTGTTAAGTATCTTATTATAATTTCTTCCAGATAAGGTTGTTATATGTTTGTCTATAGCACTTACGTGTTTTTTTAAGTGAGTTTTTCTAATTTTTTCATCATTCTTCTCATTTGCAAAGTTTTTCCAGTCGACAAGTGAAACTTTACTATCAACCACCACATGCTCGTTTTTTGAAAGATTCAAAATTACATCCGGTCTAACTCTTTGTAAAATTTCATCATTTACTTCTTGGTAAACTTGATTACCTTCTTGTACAATAAAATCAGTGTTAATTTGAAGGCCATGAATTTCTAAGAGTTTACATAATAGTTTCTCTCCTATATCCCCTTGGTACTTAACATCACCTGTTAATTTATCTACAAAATTTAGTGTATCTTTAACGTATTCGTCATATTTTTTTAAATCTTTTTCAGAATTTACTCTCCACTTTTCAACATTATTAATTGTTTTCAACTGTTCTTTTGCATTTGCTCTTTCTAAAGCAAGAGTTTTACCCACTTCTTCTTTTGCTTTATTTATTAATTCAACTTCTTTTTTTACTGTTAAAAGTTTGCCCTCTAATTCTTTGTTTAATAGATCTGCGTCTTTAATATAATTATCTTTTTCTTCGACAACAGATCTATCAATTAAGTTTGAGTTTTTGTTTTTAAAATAAAAAAACCAAACAACAGAAGCTAATGTAAACCCTACTAATATATATAATAATGGTTCTAACATTAATGTAATACCTTCTTTGTATTTTCTTCAGTATTTGATTTGTCTCTGACAAATTCAGGGAATGATTCTTCTAAAAATTCTCTTTGGTTTTTAATGATCTCTTTATTTGTTGCATCATTAACACGAGTATATTCTGAAGGGTGTAGATCAAACGCAGCTACTTGTTTACAATGAAACAAAAACGCGTATAAGCCCCATTGTTTTTCTATTTGGCTTAAATCGATCATTTCTAAAATTTCACTGCATTTTTCTTTAATCACAGCATTTAGTCTATCTTGTTCACTTTGTCTTAACTCACGTTTTTCCTCGGCTACTTTATCAACCTTAGGTTTATTAAAGGGTACAACGTTATCTTTAGACTTATTTTTTCTTACTTTAGGCATTTTTTTCTCCTTTTTTGTTAATGAGTAAAAAAAGACAAGTAAAAGGATCAGAAAGGTAGAAAGGAAAGGACATCCTAATATTTGTCTTATTTTTACTCATAAAAGCAGTAAATCATATATAAATACTGTTGTCAACAGTAAATATACACTTTTTTTACTTTTTTTTTGCATAAAATAAGTATATATAATGAGTATGGATTCTAAAAATACATTGCTGGCTATCAATAAGCTACTTTTAACTAATTTGTTAAAGTTGGCAGACCTTTCACAGCAACAGTGTTCTTTAACTTTAAGCCATCATAGAAATTCGCTAGTTGGATATATTTACCGATACGATAAAAAAATATTTCCAAGAAGTTTCTCTTATTTTTTTCTTTTAAGTATTTATCGGGCTTTAGCTAAAAAACACAATCCTAAAGAAAAAATTAGTAGATTTGATTTATTTTATAACATGATAAGTAAAAACGGGGGAGTTATTGAAAAACTCTTAATCCCAGCGCTAGAACATCATATTTTAGCAATTAGCAGTCTTAATCCAGGTATTAAAATAGGATCTGGAGAAAATATCTCAATAAACAAGAATGATATTTTTGATCAAGATGAATTAACTATTTTAGATAAGTATATTGAAAAAATTGAGCCTGAAAAGTATGAAGATTATATCACATTTTTACAAGGATACGAAAATACAGAAGATTGGCTACAGAATATGATAGGGGAGGATTTTGAAGCTATCGATGAGATTAAAGAAACTTATACCGATGAGTACAAGAATTTTGAATTAGAAATCAAAGCTATTAAAGATTTTTATATAATTTGTGAGAGTTTAAGAAAGATCTTCCTGCCAAATTTCTTTTCACCCTCAGAGTATAAAAAGATAAACTTTATCAATTCTAAATCAGATGGCTTTTTAATGAAGAAAAGTGCAATTCGTAAAAACTTTTCAATTAGTGATTTTTCTAAATTATTTTTGATTAAAGTCGATGATGATTATATGAGTCCTGCAATTTCTATTGGTGATGAATGTTTAGCTATAAAGACAACTTTAGGTGAAACAAACGCATTTAAAGGAGGTTTATTTGTTGTCAAAGAATTTAATAAGATATGTATTAGACGACTGCAATTTACAATGTTCAAAGATACTTATCAGATTATTTCTATTCCAGATAATAACAAGTATTCTAGACAGACTATCGCTGCACTGGACAATAAAGGCAAACCTAGAAAAGATTATATAATTGGAAAAGTAATTTGGAAATCAGGATTTACTAATGAAAACAATACTATTATGGATAAAAATTTGTTCGAGCAAGATTTTGAAATTCCAGAGTTTTTAAGTAGAGGTCTAAAGTCTGAGCCAAATTTATTTTCTGATGAGTCAGACGGAATGTCAAATGAAGTTATTAAAAAGAAAAGAGCTTAGGGAAATAAAATTATGATGTTTGCATGGTTCGATATTGAAAGTGACTCAGGTGCATGCGGTAAGGCATCTGTCCTCCAAATTTCTGGAGTACTTTCAAACAATAATTTTCAAATTTTAGATGAGTTTACTTTGTCCGCTAAACCAAGAAAAAGTAGACCTCTAGAGGTCGACGCCATGCTAGTTAATGGACTCGATGTTGATTATTTAATGAAGCAGGACACGTATGGCGTGATGCTAAAAAAATTAGAAGAGAAATTTACCAAGTGGAAAAAAATGGGAGCTATATTTGTTGGATTTAATAATCATAACTACGATACAGTCTTGCTTAATCATAGTTTATTTGTGAACTTAAGATGGCCTTATCTGACTAATTCCGACTCGTTTGATTTATTACCTGTCGTGAGATCAGTAAATCTTTTTGCACCTAATTCTATCTCTTTTGAACTAAACGATAAAAATTTACCTATATATAAACTCGAGTCGGTTTGTAGAGTTAACAACATAAAAACCGAAAGTCATACTAGTTATGGAGATACTATAAGCACCCTTAAGTTAGGAGAGCTAATAGCTAAAAAAGCCCCAGATGTTTTTAAAGCGTCTCTAGCTTTAAGAAGAAAATCTGATGTATTTCCAAAACTCCAATCGACTCCCATTTTTTGTTGGATGGAAGCATGGAGAGTAGCGAAGATATATGCAGGTACACTACTAGGAGAGGGAGTTTATCCCGGATGGTATTTAACTTACGATCTACGTAAACCCCCAGAAGAAATTTTAAATGTTTTGAATGACACTGATGCATTTAAAAAAGAATTGGATGCTTCCCCTAAATGGTGTCGTACACAAAAATCAAACCGTTCACCTCTTTTAATGGATAAAAAATACTCTCTTTATGACAATGTTTATAAAAATTTAGGCATGAAAGAGTTAGA
>CACNFS010000001.1 GCA_902619835.1 uncultured Pelagibacteraceae bacterium | reverse complement strand
GACATTTTTTTTAACACCTTTTGTTTATTCAATTTTCCGGTGTCGATTTCTATCGAATCTCTATGTTTAAGTAAAGGGGAGTTTTTTCTTTTTATATCTGAAATATTTCTTATTCTTAAGGCTTTTTTAACATCTTTTAATTTTATTTTATTATTATTTTTTTTTAATTCTTTGAAGCGTCTTGTAGCAGCAATATTTAAATTACATTTAAAAAAAAATTTTATATCTGAACTTGGAAGAATTTTTGTGGAAATATCTCTACCTTCAATACAACAGTTCTTATATTTTTTTGAAAAAATTATTTGATATTTTTTTAAAATTTTTCTAACTTCACCAATTTTAGCTATTTTTGCGCTGTATTCTGAAATTTCTTGAGTATGTAAATTAATTCTATTTAAATTTTTATAATTTAATGTCTTAAATTTTTTTTTTAATAATAAAATTTTATTTACTGGCTTAAACTTTAAAATTAGAAAAGCAGCATATCGATATAATAATCCTGAAGAAAGAAATTTAAGATGATATTTTCTAGATATCATTTGTGCACCTGTAGACTTTCCTGTTGCCGCTCCACCATCACATGAAATCTGAATAGATTTATTTTTGTATTTCAAACTTAGCTCCTAATTTTTTCATTATTTTTAAAAATGATGGTGAGGAAGTATACACAGTCTCAAAATTTCTAATTTTTGTTTTTGCCCCAGTTAGTAAAGTTAAAATAAAAGTAGCCATACAAATTCTGTGATCACCTAAATCTCCTATAAGAATTTTTTTATTATTAGCATTAATCATACCTTTACCAAATATTTTTAAACCATCTTTTGAAAATTTACTTTTTATCCCGACTTGTCTTAAGGTTTTTTGCATTTCCTTTATTCTATTACTTTCTTTGTTGGCAAGATCACTTATTCCTTTGAAGGTTGACGTTCCTTTTGTTAGAGCCGCGATAACAAAAAGTATAGGATATTCATCTGTAGAATTCACATAGTATTCTTTACTTGCCTTTATAGGCTTAAGCGAGCAGCTACGTACGAATATGTCTCCTCTTATTTCGTTATCTTTTCTTTTTAAATTTTTAAAAATTATTTTACCTCCATGCTTTTTTAGCAATTTATAAAAACCTATTCTTGTTTCATTCAATCCAACATTTTTAATTGTTAATGAGGAACGCCTATTTAGTAAAGTTAAAGCTACAAAAAAAGCAGCAGATGACGGATCACCAGGAACATCTAGGTTGATGGGATTTAAATATTTTCTTCCTTCAATATAAATTATTTTCTTTCCTCTGTTTACTATTCGAATGGCTTTTGTATTTTTTAATAATATATTTTCAGTGTGGTCTCGACTTTTTTCTTGCTCTAAAATTTTTGTTGTGCCAAAAGCATTAAGTCCAGCAAAAATTACAGCACTTTTTAATTGTGCAGATACCCCAGCATTATATTTTATAGCAACAGGCATTTCTGAGGAAATCATCTTTAAAGGAAAAGTAAATTTATTTTTAGGTAAAAAAGTAGCTCCAAATTTTGACATTAATTCAATTAATTTTTTCATGCTTCTCTTATTTAAAGATTTATCTCCTTTAATTTTAATTTCTATGCCTGGCGTGGTGGAAAGAATTCCGATCAATAGTCTGGCTGCTGTTGCCGAATTTCCAAAGTTAAGTTCCATATTTTTCTTAATATAAAGAGAGCCTAAGCCCTTGCCGTAAACAGAATAATTTTTAGCACTTTTTTTTTTAATTTTTACTCCTAATTTTTTTAAACATTCAATTGTAGAAATTACATCTTCTGACTCAAGTACATTACTGTTAATTGAAATGTTTTGACTTATCGCCCCGATTAAAAAACTTCTAATTGATATTGATTTATCCGGGTCGATTTCAATTTTTTTTTTGAAAGGAGAAATTTTCTGATTAATATTTAGATTAAAACTCTTTGTTGACATTAATTTTAAGAAAATTGAGATCCAAAATAATGTTGAATTGCTTTGGCAGATTTGAGTAATTCTCTAGAAGTTCCTTCAGCAATGACTGTATTTTCACCAAGTACGTAGCTTCGGTCTGTAATATCAAAAAGATTCTTTACATTGTGATCAGTTACTAAAATTGCTGTTCCAGTAGATTGAATTTTCAATATATATTTTTGAATATCTTGTATTACAAGCGGGTCAAGTGCAGCTAAAGGCTCGTCTAATAAAACAATTTTTGGTTTATTTATCATTACCCTGGCCATCATAAGTCTTCTAATTTCTCCTCCTGATAGCACTGAGGCATTTAAAGTTCTGAGGTGCTGTAAATTAAATTCATCTAAAAGCTTTTCTGTAACAGATTTTTGATTTTCTATACCTTTAATTGAAATTTGGGCAATACCTAAAATATTATCATAAACCGACATATTGAAAACACTTCTTTGTTGCGGAAGGTATCCTAGTCCCTCTTTAGATCTTAAATGAATTGGAATTTGCTCAATAGATTTATTGTTAAGAAATATTTTACCACCCTCGACATTTTGTTCACCAATACACATTGAAAACAAAGTTGTTTTACCACAGCCGTTAGGACCTAAAACACCTACACATTCTCCTGGAAATACTTTTAGCGACAGTTTTTTAAGTATGGGTCTACCATCAAAAGATTTACTAACGTCTTTGACCTCAAAAATAGGTTTGTCTTTTTTAAATTTTAATATTCTGAACCCTTTTTTCATTTTAAATTCACGCTTGTACTTATTTTACCATCATTAAAAGATGCTATGTTCAATGTCTGTTTTTTTATATCAAAATAAAGTTTATCTGCAACCATTGAACCTTTAACATCATTAATTTTAACATTTTCTGAAATGACAAGATAGCTCTCTGAATTAGAATACTCAGCTTTTTCAGCAAAAAGATTACTTCCTTCATAACTAGCTTTAACATTTCCTGCGAAACTCATATCTAAAGTCTTGTTATTATATATACCTGTATCAGACTCTACTTTTAAAATCGTATTATCTTTAAAATAAAAGAAAGCATCTACAAATTTCATATTTACTATTTCTTGGTCTTCCTTAGAACTATAAGCTTCTTCAGATTTTAAAATATATCTATTTCCTGCAAGATCAATTCCAGAATACTCAATATTATAAAATATGTCGCCTTTTTCAGAAGTCTCGGCTAAATCTTTTTTTATTCTCTCTTGAGTTTCTTTTGAAATGATTTGAGTTGAGGAATTATTTTCTTTATTTGCATAGGTAAAGAAAAGTATCGTTAGACCTAAAATTAATAAGCTAATTTGTGCAATTCTTAATTTTTTTTTTCTACTAATCATTTAATTCCATTTTGCAATAAAAAGTGGATGTGAATTATTCCTTTAATTTTTTTATTCTTCCTCTTCAAATCCTTATCTGAAACAACAAGTAAACTAGTAATCTTTTTTTCATTCATTATTGCAAGAGCTTTGTCTGCAGGCATGTTTTCGTTTACTACCATAGGGTTTTTTGTCATAATTTTATTAAGGTCATTATTCTTGGAGTAATTTTTAATTTCTCTTCGAATATCACCGTCAGTAACTATTCCTTCAATAAAACTTTTTTTTAAAATTACTAAAATACCTAATTTTTTTTTGTTCATTATCCTTAAGGCTTCTTTGAATCTTTTGTTATGATTTACTACAGGCATTTTTTCTCCACTTACCATTATGTCTTTAGCTAAAAGCAAAACCTTACCTATATTTCCGCCTGGATGAAAAATTTTAAATTTCTCTTTAGAAAATTTTCTTTCCCTCATCACAGTAGTTGCTAAACAATCACCTAAAAGTAAAGTAATAGTAGTGCTTGAAGTTGGCACCATTCCAGTTTCATCAGACTCCCTTACTTTTGGAAGAATTATTTTTATATCACTCGCTTTCATTAAAAGACTATCCGGTTTTGAAGCAACACCAATTATTTTTATTCTAAATCTATTTGCATATTTTAACATGTTAGTTAATTCAGAAGTGTTCCCAGAATAAGAAAAAATTATTAAGATATCTCTTTTTTCAATTTGACCCATGTCTCCATGTAATGCTTGAGCAGGATCACAGAAAAAACTAGGTATACCAACACTAGAAAATGTAGCTGAGATTTTTCTAGCTATTAAACCTGATTTACCAATTCCTGCAAAAATAATTTTTCCTTTACAATTTAAGATTAATTTAACGGCATTTACAAAATTTTTATTAAAAATTTTTTTTATTTTTTTTAGTTCATTTATTTGAATGTCAGCAGATTTTTTTGCTATTGATATATAATTAAATTTATTCATTAATGCTCAAATATATCGTGTTTAAAACCTTTTTGATCTAACTCTACTCTTGTATCAAGAAAAACTAAACACTTTTTAAAAAGATCAAATCTTTTTTCTCTTATTAGCATACTTTCTAATTCCAACTTAATCTTATGTAAATAAATTACATCGTTAGCTGCATACTCTAATTGTTTGTCAGTTAACTGATCAATATCTTTATTCCAATCGCTACTGCCCTGTCTTTTATCAATTGATTTATTACAAAATTCTTGAACAAGGTTTTTTAATCCATGCGCGTCAGTATAAGTTCTAACTATTTTTGACGCTATTTTAGTATCGAATATATTTTTTATTTTACACTTTAAAAAAAATTCTAAAGCACTTTTATCAAATCTTAAAAAATGACCGATTTTTAGAATCTTTTCATTTTCTAAAACTGACACCAGGTTGGGAGCTTTATATGTTTCTTTTTCTGGTTGAATAATAAATACGTTTTTGTCTTCATCACAAATTTGTATTAAACTTAATTTATCCCTTTCAGGAATTTGTAGACCAGTTGCCTCTGTATCTATTGCGATACTATTTTTAAAAGAATTTGCTACTTTAGAAGTTATGTCCCCTTTAATCTTAGTTATTTTCATATATAAGTTTAAATACCATGAAAAATCAAATTTGCACAATTTTAGGTGGTGGTGGTTTTATAGGTAGATATCTTGTTCGAAATTTGACCAAGAAAAACTATAGGTGCATTGTAACTACAAGAAAACCCTTTCAAAAAGGCTACTTAAAGACCCAGGCTACACCAGGCGCTATCGAATTGTTGGATTGGAATCCAAATAACTTTTCAGATTTAAAAGAAGCAATTAAAAATTCGGATGTTGTCGTGAATTTAATTGGCATACTCTTCGAGAATAGAAAACAAAAATTTTATAATATTCACTCAAAAATTCCCGAAGCTGTTTCTAAGATTTGTTCAGACACAGATGTAATGAAATTTATTCATGTCAGTGCTATTGGAGCTAATGATAAGTCAAAATCTCTGTATCAAAAATCAAAATTTTCAGGTGAACAAAAAGCACTAGAGAATTTTAAAAAAACAGTAATTATAAGACCAAGTGTAGTTTGTGGCCCTGAAGATAATTTTACCAATTTATTTTCAAAATTAAGTATATTGCCTGTAATTCCAGTTGTTGGCAAAAATTACAAGTTTCAACCAATCTTAGTTTCTGATGTTGCTAACTCTATTGTAAAAGCAATTGAAATTAAAAATAACGAAGGTAAAATTTATGAAATTGGAGGACCAAAAATAATTAGCTTTGGAGACATGGTTAAGTCAATTTTATCAACTATTAACAAAAAAAGGTTCGTTGTTGAAATGCCAATGGCTATTGCAAAAATACAGAGCAGCATAACGGATTTACTTCCTTTCCCTCCAATTTTAACTAGAGATCAATGTGAAATTTTATCTGAAGCAGATAATGTTGTTTCCAATAACCATCTAACACTTAAAGATCTTGATATAGACCCAGTAGATGTTGAAGAAGAAATGAAAAAATGGTTATGGAGATATAAAGATGGAGGTCAGTTCGCTAAAGCACAATGAAAAGTATAAGTTTATTTAGTGGATATATTTATTTAATTCTTGCAATCATAACAGGTATTGCCACTAACGGTTTTCTCAAAACTACAGAAAGTTTTACTAAGCTCTTACCAACAATTTTTTGCATCACAAGTATTGTTGTTTGTATTTTTTGTTTATCTAAAGCAATGACTATAATACCTGTAGGATTTACTTATGCGACTTACGGAGCATTAACGATAACAGCAGTTACATTATTTGGTATATTTAAATATAATCAAACTCCTGATCTTTATGCTACTGTTGGATTAATTTTAATTGTTTCAGGAGTAATACTTTTAAACCTTTTTGGTAAATTAAAGTAAACCCCTGATATTTTTAAATCAGGGGCATTTAATTTCTTTATAAACTAATTATTTAAAGATGCTGTGATAGGTTCTTTATTTTTGTTAGCTCTTTTTTCAGCGATTTTTTTCTCGATACTAGCTATCTTTAGATCAATCTTTGATAGTTTTTTTTGTTTAGTGCTTATCTTATTTTTAAGCTTATCGATTGATTTTAGTATTTTTTTCTTTTTCTTTTCGTTTTTTTTTAACTTTTTTTTCATATTGTTCCTCCAAAAAAGAAAAATCTAAAACAATCTAAAAAATTTTTCAAATTAAATTAAGAAAAATCTTTTAAACTAAAAGTTGAAAAAATTTAGAAAATTCTACGGAACTAATAAATTTATAAATCTGTCTGTTTTTTGGATTTCAAGACTGTTTACGTAACCACAATTTTCACCATCAACCTGTGATAGAACTTTATTGTTTACACCATTTATTTTTAATCTGTTCAATTCTTTTTTAATTACACTTTTTGCAGGAGTTAAGTCACCTTTGGTTAAAATCAACCAAACATAATAAAGTAATTTTATTCTAGTCAGGTCTTTAAATATGTAAGCCACTATCCTGTTTTCAAATATATTGGTATCATTTGTTATAGAATGGGGACCAGCATAGTATTTTGAATTAGTACATAAAATCCAATCAGCCATAATTTTTTCATTATCTACCTCAACCTCCATTTTATTATTTTTTAAAAATAAAAAATGCTGAAAACCTTTTAAAGCGAAAATTACTTTTCCAAGATACTTTTTAATATTAATATTTATGGACTCAACAATTCGAGAGTCAAAACCTACACCAGCCATCAAGAAAAAGTACTTATCATTTATTTTTGCTAATGAAATTTTCTTATGATTATCTGATACGAGGACGTTGTAAATCTCCTCCGCCTTTTTCTTAATTTGAGTTTCTATTTGTAAAATATTTGCAGTGCCAGCAGGTATGTAACCTACTAATTTGTCTTTTAGATTATCACTTTTAAACATTTCATTAATACCAAAACATACGCTCCCGTCACCGCCAGCAAATACTAACCGATCAAATTTTTTATTAGATAATTCTTTAAAAACTTTTCTTGCATGATCTTCGCTTTCGGTTTTAAAAAGATCTACAAGGTGATTTTTTTCTAAAAGATAAATAACCTTATTAATTAATTTAAGTTTTCTACCACCTGCTGCATTAGCATTAAATATAACGGCAAAATTCAATTTTTTATTCATATTTTAACAATTCTGTAACATATTTATGATTCTACTTTTACTAGAGATTCGTTTTATAAAAAATATGGAAACAATTCAAACTAAATCTAAGGGAAAGATTTTAAATTACAAAAGCATCTTTATTTCCGACTTGCACCTTGGGCATAGAAAAAGTGCAGCAAACAAATTATTAGAATTTTACAAACATTCAAGGTCAGAGAATTTATACCTTGTTGGTGATATCATTGATGTTTGGGCTTTAAAAACAAAATTTTACTGGCCTCAAGAACATAATGATGTGATTCAAAAAACATTAAGAAAAGCAAGACATGGAACAAAAGTAAAATATATTGTGGGAAATCATGATGATGTCTTCAGAAAATTTTTACCATTACATTTTGGCGATATTGAAGTGGTAAATAGAGCCATACATGTAAGTTCAGATAATAAAAAGTATATTGTTGTTCATGGTGATGCTTGGGATGGAGTGATGAAATATGCTCCATGGTTATCAAAAGTAGGAGCTATCGCTTATAGTTTTTTACTTGAGTTTAATGTTGTTATCAATTTTTTTAGAAGATTATTTAAAAAGGGTAATTGGTCTTTAGCAAAATATTTAAAACACAAAGTAAAGAACGCTGTAAAATATATAGGCGATTATGAAAAAACTTTAGCAATTTATGCTAAAAGAAAAAATGTTGATGGCATAATTTGCGGCCATATTCATCATTCTGCCGATCAAGTCTTAGATGGTGTGAGATATTTAAATTGTGGTGATTGGGTAGAAGGTGCAACTTTCTTGGTAGAACATTTTGATGGTCGCATGGAAGTTATTGACTGGGATAAAATCAGAGGTGACGTTGTTGATTACGAGCCGTATTTAAAAGTAGTAAATAAATAAATGAAAATTTTAATCGTTACTGATGCCTGGTATCCGCAAGTGAACGGTGTTTGTAGAACTTTAAAAAATCTTGGCGATGAATTAAAAAAAATTGGACATCAGGTTGAATATATTGAACCTAATCAATTTTTTACTGTGCCAATGCCAAAATATAATGAAATAAAACTTTCTCTTAATGTTTGGCCTAGAGTAGGTAGATTAATTTCTAAAGCCGATGCTGATATAATTCACATAGCTACAGAAGGCCCGATAGGAATATTTGCAAAAAGATATTGTGTAAAAAATAAGCTTAAGTTTACTACGTCTTACCATACTCAATTTGATAAATATTTGAAGCTATACTATCCTTATTTGCCAATTAAGCTTGCTCAAAAGTTCCTTAAAGGATTTCACTCAAAGGCTGAAAAAATTTTAGTAACAACTCAGTCAATGAAAGATGAACTTCAAGATATTGGTTTTGATAAGGATAAGATGGTTGTTTGGACTAGAGGGGCAAACCACGGGGCATTTCAAAAGCCTAAAAAGATTAATTTAGAGTATAAAAGACCAATTTATCTTTATGTGGGAAGGGTATCTATTGAGAAGAATATAAGAGCATTTCTGGATTTAGAGTTAGAAGGCACGAAACTAGTTGTTGGTAAAGGACCTGATTTAGATAAACTTAAAAAAGAATACCCTGAAGCGATATTTAAAGGAGAGAGAACAAATGGTGAGCTTGCAAGTTACTTTGCTTCTTCTGATGTTTTTGTTTTCCCGAGCAAAACAGATACTTTTGGAATTGTAATTATAGAAGCTTTAAAATGTGGATTGCCAGTAGCTGCTTACCCAGTAGCAGGACCAAAAGATATTTTTAACGGAACAAACATTGGCTCGTTAAACAACGATCTTAAAAAAGCAGCACTTGAAGCTCTTAAGTCAGATAGAAGCGCTTGCATTGAGCATGCAAAAAAATATACCTGGGAAAATTGCGCAAAAATCTTTTTAAATAGTGCGGTATCAAACCGCTAAAAAATATTTCTTTAGTCTATATCTTTAAAGTATAATCAAATCATGGATTTATTATTTTATTCTCTTGCTGGGATAATTGTGATCGTAGTAATTGCAGTATCCAGAAAATCCATTGTAGCAGGCATGGAGGCAAGATCCGATGTTAAGAGAGAGAACAAACCAAGTAATAATGAAGAGGGGATAGAAGACATCACCAATGAAAATATTGAAAAAACTAATGAGCAAGTAAAGATTATTAATCAAATCGATGATCTAATTTTAATTGTAGATAAATTTAAAAATATCAAATTTTTTAATAATAGTGCAAAAAAAAAATTTGGAGAAAATAATTTAAATAAGCACGTGGCTACTTTATTGAGAGTTCCTGATTTACTCCAAAATATTGATTTAGTACTTTTAAAAAAAGAGACAATTACTATGGATTTAGAATTATCCTCTCCCTCATTTCAGTTCTTTAAAGTTCATCTATTCTCTGGACCGACCTCATATGTCGATGATCCTGACTCAGTTGTTTTATTTCTAAAAGATTTAACTGATATTATAAAAGCGCAAAGGTTTAAATCTGATTTTGTAGCTAATGTCAGCCATGAACTTAAAACGCCTTTAGTTTCTATTAAAGGATTTTTAGAAACTATAAGCGGACATGCGAAAGATGATTTAGAAGCACAAAAAAAATTCATACCGATAATGCTTGAGCAAGCTGATAGGATGGAAAGCTTAATTAAAGATTTACTTTCATTAAGTAGAATTGAGTTAGAGGAACATATACAGCCTCAAGATAAAGTAAATTTAAAAGAAGTTTTAAGTAACGTTGAAGATATCCATCAAAAAAATTTAAAATCTTTTGAATTTAAAAATAATATAAAAGATGATTTCTTTATTAAAGGCGATCATGAAAAATTAATTGAAGTTTTTTCAAATATTATTGATAACAGTATAAAATATTCAGAAAAAAATAAAAAGATCGAGGTTAATTGTGGACAAGGTAACGGAAAAGTAATAGGAGACTCTTATACCGTGTCCATTAAAGATAATGGTATTGGAATTCCAACTGAACAACTTCCGAGAATTACTGAAAGATTTTTTAGAGTTGATGCAGCTAAAAGTAAAAAAGTTGGTGGCACTGGACTTGGAATGGCGATCGTGAAGCACATTGTTAATCAGCATAGAGGTGAGTTAGAAATAAAAAGTGAGGCTCAAAGTGGCACCGAAATAAAGGTTCACTTTTCTAAATTTTAGCAAATATCACAAATTTATTAAATTATGTCTTGAGATAGACAGTAAAATAGTTAAAATTCTAGTATGACTAGAATAACAAATTATATAATTCTGGTTTTATTAACTTTAACTTTTACAACTGTTAAGGCAGATGTAAACTTAATTGAGAAAACTTTACGTTCTCAACCTCTCACAGTTTTTGATCTTGGACTTTTAAGACTTAAAAACGATCTTAGGCAAGCTAAAAACGATTTAGTTCTTGAAGTAGATAATAAAAATGTATCTACAATTTATACTGAAGCTTTATTTTCTAGAAGAGACGATGGAATTCAATTAATTGTGTCAGCACCGATGAGCACTCATTTAAATGCTAACTCGTACATGGTGGACTCAATTAAATGTAGAAAAATTTTTGAAAAAGTTAAAAATAATCTTTTAAAAGGACAAAACGAGAGCAATATGATTCACTCAAAAGCTGCATCTTATTTAAGTGAAGTATTCACCGCTCCAACACAATGGAATGCTTGGAGATATGATAAAGGTTTTACTCAAAAATTAGTTAACTTTGTACAACTAGAAGTTACATTAAAGCCTACTCAATCCTACGCAGTTAAAAATAAAGTAAGACCTTTTAGTTGCGGAGGGTCTTTAGCCTCTGATTATCAACAAATCGAGATAACTAGAAAGTTCAACTAAAAAGTTATCATTTTAATAAATTTGTAACATATCTGTAATAATTAAGAGTCCTCTTAATTCTATGAGTCCAATGTTTGTTAATTAATTAATAAATGAAAGGATAAACAATGAGAAAACTATCAATCGCTTTAGCTTCATTAGTTGTAATGTTAGTTGTAACTTCTGCTCAAGCTAGAGATCAGATTAAAATCGTAGGTTCTTCAACTGTATTCCCTTATGCAACAATCGTTGCTGAAAGATTTGGTTCGTCTGGTAAATTTAAAACACCAGTAATCGAGTCAACAGGAACAGGTGGTGGAGCTAAATTATTCTGTGCTGGAGTTGGTACAGAGCACCCAGACATAACAAATGCATCTAGAGCTATGAAGGCTAAAGAGTATGCGCTATGTCAAAAAAATGGTGTTGAAGAAATCGTAGAGATTACAGTTGGTAACGACGGAATAACGTTAGCTTATTCTAAAGATGCTAAACCAGTAAACTTTACAAAAAAACAATTATGGGCAGCATTAGCAAAAGAAGTTGCTAAAGATGGTGCGTTAGTACCAAATCCATATAAAAATTGGAGTGATATCGACCCATCATTACCAAACTACCCTATCAAAGTTATGGTGCCTCCAGGAACATCAGGAACAAGAGATGCTTGGAATTCATTAGTAATGAAAAAAGGTATCGATGATGCTTCTAAAAAAGCTGGCGCTAAATATAAAGCGTTAAGAGAAGATGGTGCGGTAATTGAAGTTGGTGAGAACGACTCACTTATTATTCAAAAATTAGCTGCGGACAAAGAAATGTTCGGTTTCTTTGGTTTCAGTTATTTCTTAGCTGCAAAAGATAAATTGCAAGCTGCAAGCATTGAAGGTGGTCAACCAAGTCTATCTTCGATTCAAGATTACAGTTACGCAGTTGCAAGACCTTTATTCTTCTATGTGAAAAAAGCTCACGTGGGCGTTGTACCTGGCTTACATGAATTCGTAAAAGAGTTCACAAGTAAAAAAGCTATGGGTAATAAAGGTTATTTAACTGATATCGGGCTAGTACCTCTAGATGGCAAGTTATACAAAACATCTAGAACTAACGCTACGAAGTTAGTTAACATGCCTGCTAAGAAGTAGTAGTATCAATTAAACAAAAAGGGGGTATTTTACCCCCTTTTTATCTCTGGAAGCTCAATATGAATTTAATACTTGTAACTTTTATTATTCTCTTAGCTTTCACAAGTTATTATTTCGGTAGAAAAAAAGCTCTAGTTATTCAATCATCACAAAGACTTACGGCATTACCAAAATTTTATGGATATTATTTAGCTGCTTGGTGTGCTGCACCAGCATTAATAATTTTTGCTCTTTGGTCAGTTTTTGAACCATCAATAGTTAAAACATTTATTTTACAAGATTACACTGATCAGAACTTAACTAAAAATGAGCTTCAGCTTATTTACACAAAGGTTAAAGCATTAGCCGCAGGAACTTACACGGGAAATATTACTAATTTTCTAGATGAGTCTGCTAATAAGTACATTCAATTAAAAGGAATAGCTAACAGCGCTAAAGTAGCAATTATTTTAGCAATTTTAATTTTCTCTCTGAGTTTTGCGTATAGATCTGTTCAGAAAAATGATCGAATGAGAGAACCAGTAGAAATTTTTCTTAAATGGGTGTTATTTGTTGCATCATTAGGCGCAGTTTTAGTTACAATCGGAATAGTTTTTTCACTTTTATTCGAAGCGATTAGGTTTTTTCAAGCAGTAAAAATCTTTGACTTTATATTCGGAACTCATTGGTATCCTGCTAAAACTTTTGTAAGAGATGGCCAACCAGATCCTGAATTAATGAAGGATGCTTTCGGAGCTGTGCCTTTATTTGCTGGAACTTTTTTTATTGCTTTTATTGCAATGTGTGTTGCCATCCCCATAGGTTTGCTGAGTGGGATATATCTATCTGAGTATGCTGGAAGAGGCATAAGAAAATATGCGAAACCTATTATTGAGATTTTAGCTGGTATTCCAACAGTGGTATATGGTTTTTTTGCAGCTTTAACCGTCGGTCCTTTTGTTAAAGAAATTGGTAACGCTATGGGTTTAGAAGTTTCAGCGGAGAGCGCTTTAGCTGCAGGAGCAGTTATGGGAGTAATGATAATTCCTTTTATTTCAAGTCTAAGCGATGACGTTATGACGGCAGTACCTCAAAATTTAAGAGATGGGAGTTACGCAATGGGCGCAACAAAATCTGAAACTGTAAAAAAAGTAATTTTTCCAGCAGCCCTACCTGGTATCGTAGGTTCGATACTTTTAGCAGTATCGAGAGCGGTAGGAGAAACAATGATTGTTGTAATGGCCTCAGGACTAGCGGCTAATCTTACAATGAATCCACTTGAGTCAACTTCTACCATTACAGCGCAAATTGTAGTAATTTTAATTGGAGACCAACAATTTGGAGATCCAAAAACTCAATCAGCTTTTGCATTAGGAATATCTTTATTTATAGTAACTTTACTCTTAAATGTAATCGCTCTTTCAGTTGTTAAAAAATATAGGGAAAAATATGAATAGTTTTAAGAAAAATTTATTAAAAAAAAGATATAACGCTGAAAGAAGATTTCAATGGTATGGCAAAATAGCTATAGGATTAGCTTTAAGCTTTTTAGCAGTTTTTATGTTTCAGATATTTTCAAAAGGTTACTCAGCTTTCCAAAAAACTTGGATAGTAACAGAAGTTCATTATGATAAAGAATTACTTTTAATCGATGCAGAAAGCCCATCAAAAGATGATTTAGAAAATGCAGACTATTATGATGTTGCTTACAAAGCTATGACCTCATTAGATACTGGACTTCCTGAAGAAGAGGATCGTCAATTGATACAAATGGTTTCGTATAAATATGAGGCAGAGGTTAAAGATCTACTTTTAAAAAATCCAGACTTTCTGGGTAAAATAGTTCCCATAAAATTAACAGCTTCTGATGATGTTGATCAAGTTCATAAGGGAAATTATCCAAGAGATATCCCTGAAAAGAATAGAAGAGTAAATGATTATCAGTTGCAGATTTACGATATGCTTAATGAAAGAGGGGATATTTTATCAGAGTTTAACATTAGTTTTTTTACAAGTCCTGATTCAAGAGAGGCAGAGCTAGCAGGTATAGCTAGCTCGTTTATGGGAACAGTTTTTAGTATACTAGTATGTTTAGCGTTTTCATTTCCTGTTGCAGTGCTAGCTGCAATTTATCTCGAGGAGTTTGCACCAAAAAATAAATTTACAGATTTTATAGAAGTAAACATTAATAATTTAGCAGCTGTTCCATCGATAGTATTTGGTTTGCTAGGTCTTGGTGTTTTATTAGCAGTTTTTAATTTACCAAGATCGACACCACTTGTTGGAGGAATTACTTTGTCTCTTATGACATTACCAACAATAATTATTGCTGCAAGAGCTTCTTTAAAAGCTGTTCCTCCAAGTATAAGAGAAGCTGCTTTAGCGATGGGTGCAAGTAATATGCAAACAACCATGCATCATACTGTGCCACTATCAATGCCTGGAACTTTATCTGGAACGATAATTGGCTTGGCTCAAGCTTTAGGGGAAACAGCCCCTTTAATTTTAATAGGAATGGTTGCTTTTGTGAATACAATACCTGGTACGCCAGTTGATCCTGCTGCAAGTTTACCAGTTCAGATATATATATGGTCAGAAAGTGCTGAGAGGGGTTTCGTTGAAAAAGTATCTGCATGTATTATGGTGCTTCTAGCTTTTTTAATTTTAATGAACTTGGCAGCTCAAATCGTTAGACACAAATTTGAAAAGAAATGGAGTTAAATGAGTAAAATAAAAGCGGAAAATGTAAATGTTTATTACGGATCCAAACAGGCATTATTTGACGTCTCTATAGATATAGCAGAAAAAGAAGTTACAGCTTTAATTGGACCATCTGGGTGTGGAAAGTCTACTTTCTTAAGATGCTTGAACAGGATGAACGACGTCATAGAAATTTGTAGAGTTGAAGGCAGTATTAAAATGGACAACCTAGAACTGAATTCAAGAAAGTTAGATGTTGTGAGACTTAGGGAGAACGTTGGTATGGTTTTTCAAAAACCCAATCCATTCCCTAAAACAATTTATGAAAATGTAGCTTATGGTCCTACTATTCACGGTATTGCACAGAGCAAAGAAGAAATGGATCAAATAGTTGAAACAAGTTTGAAAAAAGCTGCCTTGTGGAACGAAGTTAAAGATAGACTTGATGAAATCGGAACTGGTTTATCAGGAGGTCAACAGCAACGACTTTGTATTGCTAGAGCTATATCTGTAAGTCCAGAAGTGATTCTTATGGACGAACCATGTTCAGCGCTTGACCCAATAGCAACAGCTCAAATTGAAGAACTTATAGATGATCTTAAAAAAGAGGTCACAATTGTGATAGTTACCCACTCAATGTCACAAGCAGCTAGGGTATCTCAAAAAACAGGTTTCTTTCATTTGGGAAAACTTATAGAATTTGGACCAACAGATAAAATATTTAAAAATCCTGATAATCAGCAAACTCAGGATTATATTACAGGAAGGTTTGGTTAATGAGTGAAAAACCGCACATTGTAAAATCTTACGAAGAGCAACTTCAGTTATTAAAAGATACAATAGTGAAAATGGGAACTGGAGTTGAGAAACAGCTTGAAAACACTATTCAATCTTTAGTTAAAAAAGACATTAGTTTAGCAGAAAAATCTATCAAAGATGACGAATTGACTGATAAGTATGAAATCAATATAGAAGAGCAAGTTGTAAATTTGATTGCCTTAAGGCAACCTATGGCAATAGATTTAAGAGAAACAGTTGTTGCCTTAAAAGTTTCTTCAGACTTAGAGAGAATTGGTGATTTAGCAAAAAACATCTCAAAACGATTAACTAAAATTGGAACTGATTTACCTAATGATATTACTAAAAATTTCGAAATAGCTGGTTTAAAAGCATCAAAACAAGTCAATGCAGTTTTAAATTCGTATTTACATAGAGCTAAAGATACAGCAGAAAATGTTTGGAATTCTGATGAAGAAATAGATCAAATGACTAATTCTAATATGGAAGCTGCAGTAAAGCATTTAGAAAAAAATAAAAACGATATACAAAAAGTAACCCAACTACTTTTCATGCTTAAAAATATTGAGAGGATTGGAGATCATGCAACCAATATTGCAGAGCAAGTTTATTTTCTGATTACAGGAGATTATTTAGAGGGAGACCGACCAAAAGGATAATGAGGGCAAATTTATTCATTGTTGAAGATGAAATGCCCATCGTAACTTTACTTAAATACAATTTAGAAAAAGAGGGTCACAAAGTTGATTATGCAGTCAATGGAGAAGACGCTATTAGAAATATAAAGGAAAAAAATCCTGATTTAATTTTATTAGATTGGATGTTGCCAGATATTTCAGGTGTTGAAGTCTGTAAAAATTTGAAAAGAAGCAATCTTCACAAAAATATCCCAATCATTATGTTAACAGCCAAAGGTGAGGAAGAAGACAAACTTAAAGGATTTGAAACAGGAGCTGATGACTACGTAACTAAGCCATTCAGCCAAAAAGAACTTATTGCAAGAGTTAACGCTTTATTAAAGAGATCTAAACCAAGTGTTGCCGCTGATGTTGTAGTATTTGAGGATCTTAAAGTAGATAGAGTTCAACGAAGAGTTTATAGAGCAGATAAACAAGTTATAGTCGGCCCAACCGAATTTAAACTAATTGATTTTTTAATAAAGAATCCAAAAAGAGTATATTCGCGTGAGCAACTTCTAAATTCTGTATGGGGAGATGATATTTATGTTGAGTCCAGAACTATAGATGTTCATATCAGAAGACTAAGAAAAGCAATAAATATTGATGGCAAGAAAGATCTTATCAGAACAGTAAGATCTGCTGGCTATTCCTTAGATGTTTGAAGATCTTTTGGCTTTATAAATGATATTAATTTTCCTTTAACTTTTGATAACTTTTCCCAATCATTGAAATTAAAACTTATTTCAGCAACGGCTGCAGTAGGAAATTTTCTTTTTAAATTTTCAAATTGTTCAGAGTTTTCTTTAAGACAGATTCGATTTATGAGTTCACTCATTGAAGGTTCATGATTGATTAAAAGTAAAGTTTTATAATTATCAACTGTTTGTTTTAAGATATGAATAATTTCATCCTCACTAGCATGATAAAGCGCTTTTTTTTTAATAATTTTCTTAAAACTGATTTTTTCTGACAATATATTTAATGTTTGTATTGTCCTTTTAGAGGATGAGCAATAAACTAAATCAAATTTTAATTTCTTTTTAATAAAAAATTCACAAATTAATTTTGCTGAATTTACCCCTCTTTTATTCAATGGCCTGTCATGATCATCTAAATTTGGAAAATCCCAACTAGATTTAGCATGTCTCATCGCATATAATTTAAACATATTTTTAATTTAACATTTAAATATGTCGAAAGCATCATTTTCAGAAAACGCTAATATTAGCAATCAACTCATAAACAGAGAATTATCTTGGCTTCAGTTTAATGATCGTGTTTTAGAAGAATCAAAAGATAAAACAAATCCTCTATTTGAAAGAGTAAAATTTTTATCAATCGCAGGTACAAATTTAGATGAATTTTTTATGGTAAGAGTCGCTGGACTTTTTAATCAAATTAAAGATGGTTTTGACGAATTAAGCGCAGATGGATTAACTGCAGAGGACCAATTGAATAGGGTCGTATTAAAAACTAAAGATCTATTAAAGAAGCAAAACGAAGCATTCCTAGAGTTGAAAAAAGAGCTATCGAAAGAAAAAATTTTCATTCGAAAAATGTCAGAACTAAATAAGAAGGATCTTATGTATCTAAGAGAATATTTTCAGGAAACAATTTATCCTATAATAACACCTACTGCCATTGACCCATCACATCCCTTTCCTTTTATACCAAATAAAGGCCAAGCAATTTTATTAAGAATGACAAGAATTAAAAAAAAAAGAGAACTAAATGCAATTATAGTTATACCAAGAGCACTTCCAAAATTTGTATCGCTAAATAATTCTGAAACAATAAATGAATTTGTCACAATTGATGACGTAATTTGTAAATTTGCTAATGAAATATTTCCAGACCATAATATCGAGGCAAGTTTGCAGTTTAAAATAATTAGAGACAGCGAAATTGAAATAGATGATGAAGCTGCTGATCTTGTGAGATATTTTGAAAAAGCAATTAAGAAAAGAAGAAGGGGAAACGTAGTTAAACTCGAAGTAATCACTAATTCAAACAAAAAACTTTTAAATTTTATTTCAAAAAAATTTAAAATGGATGAAGATCATATTTATGAGGTTGAAGGATTGGTTGGAATACAAGATATAGATGAAATTTGTAAAAAGAAAGATCCAAAGCTGAGATTTAAAAAGTTTAATCCTAGAGAAGTTGAAAGATTGAAGGAATTTGATGATAAATTTTTTTCAGCTATAAGAAGTAAAGATTTTGTTGTACACCACCCTTTTGAAACTTTTGATGTAGTAATTCAATTTTTAGAAGCTGCAGCAAAAGATCCCAAAGTTATCGGTATCAAACAAACTTTGTATCGAACCACACCTGACTCTCCTATCGTAAAAGCACTAAGTAGAGCAGCAGAAAACGGAAAAGTTGTTACAGCCGTAATAGAAATAAAAGCTCGATTTGATGAGGAAGCTAATATTGAATTATCTAGGAAACTAGAGAAAGCTGGAGTTCAAATTGTTTACGGATTCGCAAAATATAAAACGCATGCAAAGGCAAGTTTAGTTTTAAGAAAAGAAGGAGCTAAAACGCGAAGCTATGTTCACTTAGGTACAGGAAACTATCATCCAATTAACGCAAAAATTTATACTGACTTATCACTGTTTAGCTCTAATCAAGACTTGGCCAAAGATGTCGAAAAATTTTTCAATTATGTAACTGGTTATGCAAAACCAAAAAAATTGAATAAAATTTTTATGTCTCCATTAAATAGCAGGAATTTTTTTGAAGAAAAAATTGAAAATGAAATTGTAAATGCAAGTAAAGGAAAACCTGCAGAAATATGGGCAAAAATGAATTCTCTTGTAGACCCTGGAATTATTAAGAAATTTTATGAAGCTTCAAACGCAGGAGTAAAAATAAATTTATCAGTAAGAGGAGTGTGTTGCTTAAGACCTGGAATTAAAGGTCAATCTGAAAATATAAAAGTAAAAAGCCTTATTGGCAGATTTTTAGAACACTCAAGAATTTATTGTTTTGCAAATGGTAGCTCTATGCCCTCTCGAGAGAATCAGGTATATATTTCATCTGCAGATTTAATGCCTAGAAATTTAGATAGAAGAATTGAAATTATAATTCCGATAGAAAACAACACTGTGCATGAGCAAATTTTAGATCAAATTATGTTAGCTAACTTTAAAGATAAATCAGAAACATGGTATTTAGATAGTTTGGGAAACTATCATAAAGAACAAGAAAAAGGCTTTTCCGCACATTCCTATTTCATGAAGAACCCAAGTTTATCAGGTCGTGGTAAGTCAATTTTAAGAGCTAAACCTCAAAATTTAAGATTAGTAAAATGAAACCAGAATTAAAAAATCTTTTTAAATTTCAGTCTAATAAAAAGTCTAAGCAAGCCATAATAGATCTTGGATCAAATTCAGTAAGAATGCTCATATACGATAATTTTAAAATTTCTCCAATCCCAGTCTTTAATGAAAAAGCAGTTTGCAAACTTGGAAAAAATTTAGATAAATCTAAAAAACTAAATCCCGATGGAATTAAAGGTTCTTTAAAAGTTCTAAATAGATTTAAAGAAATTTTAGATATTTCAGACGTTCAAGATTTAGAAATTATTGCAACAGCAGCTTTTAGAGAGGCCACTGATGCAAGTGAATTTTTAAGAGAAATTGAAAAAATATTTAATAAAAAACCACTAGTATTATCTGGCGAGGAAGAAGCAAGAACATCAGCAAATGGTGTAATGGTAGGATTTGATGAAGTAGATGGATTAGTTGCAGATTTAGGAGGTGGAAGTTTAGAACTTGCCAGAGTTTCTAAAAATCAAATTTTTGAAACAACCTCTTTACCTCTTGGAGTATTAAGACTTGAAAATAATCCTATTATAAAAAAAAGAAATTTGGGAAAATATGTTAGAAAACTTTTAAGAGATGAAAAATGGCTTTCTAAAAAGAAATTTAAAAATATTTATTTGGTAGGAGGTACTTGGAGATCATTATTTAAATATCATCTCTTTAAAGAAAAACACCCATTACATATTTTGCACCAATATAAACTCTCAAAAGATGTAGCAGTAAAATACTTAAATAGAATTTCAAAATTTAATAAATCATCTTTGAAATCAATGGAATATATTACTAAATCTAGAACTCCCTATTTACCTTTTAGCTCTATAATACTAAACGAAATAATTGAAGCAGCAAGCCCCTCAAAAGTTATTTGCTCAATCAGTGGACTGAGAGAGGGACATATGAATACAATTATAAACCAAGGAATGAGCGAGGATGAAATTTTCAAATTAAAAACTGACGGTATATCTTTTAAAAAAGGGGACTATGGAAAGAGTTTTGAGAAATATTTTAATTTTATTTCACCATTATTTGAAGACAACGAATATTTTAATCGAAGATTACTAACCTTGGCTTGCATCTTAAGTAAAATGGATTGGGGCCTAGGAGCTTTTCAAAAAGCAGAATTAGTTTTTATGGAAGTGTTAAATACTCCATTACTAAAACTAGAACATAGAGATAGAGTAAAAGTTGCATCAGCAAGTTTTTGGAGACATTGTGGCTTAAAATATAATCCGAATTATCAGTTTTTATCCTTATTAAATAACAACGAAATTTTATCCTCAAAGCAAGTGGGATCTGCTTTAAGATTAGCAGAGTCACTCACTAGCATGTCTTCTTTGTTGTTAGATGAATTTAAAATTTATAAAAGAAATAAGACTATTTTTTTGAAAATACCTAACAATCATAGCGATATTGTCTCAAAACAAGTAACTAAAAGACTTAAAAACCTGGCAAGAGAGATGAATGTCGACTCCAATATCATTTATTCTTGAAAATTAATAAATCTTTAACTTAATTTAAATATTTTTTTAGCATTTTTATATTATTAACTGATTAACAGTCTCCCAACTGTGTTGTTAATTAATTAGCCCATCAGCCCAAGGTATCAAAATTTTCTTGGGCTGGCCTCCAATTACAAAATAATTTTTCTGATTAAATAGACAGCCAATATTCCACCAAGCATCTCAGCAATGATATAGCTAGGAGTATTTAAGTAATTAATTCCAGTAAATGTGTCTGTAAAAGTTCTTGCGATTGCTACCGCTGGATTTGCAAAAGAAGTTGAAGAGGTAAACCAATACCCCGCTGTTATAAAAGTAGCTACTGATGAAGCGACCGCAAGTTTGCCGCTCTTTAAAGATCCAAATATCACAAAAATTAATCCAAAAGTTGCAATGATCTCAGCTGTAAAAATATTTATTCCAGGTCTTATCTTCTGTGAAAGCTGTAACAAAGGAAGATCAAACATAAAATTTGCTAACATTACCCCTAACATGCAACCTAAGATTTGAGCAGAGATATAAGTGATAATTAAATTTTTTTTAATCTTGTTGGTAAAATACATTGCTAAAGTAACGACAGGATTGAAATGTGCGCCGGAGATATCACCGATTGAAGTAATCAGAACAAATAATCCTGCACCTGTAGCTAAAGTATTCGCTATTAACATTACAGCGATATCATCAGTTAGATTTTGAGCCATAATACCTGAACCAACAATAATCATGACTAAAAAACAACTTCCTATAAATTCACCAATAAATATCTTTTTACTTTTCATTTTTTACCCAATGTTTAATTTTTTCATTAATTATATTATAAGTTTCTTCAGCTATTAAATTTATTTTATCTTTATTTTTAGTTTTTTTAATTTTTTCAACAGGGTCCGCGATGTCCCAGTGCGTAATGGTCTTTTTTTTGGGCCATACAGGACAAACTTCTTTATTGGCGTTATTACAAACTGTAATCACGTAATCAATATCAATATCATTTTTTAAAAATTCATCAAAATTTTTCGAATAATACGTGGCTAAATTAAATTTTTTTCCTTCAAGATACTCTTTAATGTAGGGATTGATTTTTCCTGAAGGATTACTTCCAGCGCTAAATGCGATGAATTGATTTCGGAAATTATTGTTTACAATACTTTCCGCTATTATGCTTCTCGCAGAGTTTCCAGTACAAACAAATAATATTGTTTTTATTTTCCTCATAAAAAATGTATTGAAGTGTCCCGAACTTACGGAACCAAAATTTGATAAAAACCAATAATAAATAATGGAATCTGCAACCCAAAATTGGTTAATATTGCTTTATCCTTAGAAATAAAACCTGCAATAGTCCATCCAACAACTCCCGCTCCATGAAACATTATATTTACTGGATACATATTCAAATTTGTTAATAAAATACCTGTAAGAACTAAAAAAGTACTTAACCATTTAAGGTATTTTTTAATAAACTTCATAATCAATTATATGATTGTAATGTTAAAGTTTTGTTAACCAGACGAGGCTTTAACTTTTTTCTCGATAAATTCTGGTATCTCATCACCAAGATCATCGTCTTTTTGATTTTTAGGTTGAAAGGCATACAAAACATGAAGTTTGCAATAAGGAAAATCTCCTTCAGGTTTTCTACCGCAAAAATAGAACTTTTCCTCATTAGGATGACCTATAGGCCACTTGCACGTTTCGTCTGTAAGTTCTTCAAGAGATTTAGGGTTTTCTGGCTCGAAGTTTTTATCTAATAAAATTGATTGAAATTTAGCTTTTCTTGATGTTGGTGCTGGTCCTCTTCTAATCTGTTTATTATCATTGGTTCTAGGTGAATTAGATTGCTTTGAAGGGGCTCTAGCTTCTAAATTTAACCTATTAGCTTTACCGATTACTGCGTTTCTAGTGGTTTCACCTAATGCTTCGGCTATCTGACTTGCAGTATGCCCTTTAGACCAGAGTTCTTTTAATTTAGCGACTTTTTCTTCTGTCCAACTCATAGTATATAATTACAATATTTAGTAATTATTAAAAACTTAGGGCATAATATTGGGGTTTAAAACATTAAAACGCATCAAAGCTGTGAGTAGATTTAGTTTTGCACAGTTTTTTTAATAACAGGTTATAAGACTATCAATGGTTGAAATTTCGAAAAAATATAAAATTGGAAAAAGAAGATTTGGATTAATTAATTGGTACGGAACATGGACTTTGTATAAAAAAGAAGTTCTAAGATTCTTAATTGTGTGGATACAAACTATCTTTTCTCCACTAGTTTCATCTTTACTCTTTTTACTTGTCTTATCTTTAGCTATTGGAGCAGATAGAGGCGATGTTCTTGGAGTGCCTTTTATAACTTTTTTAGCGCCAGGGTTGATTTCTATGCAGGTAATTCAACAATCTTTTTCTCATTCTTCTTCATCTTTTATGATTAAAAAAATTGATGGAACTATAGTCGATTTATTATTTGCTCCTCTATCTGCTGGAGAAGTTACGATCTCAGTTTCTCTTGCGGCTGTAACAAGAAGCGTAGTAATCGGATTAGTCTCAATTATTGTATTTCATATAATTATTGATATTGAAATAAAAAATTACTTAATGCTAATAGCGTTCACCTTACTTTCTTCATTTATCTTAGGAAATATTGGAATAATTGCTGGGCTATGGGCTGAAAAATTTGATCACATGGCGACAGTTACTAATTTTGTAATAGTTCCATTATCTTTCTTATCAGGTACTTTTTATTCAATAGAGAGACTCCCTGACTTTTTGCAAGCAGTAAGTAAAGTAAATCCATTTTTTTATATGATTGATGGTTTTAGATATAGTTTTATTGGCACTTCAGACGGTTCAATCTCTGTTGGTTTAGTATATTTAACTGCCCTAAGCTTTGTTAGCTGGCTTGTTTGTTATTTATTGTATAAAAAAGGCTATAAAATAAAATCATGAGTAAAATTTTAAATACTTATAACAGAAAGAAAATCTCTTTTTCCAAAGGAAAAGGAAGTTTCTTATATACAACGAATGGAAAGAAATATTTAGATTTCGTTCAAGGAATTGCTGTAAATTGCCTTGGTCATGCTAACGACTATTTAATTAGATCTATCAATAAACAATCGAAAAAATTATGGCACGTTTCAAACGTTTTTACTATACCTGAGCAAGAGAGATTGGCAAAAAGATTAGCCCAAAAAACATTTGCAGATTATGTAACTTTTCAAAATTCTGGTGCTGAAGCAACTGAGGCAGCTATAAAATTTGCTAGAAGATATTTTTATTCAAAAGGTCAACCAAGAAAAAATAGAGTGCTTTGTATAAATAATAGTTTTCATGGGAGAACTATCGCTGCAATTTTTGCAAGTAATAGTAAAAAAGCTATTGAAGGTTTTAAACCTAAAGTTGATGGTTTTGATCATTTTAACTTTGGTGATCATAAAGGTTTAGAAAAGGCTATAACTAGTAGAACAGCAGCTATTATGGTGGAGACAATAATGGGAGAAGGAGGCATTAAAGTTATTCCAGATTTTTGCCTCAAAGGCTTAAGAAAATTATGTGATAAGAAAAAGATTTTATTAATTCTTGATGAGGTGCAATGTGGAATTGGAAGAAGTGGTAAATTTTTTGCTTTTGAATATGCAAAAATTAAACCTGATATTGTTCCAATAGCAAAAGGGATTGGCGGTGGCTTTCCTATAGGTGCAGTTTTAGTTAATAAAAAAGTAGCATCAGGCATGAAGCCAGGGACTCACGGATCAACATTTGGAGGAAACCCATTAGCAATGAGTGCTGGAAACGCGGTGATGGATGTAATGTTTAAAAAAGGCTTCTTAAACAATGTTAGCAAAAATGGAAAATATTTTATAAATCAACTTGATAAAATTAAAAATAAGTATCCTAAAGTTATTAAAGAAGTAAGAGGTAAAGGACTGCTCATTGGACTTTGTCTTCATGTAAATCAAGCTAAATTTATTCAAAAACTTTTAGATAATAATTTATTGACTGTGAGAGCTGCTGAAAATGTTGTCAGACTTTTGCCTCCTTTAAATGTAACAAAGAACGAAATAAACTTAGGTTTAAAAATAATAGAGAAAGTTTGCAAAAAATTTTAAATGAAAAACTTTATAAATATCTCTGACTGTTCTTCAGTAGAGCTTAGAGCGATTATTGAAGAAGCAAAGAAGAGAAAACAAAATAGATCTGGATTAAACAAATCTGCGCCTGATGAAGATAAGCCCTTTGAAGGTAAGTCGATGGCTATGATTTTTGAGAAACCCTCAACAAGAACAAGAATGTCATTTGATATTGCTGTAAAGCAATTAGGTGGATCATCAATTATTTTAAATCCAGATGGAATACATTACGGAAAGGGAGATGAGAGCTTAAAAGATACTGCAAAGGTTTTATCTGAGTATGTAGATATTGTTATGTTGAGAACCTCATCTCACAAAAATTTAGAGGAGTTTGGAAAGCATTTAGATATTCCAATTATTAATGGCCTTTCTGATGTCAGTCACCCATGTCAAATTATGTCTGATATTCTTACTTATGAGGAAAGCAATGGTTCTATTGAGGGCAAAACTGTTTCCTGGATTGGAGATGGAAATAATAATATGTCAAATTCTTTAATTGAAGCTGCTAGCAAATTCAATTTCAAGCTCAATATTGGTTGTCCAAAAAAATATTCTCCTAACAAAAATATATTAAAGTTAGCCAAAAAAGAGAAAGTGAAATTAACAATAACTCCTAAACCTCTAGAAGCAGCTATCGGCGCTGACTGTATAATGACTGACAAATGGATCTCAATGAATGATAAAGTAAACAAAGTTTTTAAAAAGAAAACTTTAAAACCCTACCAAGTAAATAAGAAATTAATGAGCAAGGCTAATTCAGATGCTATTTTTATGCATTGTCTTCCAGTAGGTAGAGGAGAAGAAGTTACGGATGAAGTAATAGATGGAAAGCAATCAGTAGTTTGGAGACAAGCGTTAAACAGGGTGCACGCTCAAAAAAGCATAATTAAATGGTGTCTTGATTAAGGTAAAGGTTTAGGATTGTCACCTTTTGAATTCATATATAAAATAACTGATGCTCTATCTTTTTCTTTTCTAAGTCCTGCAAAAGCCATTTTCGTTCCTTTAATATAAGCCTGTGGTTTGATTAAATAACTATTCATTTCTTCAAAAGACCATTCTTTGGCATAGGCAACCATTGCCTTAGAATATTTATAATCACTTACTGAGCCAGCTGTTCTTCCAATTACATTCCATAAATTTGGGCCTATCATATTTTTTCCATCTGCTGCAATCATATGACAAGCGCTACATTTTTTAAAAACTTTTTCTCCATGAGCTAAGTCTCCCATAGCTAGTAGGGCTTTAATATCTACTATCTCTGGAGGCTTATCGGATGCTTCAGTTACGTTATTGGCTGAGGCAACTTCTAGCCCATCCACTTTATAGGCTGATTGTTCTGGTTTCTCTACGTGAAATAATATGTCTGTAAACTTTCCAATTCCAATAACAATTAAGGCCGTCAAAAGAACTGCAGCTATTATTTTATTTATTTCAAAACTATCCATAATTTTGGTAAATACTTTAAAGACGTATAACATGAGTTTTTAAAAAAAAACTTAAAATTACCAAATTTTTTTGCGTCTCTAGGACGCATAATTTATGAATAAAACTGCAATAATAATACCATCAAGACTGAGCGCTCAGCGATTACCCAATAAACCTCTTAAACTTATAAATAATAAAGAGATGATTCTTCATGTTTATGACGCCGCAAAGAAATCTAAAGCTGGAGAAGTTTATGTGGCCACTCCCGATCAGCAAATAATAGATAAAGTGAAAAGTTATGGCGGAAATGCAATACTAACCTCACAAAAACATCGTACTGGAACTGATAGAGTTTTTGAGGTTTTTAAAAAAACATTACAAGAAAAACCAAAAATAATTGTAAATCTTCAAGGTGATATGCCAAATATTAACCCTGAGTCAATTAAACAATTAATCGATTATATGTGGAATGGTAAATGTGAAATTGGAACCTTAGCTTCTGCTTTACTAGTTGACGAAGTTTATGATATTAACGTAGTCAAAGTGTTTACGAGTCATGTGCCTAATAATAAGATCGAAGAAGCAATAAAAAATTCAACTTTTTCTCCAGTCTCAGATTTTGATAGAAGTATTACTACAGGTCATAATGATTATGCCTACCACCATATAGGGATCTATGGATTTACTAGAGAGGCATTAATAAAGTATGTAAATCTTAAAAGAAGTAAGCTAGAGTTAGAAAGAAATTTAGAACAAATGAGAGCGTTTGAAAATAAGATGAAGATTCATGTTGGTTTTGTAAATTCAAAACCTTTAAGTGTAGATACTGAAAAAGATTTTGATGAAATCCAAAAAATAATGGAAACAAATGAGTAAAAAAAAAATTGCTATCCAAGGTGAACTTGGAGCATACTCACATATCGCAGTTGAAAATCTTTATAAAGATGCAGTGATAAAAACTTGTGCAACTTTTGAGGAAACTTTTAAACAGGCTTATAACGATCCTGATTATAAAATAGTAATACCAATAGAAAATTCTCTTGCAGGAAGAGTTGCCGATATACACTATCTTCTTCCAAAATATAAATTGCAAATTCATGGAGAACATTTTCAGGTAGTTGAACACAACCTATTATGTAAACCAGAGGCTAGTTTGAATGATATCAAATTTGTAAGAAGTCACGCACAAGCGATTGGCCAATGTCAAAATATAATAACAAAAAAAAAATTTAAATCAATAATCTCAGCAGATACTGCAGGATCTGCAAAAGAATTAGCTGATGGAAATGATAAAACAATAGCTGCTATAGCGTCAGAACTTTCTGCAAAAATATATAATTTGAAAATCCTAGAGAAAAATATTGAGGATGAAAAAGGTAATGTCACTCGTTTTTTAATAATGGGAAAAAATATTGAACAACCCGATTTTATAAAAGAAAAAAAATTTATTACTAGTTGTATTTTTAGAGTTAAAAGTGAACCTTCGGCGCTTTATAAATGTCTTGGTGGTTTTGCAACTAATCAAGTTAATTTAACAAAGCTTGAGAGTTTTTCTGTAAAGAATACTTTTGAACAAGCAAATTTTTATTTGGATCTTGAAGGTCATATAGAACAACCTGGAGTAAAAAAGGCACTAGAGGAACTTGGATTTCATACTGAAACTCTTGACATTTTGGGAGTTTATGAAGCATCAGCATTTAGGCAAAAATAGTCCACAAATTTCAATTCTACTATTGTAGTATTCAAATTGATGTTGATATACTCATATTGAGGTTGGCATCAGGTGGATGTTTCATAAACCCGGTCAGGTCTGAAAAGAAGCAGCCGTAGTGAAAATTATTCAGGTTGTTGCCTGCCTCTTAAAAAAATGAAGAATAAAATTTTAGCTTTAAAATACAGGCCACAAGAGTTTAAAGATTTAATTGGTCAAGAGGTGATGGTACAAACTATCACAAATGCAATTAAGTTAGAAAAAACTCCTAATGCTTACCTTTTAACAGGTATAAGAGGTGTCGGAAAAACTACAACCGCTAGACTAATTGCAAAAGCATTGAATTGTGAAAAGAATAAAGATCCAAATAAAAAATGCTTTGAAAAAAATTTTTGTACAACTTGTCAAGAAATAATTAATTCAAATCATATAGATATCTTAGAAATGGACGCTGCATCAAAAACAGGTATAGACGATATAAGAGAGCTTATTGAAAATTCAAAATATAGCCCTACAAGTGCTAAATACAAAATATTTATAATTGATGAAGTTCATATGTTATCAAAACAAGCGTTCAATGGATTACTGAAAACATTAGAGGAGCCTCCACCCAGTTTAAAATTTATTTTAGCTACAACAGAGGTAAGAAAGATTCCTGTTACTATTTTATCAAGATGCCAAAGATTTGATCTTAAAAGAGTCAGCATTGAATTACTTTGCAAGCATTTAAAGAAAATAGCTGATAAAGAAAAAGGAAGTATTACAGATGACGCCATCAAATTAATTGCAAGGACTTCCGAGGGCTCTGTACGAGACTCGGTATCGCTGCTTGACAGAGCTTTAATTTCACAATCAATCAATGAAAATAATATTATTGAGGAACATAATGTTAGGGAAATGCTCGGTCTTGCTGACAAATCCAAAGTCATTTCATTATTCAAAGAAGTATTGAGTGGAAATGAGAAACAAGCTTTGAAAAACCTCAAAGATTTATTGAATGATGGTTTGGATGCCAAAAATTTTCTAAATGATATTTTAGAAGTTATATATCTTTTTAGCAGAAGAATAAATTTAGGGACTGTAGAAAAAGACTCTTCCATCTCTGAAACGGAGCTAGAAATGATTAATCAGTATTCCTCTAATATAGATATGCAAGATATAGGATTATTTTGGCAACTTACTATAAAAACAATCGATGATCTTAGAATAGTTGGAAACGAAAACTTGACCTTAGAAATGTATTTAATGCAATTGGTACATTTAAAAAATCTTGATTTATTGAAAGACTCCGACAATCAAAACGATAAATCTGTCAATAATCAAGAAAATTTTACTGAAATTCAAAAAAACGATAGTAGTTCAGAAAAAAGTTTACCTAACCAAGTTAAAAATCAGTTAAAAAATACTGATCAAATAAAAACCAGTCCTGTTAAAAGCTCAACAATTGAAAAAAAAAAATCAAAAGTGGAAATCTTAAGCTTTCAAGATTTGATTGATCACGCAAATGAAGAGAAAGAAATCGAACTTAAATATGACTTAGAAAGAAACGTAAAGCTGGTGAGTTTTAATAAAGGAAAAATTGATATCTCCTTCAATGAGAAATTAAATAAAAATTTTATCAAAAATCTAACTGAAAAATTACATCAATGGACTGAAGAAAGATGGATAATTTCTTTAAGTAAAAATTTGGAGGCAAAAAGTATTTATGAAAAAAAATTAGAGAGCCAAAAAAATCAACTCAAAGATTTTAAAGATAGTGATATTGCAAAAGATATAGAATCAGCTTTTCCTGATGCTAAATTAATTGATGTAAAAAGGAAGGAATAAATGACTAATTTTTCTGATATGTTATCAAAAGCAAAAGCAATGCAAGAAAAAATGAAAGAAGCTCAAGATCAAATAAAAAAGATCGAAGTCGAGGGAATGTCAGGTGGAAACTTAGTAAAAGTAGTATTGAGTGGTGATTATGAGTTAAAATCAATAATTATTTCAGATGCAGCAAAAAAAGAGAGTCAAGAAATAATAAATGATTTAATTATTGCTGCATTTAATAACGCTAAAGAAAATTTGAAAAAAAAATCAGCAGAAGAAATTTCTAAAATTACAGGGGGGTTAAATCTTCCACTAGATTTTAAACTACCTTTTTAATGGATAACGACATACCTGAAATAAATGATCTAATTCAACAATTTTCAAAGCTGCCAGGTCTTGGGCCCAAATCAGCGAAAAGGATAATATTAAAATTAATTAATAACAAAGACAACATGGTAAAACCTTTGGCTAAATCATTAGCCCAAGTTTATAAAAAAGTAGTTCGCTGTGTCGATTGTGGAAATTTAAAAATTATAGATAAGATTTGTATTTGTTCCTCGGATAATTCTTATGATAAAATTTGTGTTGTAGAAAATTTAGCAGACATGTGGGTTATCGACTCAGCTAATATTTATAAGGGTCATTATCATATTTTGGGAGGAACTTTAAATTCAAACGAAAATTATGAGCAAAAGAATTTATTAATTGATTCTTTAGTAAAAAGAATTAAAAAAAATAACCTTAAAGAGGTTATCATTGCTACAAGTGCTACAGTTGAAGGGCAAACTACTGCTCATTACATAGAAGATACTATTAGAAATGATAAAATTAAAATTACAAAATTAGCCCAAGGGTTGCCGGTAGGTGGTGAAATAGAGCAGCTTGATGATGGTACTCTACTTTCCGCTTTTAAAAATAGAATTCCAGTAACTGATAGTTAATTAGAAGCCTTTTTTTCCAATCTTTTTTCATGCAATAGCGGCTCAGTGTAGCCTGATGGTTGTTTCCTGCCTTTAAATACAAGGTCGCAAGCAGCTGAAAAAGCTATTGATTTATCAAAATTATCTGACATTTTTTTATACTTAGGGTCGCTTTTGTTTTGTTCATCAACAATTCTTGCCATTTTTTTCATTATTTGCATCACTTGCTCTTTGCTGCAAATTTTGTGATGAAGCCAGTTAGCAATGTGTTGAGATGATATTCTAAGAGTTGCTCTATCTTCCATAAGCCCGACATTATTTATATCTGGTACTTTTGAACATCCTACACCTTGGTCAACCCATCGCACGACATAACCTAAAATACCTTGCGCATTATTTTCTAATTCGCGAGTAATGTCTTCAATCGACCAGTTAGGTCTGTCAGCTTTTGGAATCTCCAATATATTTTCTACTAATGCTTTATCTCTTGATTTGATTTTTTTTTGTTCATCAAAAACATTTACTTTATGATAGTGAAGAGAATGTAAAGTTGCTGCAGTTGGAGATGGCACCCAAGCACAATTTGCACCAGATTTTGGATGTCCGATTTTCTGCTCCATCATATTTGCCATCTGATCAGGCATAGCCCACATTCCTTTTCCAATTTGAGCTTTGCCTGAAAAACCACAACTTAAACCTATATCAACATTCCAATTTTCATAAGAGTTAAGCCATTTTGATTTTTTCATATCACCTTTAAAAATCATTGGACCTGACTCAAATGAAGTATGCATTTCATCTCCAGTTCTATCTAAAAATCCTGTATTTATAAAAACTATTCTATTTTTAACTTGCCGAATACATTCTTTTAAATTTACTGTTGTTCTTCTTTCTTCATCCATTATTCCAACCTTTATAGAATATTTTTCTATACCTAGTGTTTCCTCTACTTTTTCAAATAAAGTATTTGTAAACGCAACTTCTTCAGGCCCATGCATTTTTGGTTTCACAATATAAACCGAGCCAGTTCTTGAGTTCTTTTTATTTTTAAAATCATGTAAAGCACACAAAGTAGATATAAATGCATCCATAATACCTTCAGGTATCTCTGATCCATCTTTTAATAAAATACTCGGATTTGTCATTAAATGACCCACATTCCTATTTAGCAGTAATGCTCTACCATGTAGATTAATTTTTTCTCCTTCTTTTGAGATATAAGTTCTGTCAGGATTTAGCTTTCTAACAATTCTTTTTCCATTTTTCTCAAATATAGATGTTAAATCTCCTTTCATAAGCCCAAGCCAATTCCGATAGCATCTTACCTTATCTTCCGCATCAACTGCTGCAACAGAGTCTTCGTTATCAACTATTGTAGATAGAGCTGACTCTGTAAATACATCAGATATATTTGCCTTATCAATTTTTCCTACAGGTGTATTCGAGTCAATTAGAATGTCTATATGTAAATTATTATTTTTAATTAAAATTGAGTCTGGCTTATCTTCAATACCATTAAAACCAATGAATTGACCATCGTCTTTTAAATAATCTTTATTTGATCCCGAGACTAAAACCAATTTTTTTTCTAATACTTGAATTTTTGATATTTCTCTCCAGCTTGTTTTTAACAAAGGAAAATTTTCGTCTAAAAAATCCCTTACAAAATTTATCACTTTAATTGCTCTTTCCTGATTCCAGATTTCGCCAACTTCCCCAGAGATTACATCCGTTCCATATAAAGCATTATATAAACTTCCCCACCTTGCGTTTGCTGCATTAAGAGCATATCTTGCATTGTCCACTGGAACTACAAGTTGCGGGCCAGCTATAGATGATATTTCTTCATCAACGCGGGTAGTTTCTATTTTAAAGTCATTTTCTTTCTCAATAAGGTATTCAATAGATTTTAAAAAATTCATATATTCATTTTTATTGAAATCTTTGCCTTTATTAGATACATGCCAATCATCTATTTTCTTTTGGATTGTTTCTCTTTTAAAAATCAAAGCTTTATTAATTGGAGATAGTTCATGGACGATACTTGAAAATTTACTCCAAAACTTTTCAATATCAATATTAGTACCAGGAATTACCTCTTTGTTAATAAACTCCAATAAAGTTGAACTAACTTTTAGGCCATTTTTAGCAATCATTTCCATTATGAGCTGATCTTTACAATATTTTATAATATAATAATACTATTATAATTGTACCATTTTATATGAAAAATTATTTAGATTTTGAAAAAGAGATTAAAGCGCTAGAACAAGAAGTTGATGGCTTAAAAAGCCCTTTTGGGTCTGAAGGAATTTCAGAAGTTGATACAGATAAGATAAAAAATACCCAACAAGAAATTAATCAAAAATTACAAGAAATTTATTCGAACTTAAATAATTGGCAGCGTACTCAAGTTGCAAGACATGAAGATCGCCCTAAGGCAAATTTTTATATAAAAAAAATATTTTCACAGTTTACTCTTCTATCAGGAGATAGATATTTTGGTGATGATAAGTCTGTAATAGCTGGATTTGGTTTAATAGGTAATAAATCTGTTTTAATAATAGGTCAGGAAAAAGGAGAAGATTTAAATAGTAGAATTGAAAGAAATTTTGGAATGATGAGACCTGAAGGATATAGAAAATGTATAAGATTAATGAAGCTTGCTGATAGATTTCAAATTCCGGTAATTAGTTTTATTGATACACCTGGTGCGTATCCTGGAATAGGCGCAGAGCATAGAGGGCAAGCCTCTGCAATTGCTAACTCTATTGAGTGTTGTATGTCATTATCTGTGCCAAATATTTCTATTATAATTGGAGAAGGTGGATCTGGAGGAGCAATTGCTTTAGCGTCCTCAAACAAAGTAATAATGTTAGAAAATTCAATTTACTCTGTTATATCTCCAGAGGGTTGCGCTTCAATTTTGTGGCGCGATCCAAGTAAATCTTTACAAGCAGCAGAGGCAATGAAATTGACAGCAAAAGATTTGTTAAAACTAAAAATTATTGATGAAGTAATTCCTGAACCACTCGGTGGGGCCCATAGAGATCCAGAGAGTATTGCAGAGGATATCAAGTATTCAATAATTAAAAATTTAAAAAGTTTTGAATCTTTTTCAAAAGAGGAAATCTATGATCATAGAAAATTGAAATTTTTACAAATTGGAAGAGATCAAGGTTTTAGCAAATCTTCAAATTTGGTTGATGGAAGCTTGAGCTATAAACAAAGAGGTATAGTAAAACTCAAATCTCATTTTCATAAAAATAAATATCTTTATTTGGGGTTGGGACTCGTGGCAATAGTCGGCTTAATTACTGCGTTATTTTAGTATTGTTGCACGAAAACAATTGCGTCAAATAATATGATTCTTCTATTGACTTTTCTCAAGCAAATCTATTTAAGGTGAACAAGACTAACTAATGGTTAGTTAAAGTTAATAATAATAAGGAAAAAGTAAATATGAGTACACTAAAAGGAAAAGTAAAGTGGTTCAACGGAACTAAAGGATATGGTTTCATTGAAAGAGAAGACAAAGAAAAAGACGTGTTCGTCCATTCTTCTGCGGTTAGAGAAGCTGGTTTAAAATATTTAAACGAGGGTGATGAGTTAACGTTTGAAGTGGAGAGCACAGAAAAAGGTCCTTCAGCAGTAAAACTGCAGAAAACATCTTAATCTAAATTTCCAAAATCACTGATTATCGGGACATTAACTTTAGTCTAATCTATTTTTATTGTCCCGTTAATTCACCTTGAAAAAGTCACATTTTTTTTCTAAAAAGTTATTATGGTTAGATTATATAGAATCAATTCAACAATCAGATCACATTCGCACAGAATGCACGCTAGGCTATTGCTTAGCTTATAATCAAAAATATATAAATTTAATTAAAATTAAGATAAAAATAACAGGGATGCAGCAGTAGCTCAGTTGGTTAGAGCACTAGTTTGTGGAACTAGGGGTCGGTGGTTCGAATCCACCCTGCTGTACCAAAAAATGACAAAAGAAAAAAAGAATAACCCTTCTAAAGAACTTCCATTAGGGTTTGTAGATAGGCAAGAAAAAGAATTACTCGTGCGTGATTTTATAATTTCTAATATTAAAGAAGTTATGATCAAGTATGGTTTTCAATACCTTGAAACACCAAGCTTTGAGTATTCAGATAGTATAGGAAAATTTTTACCAGATAAGGAAAGACCAGATGAAGGTGTTTTTTCATTTAAAGATGAAAATAAATGGTTATCCTTACGATACGATCTTACAGCACCTCTAGCTAGGTATGTAGCAAAAAATTACTTAGAAATTCCAAAGCCATTTAAAAGATATCAACTTGGAACTGTTTGGAGAAACGAAAAACCAGGACCTGGTAGATTCAGAGAATTTTTACAATTCGATGCTGATTTTGTTGGAACAAAAAGTTTACAAGCAGATGCTGAGCTATGTGTTATGATTTCAGAAATTCTTGAAAAATGTAACCTCACTAAATCAGAATACATAATAAAGATTTCATCTCGAAAAATAACTGAAGAATTATTTAAAAAAATAAATGTAAATGAAAATCAGCAAAAACTTACTGCCTTAAGAGCTTTAGATAAAATTGATAGGCTAGGCTGGAATGGAGTAAAAGAACTGCTAGGCGCTGGTAGAAAAGATAAATCTGGAGATTTTACAAAAGGTGCTAATTTAAAATCTAAGGATATTGAAATAATAGAGGAAACACTTAAGAAAAAATCACCCGAGACAGAAGATCTATTAGAGATATTAACAATTTTTAAAAATTATAATTTCAGTAATTTTGAATTTGATCCGTCAATTATAAGAGGTCTGGAATATTACACTGGAGTAATTTTCGAAGTAAATTTAAAGTTTGATATAAAAAATAATAAAGGGCAAGTAATTCAATTTGGCTCTATAGGCGGTGGAGGTAGATACGATAATTTAGTAAATAATTTTGGCAAATTTGATGCTCCTGCCACAGGTATATCAATAGGATTAGATCGATTGGTTTATGCATTGATGCAAAAAAAGGAGTTTAAAATAAAACAATCAAAACCAATTGTGATTTGTGTATTTGATAAAAATTCCATGAAAGAGTACATAAAAGTACAAACGATATTAAGAAAAGCTGGTATCAGCGCAGAAATCTATCCAGGAGAGAGTAAATTAAAAAAACAGATGGAATATGCGAACAAAATAAAATCTCCAGCTGTTATTTTGTATGGTGAGGATGAGATTAAATCAGGCAAACCAACCTTAAGAAATTTAAGTAGCGGTAAAGAACTATCAATTGAAGTAAATGAATTAGTAAATGAAATCAAAAAAATTATCTGAAACTATAATAAAAAATTTTAAAAGTAATGGTTTTGTTTTATCGGAACCCGATACGCTTTTAGACTCAGATTATATTATTGAGAGATCAGGAGAAAAGTTTAGAAGTTCAATGCTTACTTTTGACGGAGAAGATGGAAAAACAATGTGTTTAAGACCAGATTTAACTGTAGCTTCATGTATAAGTTTCTTACAAAAAAAATCTGCCTCAAAAATTTATTATACTGGACAAGCATATAGAAGATCAGGCAATAAAGGCACAAATGTTATCTATGACCAATTGGGGATTGAAATTCTGGGTTCAAAAAATCAAATTCAGGATGATTTTAAAGTAATAAGTACAATTTTAAGTTCAGCAAAGAAGATAAAAAGAAAAAAAATTTTAATCAAGGTTAGTGATATTGGTTTATTTAAAAGTTTAGTTAATGCTTTGGATATGCCTGAAAGATGGAAATTAAGACTTATTAGACATTTTTGGAGACCAAGTTATTTCGAGGAGCTTTTGAAAAGATTGGAAAAAAATACCGATATTGACGCAATAACTTTTGATGCTGATAAAAAAAGATTTTATGAAATGAAAAAAAAAAATCAAAATGAAATAATAGCTGGCAGATCAGTTTCAGAAATATTAAAAAGATTTGATAAAAAGATCCAAGATCCAAGATCTTTTGCCGATGGGAAGAAAATTGTTAAAATTATTAAATCCTTTTTAAAAATAAACTGTAAACTTTCAGAACTTGACAAAAGATTGTTAGATTTTGCTAAAAAAAATAATCTCAAAAAAAATGTATTCAAAGAATTTAAATCCATTTTAAATTTAAAAAAACTTAATCAAGATATAATATTCATTGCTAATTTTGGAAGAGATGTAGAATATTATACTGGAATTGTGTTTGAAGTATTATCAGATAAAGAAGAAATTGCTAGAGGAGGTCGTTATGATGATTTACTTAAAAGTTTAGGAGCTAAAAAGAATACCCCGGCTGTTGGAGCTGCAATCAATTTAAAAAATATATGAAAGACTTAATTACAATAGGTATTCCAAGTAAAGGACGATTGAAAGATAAAGCAATATCATTTTTTAATGATACAGGACATAAGATTCTGCAAAGTGAAAAAGAAAGAAATTATTTTGGGACTATTGAAAATGAATCCAAGATCAAAATTATTTTTCTTCACGCCAAAGAAATTATTCAAAGATTAGGAGACGGCACTTTAGACTTAGGTATATCTGGATTAGATCTCTTAAAAGAGTCTGATAAAAATTTACAGAGAAAAATAAATATTCAGAAAAAACTTGATTTTGGTAATGCCAACCTAGTTATCGCAGTGCCTAATGATTGGATAGATGTTCAGACTATTGCTGATCTTGAAGAGGTATCATTTGATATAAGATCCAAAAGAAATACCAGACTAAGAGTGGCTACTAAATATCCTAACCTTACTAATGATTTTTTGATTTCTAAAGGAGTAACCCAATATAAATTAATTCCTAGTCTTGGTGCTACTGAAACTTATCCATTTATAGGCTCTTCTGAAATCATTTCAGATATAACTTCTACAGGCAAAACTTTGGCTGATAATAATTTAAGAGTTCTTAAGGATGGTTTGATACTAAGTTCAAATGCGTGTTTATTTATTGCAAAAAAAAAGGCTACAAAATTGCAGCCTTTTTTAAAATCTTTTGGGTAGGTGAAATTACATTCCCATTCCACCCATTCCACCCATTCCACCCATTCCACCGCCCATTGGAGGCATTGCAGGACCAGCATCTTTTTCCTCAGGTTTGTCTGCGATCATTGCTTCTGTTGTAATTAGTAGTCCAGCTATTGAAGCAGCATCTTGTAATGCTGATCTTACAACTTTAGTTGGATCAATAATTCCTTTAGCAAACATATCTACATAATCTTCATTCTGAGCATCGTAACCTTGAGAAGCTTTTTTACCTTCTAAAAGTTTACCTACAACTACTGAACCATCGACACCTGCATTAGCAGTAATTTGTCTTATTGGAGCTTGAAGAGCTTTTTTAACTATCTCTACACCAGCTTTTTGGTCATCACCTTTTACTTTAACACTATCTAAATCTTGTGCAGCGTAAAGTAATGCACAACCACCACCGATTACTACTCCTTCTTCAACGGCAGCTCTAGTTGCATTAAGAGCGTCTTCAACTCTGTCTTTTCTTTCTTTCACTTCAACTTCTGTAGCACCGCCAACTTTAATTACTGCAACTCCACCAGCAAGTTTAGCTAATCTTTCCTGAAGTTTCTCTTTATCATAATCAGAAGTTGTTTCATTGATCTCAGATCTAATTTGATTACATCTAGCTTCAATATCAGATTTTTTACCCTCACCAGCAACTATTGTACTGTTTTCTTTATCAATTTTTACCTTTTTACAAGAGCCAAGATCTCCTATTTTAACGTTCTCTAATTTAATTCCAAGATCTTCAGAGATGACCTGTCCTCCAGTTAGAATAGCAATATCTTCTAACATTGCTTTTCTTCTATCCCCAAAGCCAGGTGCTTTAACAGCAACTACTTTAAGACCACCTCTTAACTTGTTCACAACTAAAGTTGCTAAAGCCTCACCTTCAACGTCTTCAGATATAATCATCAACGGTCTATTAGCTTGAACTACTGACTCTAATAACGGCACCATTGGTTGTAAGTTTGTTAATTTTTTTTCAACTAAAAGAACTAAAGGATTTTCCAGTTCAGTTGTCATCTTTTCGGTATTAGTCACGAAATAAGGAGAAAGATATCCTCTATCAAATTGCATACCTTCAACTACATCCAATTCAGTTTCAACTCCTTTTGCTTCCTCAACCGTAATCACACCTTCATTTCCTACTTTTTGCATAGCTTTAGAAATCATATCACCAATAGATTTTTCACCATTTGCCGAAATTGTTCCAACTTGAGCAACTTCTTCGTTAGCTTTAACTTTTTTTGATGATGTTTTTAACTTATCTATTACTTGCTCAACTGCTTTGTCTATACCTCTTTTGATATCCATCGGGTTCATCCCAGCAGTAACATATTTAAGCCCTTCATTTACAATTGCTTGCGTTAAAATAGTTGCAGTGGTAGTTCCATCACCAGCGTTATCATTTGTTTTGCTTGCAACTTCTTTTACCATTTGAGCACCCATGTTTTCAAACTTATCTTCAAGTTCAATCTCTTTTGCAACAGATACACCATCTTTTGTAGTTCTTGGGGCACCGTAAGATTTATCCATCACAACATTACGTCCTTTTGGACCTAATGTAACTTTAACAGCATTTGCAAGAGTGTTTACACCGGTTAACATTTTTGATCTTGCTTCTGTATCAAATTTAATTATTTTTGCCATTTTCTTCTCCTATAAAAGTTATTTTTTACTTTTTGAAATTCCCATTATGTCTGACTCTTTCATAATGCTGTATTCTTTACCGTCAATTTTAACTTCAGTTCCAGACCATTTTCCAAAAAGAACTATATCTCCAACCTTTACGTCCATTGCAGAAACTTTACCATCTTCGTTTTTGGCACCTGGTCCCACAGCTACTACTTCGCCTTCTTGAGGTTTTTCTTTAGCAGTGTCTGGTATGATAATTCCACCAGCAGTTTTTTCCTCACTGTCTAGCACTTTGATAAGCACACGATCGTGCAGAGGTCTAAATTTCATATGTATTTTCTCCTATAAATTTTTACTTAGTGTTGATATGGTATGTTTTAATCATATTTCAAGAGGCAAAAATCATTAAAAAACCATTAAATACTATATTAATAGGTATTAAAAGGAGAGAAAGAAGAGCAAATTGAAAGAACTAAACCACCTCGCAGATATATTCCAAAACTATGATACGTTTATTATAGACTTATGGGGAGTAATGCATAATGGAGTTACTCTTAATCCTAGCGCTTTAGAAGCAGTGGACAAACTGAAAAAAAATTCAAAAAAAATAGTTTTTTTATCTAATGCCCCTAGACCCAGTTCTAAAGTAATTAATTTTTTGGTGAAAATGAAAATGGACAAAAAATATCTAGAAAATGTGATGACCTCAGGCGAAGCTGCTATGCATGCAATAAACCAAAAAAAATTCGGAAAAAAATTTTATCATCTTGGACCAGCAAGAGATACCTCTGTATTTGAAAAAGTAAAAGATTATAGAACGAGTCTTCAGAGCTGTGATTTTATTTTATGTACTGGATTATTTGATGATTATGATAATGATTTGGATTATTATAAAGATTTTTTATTGAAACATGTTTCAAAAAAATTAATTTGCACCAATCCAGATTTAATAGTTCATAGGGGCAAGGTTGAAGAATTATGTGCCGGTTCGGTAGCGAAAGTTTTTGAGGATCTTGGAGGAGAAGTTGTTTATTTTGGTAAACCATATAGAGAAGTTTATGATATGTGTATTGGTTCCAACGAAAAAGCTTTAGCTATTGGTGATAATTTAAGAACAGACATTAAAGGAGCAAATAATTTAAAAATAGATTGTATATTTATATCTGAAGGTGTGCACAGGAAAGAATTTAATAACTTTTCAGAATTTAACAAACTTTTAGAAAAATATGATGTTAAGGCAAATTTTTTTCAAAAAGAATTAAAATGGTAAAATGAAAATTTACAATACTCCAAATTTAGCTAAAAAACATTGTAATGGTGCCATAGCTATAGGAAATTTTGATGGACTACATTTAGGTCATCAAAAAGTTATCCAAGAGGCAAAACAAAGAGCTAAAAAAAACAAGATTCCTTTTGGTGTTATGACTTTTGAACCTGTACCAGTAATGTTTTTTAATAAAAAAATCAAGAATCATAGAATTAATTCCTTAGAACAAAAAAAAACTCAATTAAAAAAATTTAAATTAGATTTTTTAATTATAATTAAATTTAATACTAATTTCTCAATCCAATCAGCAGAAGAGTTTATAAAAAGAATAATTTCCAAAAAAACAAAATGTAAATATTTGTATGTAAGCAAAAATTTTAAGTTTGGTTTCAATAGACAAGGAAATATAAAAACACTTAAAAAATTTGAGAAAAAATATAATTTTAAAAATATTGTTACTAAGCCTTACAAAAAACGTAATAAAATAATATCATCCACATTTTTAAGAAAGAAAATAAGATTAGGCAAAATAGAAGAAGTAAATAAACTATTAAAACGTGATTGGAGTATTAATGGCAAAGTGATAAAAGGACAAAATAGAGGGCGTAAAATTGGTTTTCCAACATGTAATTTAAAATTGAATGATTATGTTGTACCTAAGCTTGGAGTTTACGCTGTTAAAGTTAAAAGTAAGAATTTTTATAAAAACGGCATTGCAAATATAGGTTATAGGCCAACATTCAAAGGAAAAAATTTGTTATTAGAAACAAATATCTTTGGAATTAATAAAAACTTATATAATAAAGTAATTAGTATTTACTTTAAAAAATTTATAAGACCAGAGAAAAAATTTAAGAATTTGAAACATTTAAAAGAACAAATCAAACTTGATATAAAAGAGGCAAAAAAATAATGTCAAAAGATACCTTGCAACTTCCCAAGACGGCTTTTTCGATGAAAGCCAGTTTACCGCTCAAAGAGCCTGAAATTTTGAAGAAATGGGAAAAAAATAAAATCTTTGAAAAGCTTAGAAAAAAGTCTAATGGAAAAAAGAAATTTATTCTTCATGATGGCCCGCCCTATGCGAATGGTCATATACATATGGGCACTGCGTTAAATAAAATTTTAAAAGATATGATTATTCGTTTTCACCAGATGAGTGGAAAAGACTCAGTTTACGTTCCAGGCTGGGATTGTCATGGTCTACCAATAGAATGGAAGATAGAAGAACAATACAAAAAAAAGAAAAAGAATAAAGATGAAGTACCAATTAAAGACTTTAGACAAGAATGCAGGGAATTTGCAAAAAGTTGGATTGATATTCATATCAAAGAGTTTAAGCGATTAGGAGTTGTTGGAGATTTTGAAAATTATTATTCAACGATGAGTTACGAGGCAGAAGCTCAAATTGTAAGAGAGTTAGGCAAATTTCTATTAGATGGAAGTTTATATCAAGGATTTAAACCAGTTCTTTGGTCAACGGTTGAAAAAACTGCTTTAGCTGATGCAGAAGTAGAATATTTAGATCATACCTCAAATACAATTTATGTTGCATTTAAAGTTAAGAAAACTAATAAGGAATTTTTAAAAGACACAAGTATTATAATTTGGACCACTACACCCTGGACTATACCAGCTAATAAAGCATTAGCTTTTAACAGCAATATTGAATATGCAGTTTTGGAAATTGACCAGCTTGAGCATTTTAAAAACAAGAGAATAGTGGTTGCAAAAAATTTAATTGAGTCGATTACTAAAGAGTGTGAAATTAAAAACTATAAAAAAATAAAAATTTTTAAGGGTTCTGAATTTAAGGAAACAATATGCAGTCATCCATTTCTCAAACTAGATTTTGACTATGATGTACCGATGCTAGATGCTCAATTTGTTAATTTAGAGCAGGGAACGGGGATTGTTCATTGTGCTCCAAGCCACGGTCCAGATGATTTTAATTTGTGTCTTAAAAATAATATACCATCGCTTTATACGGTTGATAATTCAGGTGTTTATACTAAAGAAGTGCCTTTTTTTACTAATACACATGTATTTAAGGCCGACCCAATTGTCATAGATAAATTAAAAGAGCAAAAACAATTACTCAAAAATGATAAACTTAATCATAGTTATCCTCATTCATGGAGATCTAAGGCTCCATTAATTTACAGAGCAACACCTCAATGGTTTATATCTATGCAAAAAAATAAATTGAGAGATAAAGCAGTAAAAGCAATAAATGAAACCATTTTTTACCCAAATAAAGGTAAGGACAGACTTCTGTCAATGATTGAAGGAAGACCTGATTGGTGTGTATCAAGACAACGAGTTTGGGGAGTGCCACTGCCAATTTTTATTAATAAAAAATCAAAAGAGCCATTAAGGGATCAAAAAATTATAGATAGAATTGCCTCACTTTATGAGAAACAAGGCTCTGATTGTTGGTTTGCAGATGATGCAAAAATTTTTTTAGGTGATGACTATGATGCCAAAGATTATGAAAAACTTAATGATATTGTTGAAGTATGGTTCGATAGTGGCTCAACACACAGTTTTGTACTAGAGAAAAGAAAAGATTTAAAATGGCCAGCAGATATGTATCTAGAAGGTTCCGATCAGCATAGAGGTTGGTTTCATTCTTCACTTTTGGAATCATGCGGAACAAGAGGAAAAGCACCTTTTGAAAGTATTTTGTCTCATGGATTTGTTGTAGACGGTAAAGGAGTCAAAATGTCAAAATCCTTAGGGAATGTTATTTCTCCAGATGACATTCTTAAAAACTACGGTGCAGACATTTTAAGAGCATGGGTTGCTGCATCTGATTATTCAGAAGACATCAGGATAGATAAAACTATCCTATCACAACACGCAGAGTCATATCGAAAAATAAGAAATACATTCAGATATCTTTTAGGCAATTTAAAGGATAGACATGAAAAACAAAATTTAGAGAAAGTTGATTTTAAAAATTTTGATGAACTCGAACAGTATATCCTCCATAAACTATTCTTAATAGATCGATCGTTAAAAGAAAATTTGAAAAATTATAATTTTCATAAATTGTACAAAGAGCTACTAAATTTTTGCACTTTAGAATTATCATCGTTTTATTTTGATATTAGAAAAGATGTTTTATATTGCGATAGTCTTAACTCAAAAAAACGAAAAAATTGTATTATAGTTTTAAATATAATTTTAGATTGTTTGTTAAAATGGTTCGCACCAATTTTAGTTTTTACTACAGATGAAATTCATAGCTTAATTGATAAATCTGAAGAAAGCATTCATGAGCATCAATTTCCGTCAATTCCTAAAAATTGGAAAAATAACGAGCTTAATGACAAATGGAAAAAACTTTATAGAATTAAGCAAGAGGTAAACATAGCTATTGAGGAAAAAAGAGCAAACAAAACGATTGGTTCAAGCTTAGAGGCAGATCTATCAATAACAGTAAATGCAAGTAATTTTAAAATCTTAGAGGGCTTGAATCTTGCAGAGTACTTTATCACTTCTAAAGCAACTAAAAGTAAGTCATCCAACGGAGCCGAACTAAAAATCCAGGTAAAAAAGGCTTCAGGAAAAAAATGCCCTCGATGTTGGAAAATATTAGAAATCGATTGTAAAAGATGTTCTGAAGTTTAAAAATAATGATAAATTTAAAATTTTCTGAAAATAAAAAAATTTATCTCAAAAAAGAAAATTTTTATTTAATAATATTTATATTTTTTTTATTCTCTCTAGATAGACTGACAAAAGTTTTAATTTTAGATAATTTTACAGACAATACTTATTATCTTAATGATTTTCTCAATCTAGATTTAGTTTGGAATACAGGAATAGGATTTGGTTTACTCACGACATCAAACAATTTAGCTTATAACGTCACTTCATTGATGATAGCTGCAGTAATTGGTTTTTTGATTTATATTGGTTTAAAGTCAGAAACCTCAGATAAAATTATTTTTTCTGTAATTATTGGTGGAGCAATAGGAAATTTTTATGATAGAATAGTATTTAAAGGTGTTCCAGATTTTATAGATTTACACTATGGCAATTTTCATTGGTTTACCTTTAATGTAGCAGATATTTTTATAACAATCGGAATATTAATTTATATTTTGAAAGGTTTTTTTACTAAAAATGAGTAGAACTATTTTGTTTCTTTTTTTTACTTTAATCTTTACATCTTGCCAAAGTTTTAAAGATGCTGGCAAAGTTTTGAGAAATGAAAAAATTACCACTACAGATGAATTTTTAATTCAAAAGAGAAAACCTTTAGTCTTACCACCAGACTTTAATAAACTTCCTGAGCCAGGGACTAAAGCTGGAGCTAATGAAAAAGATGAAAAAAAAATTCAAGAAATTCTGAATTTTCCTAGAGAAGAAGTCGACACTAATAAAAAAAAATCATCAGCAGAGGAGTCGATTTTAGAAAAAATACGTAAATAATGAGAAATAATTTTTATTTTAAAAACTCTATCCAGTCTAAATATCTTGATAAACGCACTCAAAAAAACTTTAATAAGAAATTTGATAAATTAATTAGTCTAATATCTAAGGATATATCTAAAATAGATAATATTTTAAATGTCCTAAATAAGAATTACAAATTTAATTTTAATTTCTCAGAACTAAGTAGGTTCAAGAATTATAAAAAAATAATCGTAATTGGCATGGGTGGATCAATTCTAGGAGCTGAAACTATTTATGAATTTCTTTTAAATAAAATTAAAAAAGAATTTTTATTTTTTGATGATTTAAATGATTATAAAATTTATAATGCGAAAAAAAAAATTAAATCAAAAGCGACTCTTTTTTTAATTATATCGAAATCAGGTAATACTATAGAGACAATCTCTAATCTAATTTTTCTAAAAATAATTAAAAAGAACTCAAAGAATATAATTATTATTTCTGAAAAAAAAAATAACTTTTTATATTCCTTAGTGAAAAAATATAACTTATTTTACATTGAGCATAATAAAAACATAGGTGGTCGATATTCTGTGCTTTCTGAGGTAGGAATTGTTCCAGCCTTTTTAATGGGAGTAAATATAAAAAAATTGAGACTCAATACTAAAAAATATCTTGATGGAAAAGCAAAAAACTTTTTAAAAGAAAGCGCATTAAAGTTGGCTAATTTATTAAAATACAGAAAATATAAAAATCTAATTTTTCTAAATTACGCTCCTGAACTTGAAAAATTTCTTTATTGGTGTCAGCAGTTAATAGCCGAGAGTCTTGGTAAAAAAAGGCACGGTTTTTTACCTATAATTTCTAATGCTCCGAAAGATCATCATAGTCTCTTACAGCTTTATTTGGATGGACCAAAAGATAAATTATTTCACATTTTTAGTTCAAAAGAAAAAGTAAAGACAAAAATTAAAATTAATAAAATCTCTAATCAAATGAAGTTTCTAAATAACAAAAGCATTCATCAAATTAAAATTGCCCAAAAAAAAGCAATTACTCAAATTTTCAAAAAAAATAAAATTCCTTATAGAGAGATAATTCTTAAAGAATTAAACGAGGAAACATTAGGTGAACTATTTTCTTATTTTATATTAGAAACAATCTTTGTTGGAAGGCTGATTGATATAAACCCGTTCAATCAACCAGCAGTAGAACAGGTGAAGATTTCGACAAAAAAAATACTCAGTTAAAAGTAGCGAAAATTATTTTTGAACGGCCGTAATTCTTTTCCTCAACAATTTTCAAAAATTTATTTAATTCATCTTTAGAGTTTTTCTCTCTATGAATTATTACAATATGATCCTGATAAAAAATTTTTTTATCTTTGATAAGCTTTAAATTTTCTACAAATAAATTGTCTAAAAAGGGGGGATCTAAAAAAAAGATATGATATTTTTCATTTAAATCATTCTTGAATAAATATTTAATGTTTGTAATAATTTTAGCCTGATTAATTATAGATAATTTAATTAGATTTCTTTTTAAAATATCTTGAGCATTTTTATCTCTTTCTAAAAAAGTAACTTTTCTAGCTCCTCGAGAGATGCATTCAAGGCCAAAAGAACCGACTCCTGAGTATAAGTCAAGGATGTTTGCAAGGCCAAGCTGAACTTTAAAATTATTAGAATGTATTAACTTATTAAAAATATTTTCCTTCACCGCATCCTTTAAAGGCCTAGTAATTGAAGACTTTATAAATTCAATATTCTTTCCTTTGAATTTTCCACTAATAATTCTCATTTATTTTTTAATGACTCTCCAACCTATATCGCTTCTAAAAAAACCATCTTTCCAATTTAATATTTTAATTTGTTTGATAATTTGATCTCGAATATTTGAAAAATTTAACCCTAAACTAGTAAAATTTAATACCCTTCCTCCATTTGAAAATATATTTCCATTTAAATTTTTCGTTCCTGCATGAAATATAATTTGATTTTTTGTTTTTTTAAGTTTTTGAATATTTTTAATTAATCGATATTTTTTATAATTACCCGGATATCCTTTTGAACACAAAACTATAGTCATACTTTTTTCTTTCTTCCAATTTATAACACTTTGATTTAAATTATTATTAACTGCATTTACTATAATTTTAAGAAAATCTGATTTTAACCTTGGCAAAATAACCTGGCACTCTGGATCTCCCATTCTTATATTGTATTCAATTAAAAACGGTTCTCCTTTTTTAATCATTAAACCAACATAAAGAAAACCCGAATAATATTTTTTTTTCTTTTTTAAGGCATTTAGTGTCGGTTTAATGATTTTATTAATTATTTTTCTTTCAATTGTTTTATCAATTATTTTAGCTGGTGAATACGCACCCATTCCACCAGTGTTTGGTCCTGTATCATTTTCTCCAACTTTTTTATGATCCTGTGCGGTTCCAAAAAATTTAAAATTTTTTTTATCAACTATTATAAAATAGCTTGCTTCTTCTCCTTTTAAAAACTCTTCCAAAACAATTTTTTTTGAAGATTTAAATTTTCCATTAAATATTTCATTTGATATTTTAAAAACTTGTTTTTTTGTTTTACATATTGCAACTCCTTTGCCAGCAGCAAGACCGTCTGCTTTTACTACAATTGGCATCTCACTTTTTTTGAGAAATTTACTTATGTGTGTTTTGTTCGTACAAATTTTAAATTGAGCAGTAGGAATGTTATTAGTTTTACATAATTTTTTCATAAATGCTTTTGATCCCTCTAATTTTGAGGCAAATTTACTGGGACCAAAAACTTTGATTTTATATTTTCTTAAATAATCTGCTAAACCTTTAACTAATGGTTCTTCTGGACCTACAATTACAAGATCAATTTTATAAGCTTTTATATATTTTAAAATTTTTTTAAAATCTAAAATATCAACTGGTATATTTTTACCTATTTGTGCGGTACCAGCATTTCCTGGAAAACAAAATATTTTTTTAGAAAGCTTTGATTCATAAATCTTTTGGCATATTGCATGCTCTCTGCCTCCGCTTCCTATTAATCCAATATTCATGTTAACTAAATTATTGTATAATTTATTGATGGATAAAAAAAAAGCGAAACTTATTTTTAAACACAATTCTTTTGACATTATAGAGGATGGAGATTTTGTTCTCTGCGCTATATCAGGAAAAGAAATTAAGCTTAAAGATTTAAGTTATTGGAATGTAGAACTTCAAGAGGCTTATTATTCGGCAAAGGAAGCTGATGAGCGCTACCAAAGTCTGGAAAAATAAAATTTATTTCCATCTATTATGAGTCCAGATCCACTGATTAGGATTATTTATTATCATTTGCTCAAGTATTTGATTTAATTTTTTGCTTAGTTGTATTTTATTATTATATTTTGATGGATCTACAAAATCTTTAAATTCAATTTTGAATTTATTTTTATCTATCCTTTCTATGAAAACTGGAACGATAAATAAATTATGTTTTATTGCAAGTTGAGCTGGAAGAGTTGTTGTAAAAGCGGGATCTCCAAAAAAATCAATTTTCTCACCTTCGCTTACTCTCTGATCTATCATTAAAGCTACACTATAACCTTTTTTAATGAACTTGATTGAGTCCCTTACACCATTAAGGCCTTTTCTTATTTGATTTTTACATACAAATTTTTTCCTTAGGAATTCCATAAAAGGATTTAGAAAAAAATTATTTAATGGCCTATATATAGTTGCTAATTTGATTTTTTTTTTTGTGATTTCCATTGACATTAATTCATAATTTGCAAAATGGCCAGAAACAAATATTACTGGTTTATTAATCTCAATAATTTTATTCAAATTAGTTTCTCCAATAATTTCTATATGATTACTATTTTTTACAAAAATATCTAAAAAAATATATTCTATAAAAGTCATCCCATAATTTTTCCACATACTTGAAATAATTTTATCATTATCAACTTTTTTAAAATTACTAATTTTTTGTAGATTATCTAAAATAATTTTTTTTGATTTAAAAATAGGACCAATTTTCTCAAATAAATACGAAAAAAAATTTCTAGCTAAATTTAATCCCATTATTCTTCCAAAAATAAAAAATAAATAAATCAATATTGACTGAACAAAATAATTAATAACTTTAATCATATACTTTTAAAACTTGTTTAATAAACATGTCTTGGTTATCAATAGCTAAATCTACTTTCAAGCACTCTATATTATTTAAATGAAAATCTTTTATCTTAAAATAATCTTTTTCAGTTATAATTACCTTAGAATTATTATTTTCAGCTTTTTTAACGATTTTTTCTATTTCAATTTTTTTAAATTGATAATGGTCAGGAAAACTTAATTTTTCAATCACATTTAAATTGTACTCTGATAATAAACTAAAAAAATTATTTGGACTTCCAATACCAGCCAAAGCTGTAAGTTTTTTATTTTTAAAGCTTTCAATGTTAACTGGTTTATATCTAGAGTAAAAAATTTTTATATTTTTATTTATATAAATTATTTTTTTCTCGAAACTTTCATCTTTTTTACCGTTTATAATAACAATGTCAGAATTTCTTAATGACATTAATCTTTCTCTAAGCGGACCCGAGGGAAATACTAATCCGTTTCCGATAAGTTGATTTTGATTGAAGCAAATTATATTTAAGTCTTTTTGAATGCTGTAATCCTGAAATCCATCATCTAAAATAATACTATCGTGATTATTTTTTTGCGCTTCAATAATAGCTTTTTGTCTATATTTATTTAAATATAAATACTTAAATTTATCTTTTATTAATTTGTGCTCATCTAAGTGACTTTTGTAGAATTTTCTAATTATAGCTGGATTTCTCCCATATTTTGATAACTCATTCCCTAAAAAAACAGCAAGAGGAGTTTTACCAGTCCCTCCAATATAAATATTTCCAATACAGATAATAGGTAAATCAAATTTTCTTTTTTTTACTAATTTCTTTCTTATAATAATTCCGATTTCTACAATAAAAGTTATAGGCAATAAAATTATTGAGAAGAAACTTATATTTTCCCAAAATTTAGGTTTCATTAATTTCATTAAATTGTATTTTTTAATATTGTCATATAATCATTTAATATTTTTTTACTTAGATTTTTCATAACTTCTGAATACTTGCTAATTTCTTTGTCTTTATGACTTAAATCTTTAATCAAATAATTAGCTAGTTCTTCCTGACTAGTTATTTCCTGTGAAATATTGTTTTCCTTTAAAGTTTCGTAAACCTCTCTAAAATTATAAACATATGGTCCATGGTATACTTTACATCCTAGATTAGCCGCATCTATTGGGCTCTGACCTGCATCTTTTTGCAACTTTTTTATTAGTGACTTTCCAATAAAAACACTTTTAGCGTACCTAAAAAAATTAGAAAGTTTTCCAAAGGAATTTATAATGATGATTTCCATATCATCCTGTATAACCTCATCTTTGTTTAATATTTGAGTATTGAGTTTAAAATCATTACAAATATTTTTAATCGCATTTGATCTATTAATATGTCTTGGAGCTATGATAGTAATAATTTTTTCTATATTTTTTTTTATCTTTAAGTGTGTCTCTATACAGAAAGATTCTTCACCCTCATGAGTGCTTGCTGCAAACCAAAAATTTTTTTTTTTAAAAAAATCATTATTTAAATCATTTTTATAATCGGTTTCTACTTTATGAACGAATTTTAAATTACCGATATAAGAAATATTTTTTGCACCTAATTCTCCTAAAAAGTTTGATGTTTCAAGGTTTGAAGTCAGACAAAAATTAAACTTGCCGAATACTGATTTATTAAATCCAGGCAATAGTTTCCATCTTAAAAAACTTTTTCTAGTAATTCTTGCATTTATTAAAGATATATTTATTTTTTTCTTACTTGCATAAGAGATTAAATTTGGCCAAATTTCAGAATCTACTAAAAAAATTGAACTAGGTTTCCATTTAGTTAAAAATTTATTAATTAAAAATCCAACATCAAATGGAAAAAATCTATGATACACATTACTAAATTTTTTCAATTCTTCTGTTGCTAAGTTTCCAGAGCTTAATGTTGCTGTAGTAATAAGAAATTCCAAATTTTTTTCAATTTTATTAAGTTCACTAATAAGAGGCAGGACACTTTTAAACTCTCCAATACTAGAGGCATGGAACCAAATTAATTTTGTGTTATCTTTTCTTTTGATATTAAAGCTAGATGTAAAAATTTTTTCTTTAAATCGGTTTTTGTCTTCTTTTTTTACTATTTTTCTATAAAATATTATGATTACAAAAATTGGATAAAATAATAATGTAATTATCCTATATAAAAAAATCATTGAATTTTTTTTAATTGTTTTTCGTAAAGGGATTTATATTCTTCGCAATTTTTTATTAAATAATCATGTTTACCAGAATCTTTAATTTGACCATTTTTTAAAACGAAAATTTTATTTGCATTATGTATAGTGGAAAGTCTATGTGCGATCACAAGAGTAGTTTTATTTTTTGTTAAATTTAAAATTGCATTTTGAACAATTTCCTCCGACTCTGCATCAAGCGATGATGTAGCCTCATCAAGTAATATTATTGGCGCTTCTTTAAGGATTGCTCTGGCTATTGAAATTCTTTGCTTTTGTCCACCTGATAATCTTACACCATTCTCTCCGATTATAGTTTCATAACCTTTTGGTAATTTTTGTATAAATTCATCAGCAGCAGCGAAACCACAAGCTTTCTCAATTTCTTCTTGAGAAGCACCATCTTTAGCATATGCAATATTATTTTTAATTGTGTCATCGAATAAGATTACATCTTGGCTTACCATTGAAATATTTTTTCTCAAAGATTTTAATGATACGTCCCTAATATTTTGATTATCTATTTCAATAGAGCCATTTTGAGGATCGTAGAATCTGGGCAACAAATTTATAATAGTGCTTTTTCCAGCTCCACTATGCCCAACAAATGCAGCCATTGTATTGCCTTTAATATCAAAACTTACATCTTTTACAGCTTTTTCATTTGTAGAGTTATATTTAAAATCTACCTTATCAAACTTAATGTCAGAATTTTTAATAATAAGTTTTGGACTTTTTTCATTTTCGGTAATTAAAATCTTTTTATCTATAATTCTGCTAATTCTTTTAAATGCCGTAGCTCCCTGGTAAGCAACCATATTAATTGTAGCTAGCGACCTTATAGGTTGATAGGCTAGCATCATAGCAGCTAGAAAAGAGAAAAAATTATTTACACCTAGCTCTCCTGAAGCTATTAATTTTCCAGAAAAAATTATAAATCCTGCGATCATAAAACCTGTTAAGGTTTCCATGATTGGTGTAGCTCTTATCATTACTGTGCCGATTTTAATATTTTTTTCCACCAAATCGTCAATTACTGATTTTGCTTTAATATCTTCTTGACTTTCTTTTTGGTAAATTCTTATCATTTTTGAACCTTTAAATATCTCTGTGAGAAAAGATGCTAATACTCCTGAGGACTCACCTGCTTTAGATGTAGCTTTACCTATTCTTTTACCAAGTGATTTTGCAAGTCCACCAGCAAAAGGAATCATTAAAATTGCAAACAGTGCTAACTTCCAGTTTTGGTAAAACATAAGAGAGACTAAAGCTAAAACCGAAAAGGTGTCTTTCATTAAATTTAGTACACCAGTGCTTACTAAGTTTTGGACATGATGAGTATCATACATTACATTAGATATATATTTTCCGGAGTGTCGGTTATCTAAAGTTTGAATATCAGAAAGCAAAATATTCGTAGCTACTTTTTTTTGTAATTCACCAGCAACCTCCTCACCAACTCTTATAATATTTACCCTAGCAAAATAAAGTGATAGACCTTTACTTGAAAACGCAATAACAATTAATAACGGAATAGACCAAGCAAATATTTTGTTTTGCTCAATAAATATTTTTTTTACAGCTGGGTCCAGTAGCCATGCTATTCCCGATGTGCTAGCAGCAACTATAATTGATAGAATTAATGCAATTAATATTCTCTTAATATGTTTTTTAACATATTGATTAAAAAGTTTTTTTAATAAAATTTTAAGTTCTTTAAATTCCATTCTAACTAATTAAAAAAATTCCTAAAAATAATAACAATCCTGAATAATTATTTATCTTAAATAATCGCAAGCAAAGTTTTGATTTTTTTTTGTTAAATTTAATTACCTGATATAAAAGTGTAAAAACAAATAGAAAAAAAAAGATAGTAAATAAATTAATAGAAAAAAAATTTCTGAATAAAAAAATTAAAAAAAGTGAACTTAATAAATAACTTATGAAGATAAATAGTTTTATATGGTTCTTAAATTTAATTGAAGTTGACTTCAGTCCAATTATTTCATCGTCTGACATATCTTGAGTTCCATAAATCGTGTCATATCCCAATGTCCAAAATATGGCCGAGACGTAAAACAGCAAAATTTCAAATGAAATCTGATTATTCATTGCTGTCCATGCCATTATTAATCCCCAGTTGAACGTAAGACCTAAAAATAGCTGAGGCCAATAAGTAAATCTTTTCATAAATGGATAAGAGAAAGCAAGAAGCATAGATCCTAAACCTAAAATTATAGTCTTAGAATTGAATTGTATTAATATTAAGAAAGCTAATAAACATAAAATAACGACGTACATGAAAGCTTGTCTTACTGAAATTTTATTTGAAGCCAAAGGTCTTTTTTTTGTTCTCTTAACTTGTTTATCAAAATCTTTATCAATAATATCATTAAATATACAGCCAGCACTTCTCATTAATACCGCTCCAAAAAAAAATAGTATTAAATATAAAACAAATAAATCTGTCTTCTGATCAAAACTATAACTATAAGCGAGCCCCCATGAACATGGCCAAAATAAAAGCATAAAACCTATAGGTTTATTTAATCTTGTTAGTTCTATGAAAATTTTAAAATGCTTCATCAAATATTACTTGTAAATATCAAACACTATCTTCATAATCAATTTGATTCGATATGGACATAGATTACACAGTTGCTGCTTTAATGTTTCCTGCCATTCCCTTGATGATGACAATGTATAGTAATCGATTTCATACACTAAGCGCTCTAATAAGACGAATTCATGATCAATATACTTTTGAAAAAAAAGCTCCACCAGAGTTGGAAAATCAACTTCATGTTCTTAATAAACGAACAAATTATTTAAAGTTTGTGATGGGGTTTTCGGCATTTGGATTTTTATTCAATATGCTCACAGTTTTACTACTTTACTTAGATTTGGTTTTCTATGCCAGATTAAGTTTTGCTTCCTGCTGTATTTGTATGATTCTTTCTATCTTTCTGTTTTTACAAGAAATCAGACTATCTAATGAAGCACTTAAATTTCATTTAAGCGATATGGATTCTATGAAAAAAGATTTGTAATTAATTTTTTTTCAACAAGTGTTTTTTATAAATCGAGACTCCTTCTTTAATCTTATTTTCATAAGACTCTTTGAAAGTCTCAGCTTGCCAGCCTTTCATCCTTTCAAGGATAGTCTCTAAATTTTTTTTTTTCCAGTTATCAGGTGTATTTTCATCTTTCCATAATTTTTTTTCATCCTCAGTTCTTGCACATCCATAACAAAAACCTGTAATAGGGTCAGTTTTACAAATACTTATGCAAGGTGAAACTATTTTATTACTCATCAAGGAATAAGAATTACTGGTCCATTCAATTTTCTCGACTCTAGATCTGCATGAGCTTGCTCAGCGTCAGCTAGCTTATATTTTTTAAAAATTTTAACTTTAATTTTCCCAAATTTTATTTTTTCAAATATTTGATCAGCTCCGATTTGAAGTTCTTTACGAGTTGAAAAATATTGTCCAATCGAAGGTCTTGTAAGGTACAAACCTTTTGGCTGAATATCTTTAGGAACGTTAACAGGATCCAAGGGCCCTGACGCATTACCAAAACTAATCATCATACCCCTTATCTTTAAACATGCTAATGACCTAATAAATGTTTTTTTTCCTACGCCATCGAAGACCGCAGGCACTCCTTCATTATTAGTAATTTTCAAAACTTCTTTTGAGAAATCATCTTTTGTGTAATTAATTACATGCGAATAACCATTTTCCTCAGCAATTTTTATCTTCTCGTCAGATCCAACTGTTCCAATCACTTTCGCTCCAATGCTATTAGCCCATTGTGCAAAAATTTGACCTACACCACCAGCTGCCGCGTGAAATAAAACTGTTTCTCCAGCTTTAAGCTTATAAGTTTTTGTAAGAAGATAATTTGTAGTTAAACCTTTTGTCATTAAAGTTGCAGCTAGTTCAAAAGAAATTCCATCAGGAATTTTCACAGCAATTTTAGCAGGAATATTTCTTTGTTGTGCATAAGCTCCAAGAGGTACGGATGCATAAGCGATGTTATCACCTTTATTAAACTCTTTTACATTTGATCCAACTTCATCTATTTTTCCAGCAGCTTCTAAACCAATCCCACTTGGCAATTTGACAGGATATAAACCTGATCTATGATAAGTATCAATATAATTTAATCCAATTGCATGATTAGTTACTTTAATTTCATCTGGTCCAGGAGGTCCAATATTTATATCTTGAAGCTTTAATACTTCAGGTCCCCCATTATTATTAATAATTATAGATTTTGGCATTTTTTTAAGGAAACGTACTTAAACTTTTAGTATTTAGCAAATGTTCCATTATTATAATCTTGAATAGCTTCAAGTATTTCAGCTTTTGTGTTCATCACAAAAGGCCCGCCTCTAGCAATTGGTTCACCAATTGGCTTACCAGCTATGAATAGGAACTCAGATTTTTTGCTCGCCATAACTTTGAGCTTAGTACCTCGTTCTAACAAAATTAAGTTTGAGTTTGAAGTTCTGTTATGGTCTCTCTGTCCAATTTTTAATTCTCCACTCAGTAAATATATAAAAGCATTATGTCCATCAGGAACAGCACAGTTAAATTCTTTTTCCTCGTTAAGAATTATATGAAAATAAATGGGCTCAACATTGTGGTTTTGCTCAGGGCCTTCGGCTTTTTCGTATTTACCTGCGATTACTTTTACAATTTTCTCACTATCTTTGTGCTCTCCGAGTTCATTTCCCTTTATATAAAGGTATTCTGGCTTATTCTTTTTAAACTTGGCTGGCATATTTATCCAAAGCTGAAAGCCTAATAATTTACCCTCTTTCATTGCAGGCATTTCAGAGTGAATAATTCCTCTTCCAGTTTTCATCCATTGAACATCACCTGAGGCCATTATCCCTTTAGCCCCCGTACTATCTTGATGCTCAAATTCACCATTTAACATGTAAGTTACTGTTTCTATTCCTCTGTGAGGATGAGGAGGAAAACCAGCGACATAATCATCTTTATTTTCAGAACCAAATTCATCAAGCATTAAGAATGGATCAATATAATCTGCTTCCGGAGTTCCGATACTTCTTTTTAATTTAACGCCTGCTCCATCTGAAGCGTTAAGTGCTTTAATAATTTTTTTTACTTCAATTTGAGACATAGTAATATTTATAATGAAAGTTTAAACTATATCAAGTAGTTGCGTTAAGTTGCTGATTTCATTTTTTGGCTGAAAATCAAGGATATCGAATGCTAAGTTGTTTCTATTAACCCAGATGGAATCATATCCAAAGTTTCCACCTCCTGAAACATCCCACGTATTTGCACTTAAAAAAGTAATTTCATTGGCTTTAATATTATATTTTTTTACAGGTATTTCATAAACTCTCGAGTCGGGTTTATAAACTTTTACTTCCTCAATAGAAAAAAGATCATCAAATAAATTATTTAACTTATTACTAGCAACTAATTCATTTAGAAGAGAAGGGGTTCCATTAGAAAGCACAGCAAGTTTGAAGTTTCTCTTTTTTAAATCTTCTAAGACTGCTCTGACTTCAGGATAAGGGGATAAGATTTTATAAAGATTTAATAATTCATTTTTCATACTATTATTGATATTAAATACTTTCATAGATTTATCCAAACTGTCTTCCGTGATTTCCCAAAAATTTTTATGCCTTTTCATTAAACTTCTAAGCCAGGTGTATTCAAGCTGAGTAGTTCTCCAAAAATTTGCAAATGCCTCCCACTTAGTTCCAATTTTATCTTTACATCTTTCAGCAGCTGAATTTACATCGAACAATGTACCGTAAGCATCAAACACTACTGCTTTTGTTTTCATCATTTACCTAATGTTATGTGAGCCATCACATAATGGTTGATCATTTGTTTGTTTACATGAGCAGAAAAAAACTTTTTTTGATTGATCAGATAAGTATTTTAAAGGAGTAAACTCACTTCCTCTATGCGAACCATCACAAAAAGGTTGTTTAGAGCTAATTCCACAAGTGCACCAAAAATAAGATTTTCCTTCTAATACATTAATACCTATTGGGGAGTTTCCAGCTCTTTTACCTTTTTTCATTAAAGCTCCTTTATATCTTCGAAATTTATTTATATTATAATTACTAATGAATATTAGATTATATCATCCAGACAGTATACTAGAAAATAATACAAGTTTGCTAAGCAAAGAACACACTCATTATGTTGTCAACGTTATGCGACTTAAAAGAGGCTCAAAATTAAATTTTTTTAATAAAAATGGAGAATGGAAAAGCGAAATAATTTTTTTAAATAAAGATAGAGTAGAGGTTAGGTTTTTAGAAAAAATTAAAGAAGCTGTTAATTTATCTAAAACTGAAATAGCAATTTGTTTGGTAAAAAAAAATCCGATGGACACTATTCTACAAAAAGCTACCGAGCTTGGGATTAGCAAAATTATTCCAATAGTTTCTGAGAGAACAGAAGTAAAAGAATTGAATATTGATAGAGCAAAAAAAATTGTGATTGAGGCAACTGAGCAATCCAATCAACTTGTTCCTCCAAAAATTACGGATATAATTAAATTAAAAGATTTTTTAAAAAACTTTGATGAAAATTCAAAACTTTTATTTGCTGATGTTAATTCAAAAGACTATTTAAAAAATGAGGATCTTAAAAACTTTAAATCCCTCTGCATACTTATTGGTCCTGAGGGTGATTTTTCTCCGGCAGAGCGTGAGAACATCCTTCAAAATAGAGCCGTGAAACCTTTTACGTTATCTAGACACATTTTAAGGTCAGATACTGCTGTAATAAGCGCGATTTCACTGGTAAATTTTATCAATAACTTTAATTAATTGTCGCATTAATTGAAATTGTTAAATCATCTAAAAAATGTATAAAAACTCATGTTTAAAAAAATTGCTTACACACTTTTGGTAATATGGCCCACAGCAATCTTAGCTAATGAGCCTAAGGATTGGCAATTGGGTTTTCAAAAGTCAGCTTCAAAAAGTATGGATGATATCGTTTGGTTTCATGACTATATGCTAGTTCCAATAATTACAGCTATAACAGCTTTTGTTTTATTTTTACTTTTGTATGTGTGTGTAAGATACAGAGCTTCTAAAAATCAAGTGCCATCTACTACAAGTCATAATACATTAATTGAGGTTATTTGGACGCTAGTCCCGTGTTTAATTTTGATTGTTATGGCAGTTCCTTCATTTAAAGTTTTATACTCACAAGACGAAATACCAAAAGCAGATGTCACAATTAAAGCCGTCGGATATCAGTGGTATTGGGGTTATGAATACCCAGATGAAAATATCATTTTTGATTCATACATGATTGATGAAAAAGATTTAAAACAAAATCAGCCAAGATTGTTGGCAGTTGATAATGCAGTTTATGTCCCGGTTAATAAAGTTGTAAAGGTTATGATAACTGCAAATGATGTTTTACATGCATGGGCGCTACCATCTTTCGGGGTAAAAAGAGACGCTATTCCTGGAAGAATAAATGAGACATGGTTTAAAGCTGACCGAACTGGAATTTTTTACGGCCAGTGTTCTGAGCTATGTGGAATTAAGCACGCTTTCATGCCAATCACAGTAAATGTTGTGTCGGAAGACGAGTATAATAAATGGTTAAAAGAGGCTAAAGTTAAATTTGCCAAAGAGGAAATTAAAAATAAAGTTAAAATTGTAAAAAAAATTAAGGAGATAAAATAATGTCAGCAACAACCGCAGACGAGCATCATCATAATCCAACAGGTTGGAAGCGATGGGCTTATTCAACTAATCATAAAGATATTGGAACAATGTATCTTATATTTGCGATTATTGCTGGTTTGATTGGATCTGCGTTTTCAGTTTTAATGAGAATGGAGTTAATGCATCCAGGAGATGGAATTCTTGGAGGAGATTACCATTTATATAACGTTTTAGTTACTGGTCACGGTTTAATAATGATTTTCTTTATGGTAATGCCAGCAATGATAGGTGGTTTTGGTAATTGGTTTGTTCCAATCATGATTGGTGCACCAGATATGGCCTTCCCAAGAATGAATAACATTTCTTTTTGGCTTTTGCCTGTCGCTTTAATTTTATTGTTAGTATCGATTTTTGTTGATGGACCTCCAGGGGCAAAAGGAGTAGGGGGAGGTTGGACAATTTATCCACCTTTGTCGTCAAAAACCGGTCAGCCAGGTCCTGCAATGGATTTAGCTATTTTAAGTTTACATGTTGCTGGAGCTTCTTCAATTTTAGGGGCAATAAACTTTATCACGACAATTTTAAATATGAGAACTCCAGGCATGACTTTACATAAAATGCCATTATTCTCATGGTCAATTCTAGTTACGGCATTTTTACTTTTACTTTCACTGCCAGTTTTAGCAGGAGCTATAACAATGCTACTAACAGATAGAAATTTTGGAACTGCTTTCTTTGAAGCACAAACAGGTGGAGATCCTGTTTTATTCCAACATTTGTTTTGGTTTTTTGGTCATCCAGAGGTATACATTTTGATTTTGCCAGGATTTGGAATGATAAGCCATATCGTTTCAACTTTTTCAAGGAAGCCTGTATTTGGTTATCTAGGAATGGCTTATGCCATGGTGGCCATTGGAGTAGTTGGTTTTGTTGTTTGGGCTCACCACATGTATACGGTTGGACTAGACACAGATACAAAGGCTTATTTCTTAGCAGCAACTATGATTATTGCGGTACCAACTGGAATTAAGATTTTTTCTTGGATAGCAACAATGTGGGGTGGTTCAATAAGTTTTCAAACTCCTATGTTATGGGCTATCGGTTTTATTTTTCTCTTCACTCTTGGAGGAGTAACCGGGGTAGTTCTGGCAAACGCGGGTGTTGATACTGCACTTCACGATACTTATTATGTTGTAGCACATTTCCATTATGTATTATCAATGGGCGCCGTGTATGCAATCTTTGCAGGATTTTATTATTGGTTTAGTAAAATGACAGGTTATGAATACTCAGAATTTTTGGGAAAACTACATTTTTGGTTGACGTTCATAGGGGTCAACTTAATATTCTTCCCACAACATTTCTTAGGATTAGCAGGAATGCCTAGAAGATACGCTGATTACCCAGACGCATTTGCTGGTTGGAATTATATTTCTTCAATTGGTTCATATATATCTATAATCGGCTTAGCGGTATTTTTATTAAATCTATTGTACGCTTTTATGAAAAAGAAAAAAGCAGAGCAAAATCCATGGGGAGAGGGAGCAACGACTCTAGAATGGACAGTGTCATCACCGCCACCATTCCATACTTTTGAAGAGCTACCTAAAGTAAAGTAAATTGAGCCAGATAAGTATTAAAACTAAAAACTCTAAACTTGGTCTAGCAATAGACTTAAGTTCATTTTTTAATTTAATGAAACCAAGAGTAATGTCTTTAGTTTTATTTACTTGTTTGGTTGGTTTATTAATTGCTCCAGTTGATGTAGATTTTACTTCCTCTTGTATTTCTCTTTTAGCGGTAGCTATAGGATCTGGAGCTGCTGGAACACTTAACATGTGGTACGAGTCCGATTTAGATGCTTTAATGAGCAGAACCTGCTTAAGACCTATCCCAACTGGAAAGATAAAAAAAAATCAAGCCTTATACTTCGGTATTATTTTATCAGCTTTGTCAGTTAGCATTATTTATTTTTCAGCTAATTTAATTTCTGCAATTTTACTAGCATCAACAATTGCTTTTTATTTTTTTGTTTACACAATTTGGTTGAAAAGGAAAACTCCACAAAATATTGTTATAGGTGGTGCAGCTGGGGCATTACCACCCGTTATTGGATGGACAATTGCAACCGGAAGTATCTCTGTTGAGCCACTAATTTTATTTTTAATTATTTTTCTATGGACACCGTCACATTTTTGGGCGTTAAGTTTATATAAATCAAGTGATTATAAAAAAGCGAAAATTCCAATGCTCCCTATAATTTCTGGAACAAAAACAACAAAAGTGAATATACTTTTTTATGCTTTAATGATGCTACCTGCAATAATTGCACCTTACTTTTTAAATTTTGCTAGTGTATTTTATCTAGCCACATCTTCTATGATGTCTGCTTACTATGTTCATTTATGTTTAAGATTATATAGGTCTAAAATAGCAAGTATTTCAAATAAAATAGCGAGAAAAATTTTCATATACTCAATTTTTTATTTGTTTTTTATTTTCTTAATTTTATTAATTGATAATTTTTTAAAAATAACATGATGAACAAAAAGAAAAAAAACCTAATAACAGCTTTAATATTAATCTTATTTATGATTTTTTTATTTGTATTAACTTTCTATAATATTGGAATTTATAATCGGGAAATATAATGAATATAAGCAAAAAAAACTTAACACCTATCGCTTTAGTATCGATATTTTTACTAATGCTTGGATTATCTTTTGCAGCAGTTCCTTTATATGATTTGTTTTGCAGAGTAACAGGATTCGGTGGAACTACTCAAAACGCTTCTGACAAAGAAATTCCAAAAATAATAGTAAACCAGGACTATAAAATGAGATTTGATACGAACATTAATAGTACTTTAGATTGGAAATTTTATCCTGAGATGAATACTTTAAACTTAAAACCAGGTGAAGTTCATACAGTTAAATTTAATGTTGAAAATCCTAGTAATCAAATTTCTTCAGGGTCAGCAACATTTAATGTATCTCCATCACCATTTGGTATTTATCTGAATAAGATAGGTTGTTTTTGTTTTGAAAAACAAACTTTACAACCAGGTGAAAAAAAAGAGTTTGTATTAACATTTTTCTTGGATCCTAAAGTTGTTGATGATAATAAAACTAAAAATATGTCTGATGTAACTTTGTCTTTTACTTTTTTTTCATCAGGCTTTTACGAAAAGAGTAACACATAATGTCAGCAGAAAAACCGAAACACGATTACCATTTAGTTGACCCAAGTCCTTGGCCGATCTATGTTTCATTTGCAACTTTAGTCTTAGCTTTTGGAGCAGTTTATTACTTTCACTCTAAAGCCCTTTGGTTATTATTGATTGGTTTTGCTCTAGTTGTTTATGGTGCATTTATGTGGTGGAGAGATGTTATAGAAGAAGCAGAACATCAAGGTCATCATACGCCTGTAGTTCAAATTGGACATAGATACGGTATGACATTATTTATTGCATCTGAAGTGATGTTTTTTGTTGCCTGGTTCTGGGCTTTTTTTAATGCAAGTTTATTCCCGCCAGACTCTATAGGAGGTATATGGCCTCCAGCAGATATTAAAACTTTTGATCCTTGGGATATACCATTAATTAATACTCTAATTTTATTGTTATCAGGAACTACTGTCACTTGGGCGCATCATGCAATGTTAGAAAATGACAGAAAAGGATTAGTAAATGGTTTGATCGCAACAGTATTTTTAGGATTTATATTCTCTTGTTTTCAAGCTTACGAATATCATCATGCAACATTTACTTTAGATGGTGGAATTTATGGTTCTACATTTTATATGTCGACTGGTTTTCATGGCTTTCATGTAATTGTCGGAACAGTTTTTCTTGCAGTTTGTTTGTTTAGATCAATGAGGGGACACTCGACGCCTCAACACCATTTTGGATTTGAAGCAGCAGCCTGGTACTGGCATTTTGTTGACGTAGTTTGGTTATTCTTATTTGCTGCGATCTATATTTGGGGAAGCTAATCTCAAATTGAAAAGAGCATTTTTATTTCAACTATTCGTAATTTTTTTTGTTACGGTATTTTGTGCTTTAGGAACTTGGCAACTTTATAGATTGCAATGGAAGCTAGAGCTTATAAGTGAAATAACTTTTGGATTAGACTCTAAACCAATAAAATACTCAAATTCAATTAAAAAAAATTATCAGAGAGTAAGCGCTAAAGGAAAATTTAATTTTGATAAGCAAATTTATCTTTATAGCTTGAATGAAAGTGGAAAACCTGGATATGATGTAGTCACTCCTTTTAGGACGGATAAAAATCAAAATGTTTTAATAAATAGAGGGTGGATTAAAAAAGAATTAAAAGATAGTCCAAGCATTAATTTCAAAACAGAGACCGATAGTGAAATAATTGGTCTTTTAAGAGAAATTTACAAACCAAGTATATTTAAACCAGACAATGATATTTCAAATAATATTTGGTTTTCATTAAATTTAGAAGATTTAAAAGAAGCTACGGGAGAGCAATTTAATGAGTTTGTAATTTTTTTGGAGGATAGTAAAGCCAAGACACCACTTCCTAAAAAGATAAGTATAGATGTGCCAAATAATCACCTTAAATATGCTATAACATGGTATGCAATATCAATCTCGATAATTTTTTATTATTTATATTTTAGAAGAAAAAAATGAATTATTTTAGCACTAGAAATAAATCTTTAGAATTTAGTTTTAAAGATATTTTCTTAAGAGGACTTGCACCAGGCGGAGGGTTATTTTTGCCTGCTGAAATCAAAAAGTATAGTCAAGAAGAACTTAATAATTTAAGTCAACTAAATTATAACGAACTTGCTACAGAAATTATCTTTAATTTCTGTTCAGGTGAAATTAAAAAGGACGAACTTAGCTCACTGATACAAAAATCTTATAGTAGTTTTAAAGATAAAGAAGTCGTAAATATAAAAAAAATTGGAAATATAAATCTTCTCGAACTTTATCATGGACCCACTTTAGCTTTTAAAGACATTGCAATGCAGGTAATTGGCAATATGTATGACCATTTAGAAGTCGCTAAAGATAAAACTGTAAATGTCATAGTTGCTACATCAGGAGATACTGGTTCAGCGGCTATAGCTGCTTTAAGCAATAGAAAAAATATAAATCTTTTTGTACTACATCCACATAATAAGATTTCAAATATTCAAAGAAAAATAATGACAACAATTGGTGGAGCTAATATTTATAATATAGCTATCGAGGGTTCATTTGATGATTGTCAAAAAATTGTAAAAGAGCTTTTTAATGAAAATAGTTTTAGATCAAAAATAAATATGTCAGGCGTAAATTCTATCAATTGGGCGAGAATTGTTTGTCAAATTGTTTATTATTTTTATTCTTTCTTTAGATTAAAAAAAAACAATATAAGCTTTTCAGTGCCAACTGGTAATTTTGGAGATATCTATGCAGGATACGTTGCAAAAAAAATGGGTTTACCAATTAATAAACTTATAGTTGCTACAAATAAAAATGATATTTTACAAAGAGTTATTAATACAGGTGAATATAAACCTGAAAAAGTGAAAGCGACCTTCACACCAAGTATGGATATACAAGTTGCCAGTAATTTTGAAAGGCTGCTTTATTATATATTAGATGAAAGTGATAGTAAGGTAGGGTCATTAATGAATGATCTGTCGTCAAAAAGTTCATTCATTTTAGACAAAAAAGAAATCGATAAAATCAAAAAGGATTTTGAAGCAGTAAAAGTTACAGATGAAGAGACAGTATTTATAATTAATGAAATTTATAAAGAGCATCAATTTATAATTGATCCTCATACTGCTACTGGAGTAGGAGCAGCCAAAAAATTTCAAAATTTAGGAGACATAGTTGTTCTTGGCACAGCTCATCCTTACAAGTTTAACGATACTATAAAAAAAGCTATAGGAAAAAATTTAGACTCACCTGAGCATTTAAAATTGAATATAGATAAAAAGGAAACATTTGATATTATCAGGAATTCAAATTCAGAAGTAAAAAATTATATTTTGGGTAAAATTCAATGAGAATAAAAATAGGAGACAAACTACCTAACTCGGAGTTATTTTATCTTGACCAAAATAATGATGTAAAAAAAATTGATATTTTAGATCTTTGTAAAGGTAAGACTATTATTTTAGGTATGCCTGGAGCATTTACTAAAACTTGTTCGGCTCTTCATCTTCCTGGGTATATAAAAAATTACGACTTAGCTACTCAAAAAGGAATTACAAAAATTATATGCATCGCTGTAAATGATCCCAATGTTATGAAGGCTTGGGGTGAAAACCAAAATGCTGGCAGTAAAATTTTTATGGCTGGCGATCCCTTTCTTAAATTTACAAAAGCTATTGGAGCAGAAGTAGATAAATCCGAAAAAGGATTAGGAATTAGATCAAATAGATACACTATGCTTGTGGACAAAGGCGAAGTTAAAAAAGTAGAGGAAGAAAAAGAAACAGCTACTTGTGAATTATCTTCAGCCGAAAGCTTTTTAAAATCTATTTAGTGTTCGAAACTGCTAACTCATCAACAAGATTATTATATTTATTACCAGCGTGTGCCTTAACCCATTTCCAAGTAACTTTATGTTTTAGACAAGCATTATCCAATTTAATCCAAAGATCTTTATTTTTAACTGGTTTCTTGTTTGAACTTTTCCAATTATTAACTTTCCACTTCTTAATCCAATCAGTTATTCCATCTTTCACATATTTTGAATCGGTAAAAATTGTAATCTCTGATTTCTTTTTTATTTTTTTTAATGCCATAATTGGAGCCATCAATTCCATCCTATTATTAGTTGTATTATTTTCACTTCCAGAAATATTAGATTGATTAGAGTCATCTAATATAATTGCTGCCCAACCTCCTTTCCCAGGATTTCCAGAGCAAGCACCATCAGTATAAATTTTTAATTTCATTAAAAGAAATAATCCTCATGATTTTTTGCATTCTTGTGAAATTCTAATCTTTTTAAATACTCCATTGGATCTTTAACTTTAACAATCGCTCCTTCAACTTTATTTAATGCATCGAACACTCGAGTTAACAAGAATCTCAAAGCAGCGCCTTGAGATAAAACCTTAATATTTCTTAATTCTTCATCAGTTAATTTTCTTATAGAAGTATATCCGTCTATAAAGTTTTTTGCTTTAGTAACGTTAAAACTTAAATTACTTTTTAGACCATCAAAACACAAAGCGTTAAAGCAAATAGCGATTTCAAAGGCAAAAAAATCTTCACATGAAAAATAAAAGTCTATCACCCCATTAAATTTATCTTGAATAAAAAAAATATTGTCGTGAAATAAATCTGCATGGATTATTCCTTTTGGCAGATTTTTTGGCCAATTTTTTTCAACATCATTAAGATTTTCCTCAATTAATCTTGGCAAATCTTTATGTATATTTTCACACTTATCTTTGACTGAATTAAATAATTTTCTCCATGAATTTACGGATAGGTCATTTTGTCGTTTTAATTTTAAATTCTTTGTAAGATCATGCATTTTAGCTATTTCAGATCCGATTGATTTACAATTGGCTGGAGACAAATTTTGTTTTGCCTTGCCCTCAAGAAATGAAACAATCATTAATTTTTTCCCCCCAAAATTTGTTATAGTTTCATTATTATTATTAGAAATAGGTGCAGGGCATTTAAAGTTAGCTTGATTTAAAGATGACATTAGATCAGAAAAAAAAGGTAGATCAGCAGATTTAACTCTTTTTTCGTAAATAGTTAATATAAATTTTTTTTTATTAATCGATAAAAAATAGTTTGTATTTTCAATACCTTCTTCAATTCCTTTAAATGAGTCTAACTTACCTAAACTATAATTAGATAAAATTTCCTCAATTTTATTTTGATTTAACTTTGTATAGACAGCCATTAATTGAGTTCTTTCGGCAATTTAAATATAACTTTTTCCTCTGCAACTATTACTTCTTCGATAGAAACCTTTCTATCTTTTTTTATATTATCCAATAAATTTTGAACAAGCTTTTCTGGTGCAGACGCCCCAGAAGATATACCAATGGTTTCAGAATTTTCTATTTCGTTAAAAGGAATTTCTTTTTCGGAATGCATTAAATGAGAATTATTACAACCAGCTTTTTTTGCAACTTCAACTAATCTGACAGAATTAGAAGAGTTACGACTACCAACTACAAAAAACATATCACACTTGGAAGCTATCTCTTTTACTGCGGACTGTCTGTTAGTAGTTGCGTAACATATATCCTCTTTAATAGGGCCTTTAATTTTTGGAAACTTATTTTTAAGAGCTTCAATTATTTCAGCTGTGTCATCTACGGACAGAGTTGTTTGAGTAATATATGCAAGAGGTTTTTTGAAATCACTTTCTTTTAGCAGATCAACATCATTTTTTGTCTCGATTAGTTTAATTGATCCTTTTGGAAGTTGACCCATTGTGCCAATAACTTCAGGGTGATTTTTATGTCCGATTAATAATATATCGAAACCATTTTTATTTAATTGTTCCGATTCTCTGTGAACTTTTGAAACTAATGGACAAGTTGCATCTACAAAGGATAAATTTTTTAATTTAGCCTCTTCTGGGACTGACTTTGGTACTCCATGAGCTGAGAAAATTACAGGTCTGCTTGCATCCTGTACGTCAGATAATTCATCAACGAAAATTGCACCTTTTTCTTTTAACTCTTCAACAACCTGCTTATTATGCACTATTTCATGACGAACATATACCGGAGCTCCAAACTTGCTAATAGATTTTTCAACTATTTCAATTGCTCTTTTAACACCAGCACAAAATCCTCTTGGTGATGCTAAATAAATTTTAAGTTCTTTTTTCATTTTTTTCTAAAAGATATTCTAACAATATATGCGGAAAAGTAAGTGACGCCAAACCAATAAATATTACCTTGTAAATAGCCTCATCAATCTTATAAAAATTATTTAAAAAATATATTGCAAATAAAAATATTATTGCAGTTACAAAAGTTAACGGGATCGCTTTAATTATAAATTTTTTAAGTCCTGGCTTGAAAGATCTATCCAGTTCAAAAATAAGAGTAATCGAATGCCTCATTGAGTGAAGAAAACAAAAATAAAGAGTGAAAGCTAAAATAGGCGACAAAAAAAGATTTAGTATGATTAAAGAAAAGAAGTCCATGATCATGATACCCTTTAGATTTGTGTTTTCTTTTTTTGAAATATACATAGATGATAAAAAACTAAGACATAACATTCCAATTAAAAATTCATTACTAAAAAATCCTGCTTCAAAAACTTTAAAATTTAGAGTCCTAAATATTTCATTAGTTTCTTCCCTCTTTAATAATAATGGAGCCATAATTACAGCTGATCCTTTTAAGAAAAATAAACACTCAGATATGAAAAACTTTTTCCTAAAAAAAAATACTGTATCTTCTTTTCCAAAATGATAGGCAGCCACAATCAAAAATAGTAATAAAATTGTATTAGGAATCATCAGCCAGAATATTATTATCAAAGATGAAATCAATACATAGGCAAGATAAAAGGATACAGTTTGTTTGTATCCAAATAATTTTAAAAGCTTTTTTCCTTTGATATTATCTAATGCACCGTGAGAAATTCCCAAAATTAAAATTAAAAATAAGCAAAATATAACTGGCTCAAAATTGAGCATTAGATAAAAAGGGCTAATCAAAATACAAAAATTAAAAAATATGATTGAGTGCTTAAAGTTAATATTTTCCATTAATTAAACAATGCTTTTAAAAAAATTAATTTCGGCATTTTGATGATAATACTTATGTCTTCAAAAATATTACTTTTATTAGATAAAAATTTTATAATCGTATTTGAAGAAGTTTTAAACATATTAAAAAAAATTTTAGGCATTTTTTCGGGATATTTTTCTAATACTTTTAGAAATATTTTATCCAAAAATTGATATTTTTTCCCCAAGGAAAATATTTTTGCTTTATAAATATCGTCAATGTTTTTTACAATATAACGGCTATGTTCTTGAATATTTAAAAAAGTGTAACCTGTACTTAACCGAGTCATCCCTCCAGCTGATCCAATATTAATTATTTTTTTACTATTTCTCAATGAAGGAGAAAAGAGTGGTATAGCTCCTTTTTCAGTAAAATTTATTTTATAGTTTTTTATACCCAGATTATTCTCAATATAATTTTTTAACTGGAGGTCATAATCTCTGAGGCTTTGATCCTCTAAAGCTGATAACCAAGTAGTTTCAATCAAAGCTTTGTTTTTGCTGAATGGCAATGTGTAGAAAAAATGCACATCATTTCTCTGATCACAATTAAAATCCATTAAGTTTATTATTTCCTCATCAAAAATGTTTTTAGGTGTCTCGATCTCGATACCTTGAAAGTGTTGCCATAGCTCAGATTTATCAAGTTCTTTTTCAAAAATACTATTAAAAATTATTGAATTTTCTGAATTTATCTCGTTTAGATTTTTAAAAAATCTGATATTGGAATTTGTGGAAAGTCTAGAATTTATTTTTTTATAAAATTTTCCACTATCGATACTTTGGTAAGGAAATTTTTTGTTTGATAATTCATTAGTGCTTTCAGAAGTATTAATTGTAAAATTATTCCAACTTTTAATTACACAATCCTCAAAATTATGATCAAATACTTTCCAGAATGACCAAGTTTTGTCTCTTTTATACTCTTCACGGGTTTCAATTATTGCTAAAGTTTTCTCTTTTAACTTATCATTTGTTTCAAGCTCATATGCCAAGGATAAACCTGCACATCCACCTCCAACAATAATATAATCAAATTCTCTCATTCAAATTAATATCTTGTTCTAAAATATTATGATTTAATTGATTGTCATAATTTAAATTTTTTATGAATAATAACTTAATAAAATCAAAAATAGATAAAAAAGTCTGAACTACCTTTTCAAATACCGGCACATATATTTTGCCAGCTTTATTATAATTATCTATGTTTTTTTGTTTAAGAATGTAGTCATTAATTTTTCTATAAACTCGTCTTGCAACAATAACTGCAAATCTAGATTTAATTGGTATACTGCTAATAGATTTAAATGACTTTTCGTAAAATGTTTGAGACTCATTTATAATAGCTCGAATTGACGAAAAATCGTGATTAATATATTGTCTATTACGCGTTTTATCTTCACAAACATCTCGGGCAATATTTGTGAGTTGCATAGCTATCCCTAGATCAATTGCGCCTTTTAGAGATTCTTTATTTTTAACTTTCAATATCTTTGACATCATTAATCCAACTGTTCCTGCCACTCTATAAGAGTAAACAAGTAAATCTTTCTTGGAATTAATCACTACTTTCTCCTTTAAGTCTGTTTCAACTCCATCAAATAAATCTATTATTATTCGTTTAGAAATATTTTCACTATCAATAATTGACCACATATCTTTTATAATTTGGTTATCTAGATTTTTATTTTCAAAATCTTTTTTAAAGCTTAAGAAAATTTCTTTCTTTATATTTAGATAGTTACTATCATCAACTATATCGTCTAAGGTTCTACAGAAATTATATAAAGATGAGCATTTATCCAAAGTTTTATTTGATAGAAAAAAACTTGCCCAATAAAAAGATTTAGCGTGTTTTTTTAATAAATTACTTTTCATTAAATAATTTGTCTAAGACTTTTGCTGAAGAAAGGACACCGGGCATTCCTGCACCTGGGTGTGTTCCTGCACCAACAAAGTATAAGTTATTATATATTTCAGATTGATTATGAAATCTAAAATAAGCTGACTGAGAAAATTTTGGCTGAATTGAAAAACCAGATCCATAAAGAGTTGCTAGATCTATTTCAAAGTAATCAGGTGTTAAATAAAAATCACTTACCAAATTATCTTTAATACCAGGTAGAACAGTTTTATCCATTTTATCTAAAACTAAATCTTTAAATTTATTACCTTCCTCAATCCAATTTACTTTGGACAAATTATTTGGCACTGGAACCAATACATAAAAAGCATCCTGGCCCTTTGGAGCCATATTAGGATCTGTTGCTGATGGTCGATGTAAATAATAGCTAATGTCATCAGATAGTATTTTCTTCTCAAAGATTTTATCAAGATGTTTTTCATAAGCTTCTCCAAAATAAATCGTATGATGAGCAACATCGCTGTATTTTTTTTTAGAGCCAAAATAATAAACAAATAATCCCATTGAATAATCCATTCTTTTCATTTTTTGTTTAAATAAAAAATCGTAATCTTCTTTTGATTTTATCAAGTTGTTGTAAACATTAGGGGGATCAGAATTACAAATTACATAATCGCTATTTATTATTTTTGAATTATTTATTTTAACACCCTTAACCTTTTTGTTTTTTGTAAGTATTTCAGTAACTTCAGCGTTTTTGATAATTTTGATATTTTCTTCAACCATTAGTTTTTCTAAAGCTTTAACAACACTTCCTGTTCCTCCCATTGAGTAGTGAATCCCCCATTTTTTCTCTAAAAATAAAATTAGCGTATATATCGAAGTAGTACTGAAAGGATTGCCACCTACTAAAAGAGGGTGCATACTAAATACTCTTCTTAATTTTTCATTGGTTATGTAGTTTGAAACTAAACCATAAACAGACTTATAACTTTTTAATTTTAATAAAGATGGAACTTGCTTAATCATAAAGAATAAATTATTAAAAGGCTTATCAGACAAATCCGTAAAACCTTTATCAAAAATTTTTTCAGTAAAACTTACCAAATTTTTATATCCGTTATAATCAGAGGGGTTAAACTTTTTAACTTGTTCCTCCATAGATTTATCATCACCGTTGTAGTCGAATGTATCACCATTACTAAATACAAATCTGTACCATAGATCTAATGGTACTATTTCGACGTAGTCAGAAATATTTTTATTAAAAAGTGAAAATAATTCTTCAAAAAGATATGGGGCAGTTATTACTGTAGGACCACCGTCGTAAATAAACTGATCTTTTTTAAAAACTCTTGCTCGACCACCAAGATCAGGGTGTTTTTCTACTAAAGTGACTTTATGGCCTTTTGCTTTTAATCTAAGCGCAGCAGCTAGACCTCCAAATCCTGAACCAATAACAATTGTTTTTTTTGCCATTTTTTATGGCCTATACTAACTGGATTTTTTCTTAAGTGCTAATTTTGTTTCTTCTATACTAGAAATGTAAATTTTATCTAATTTGCTTTTATCTAAGGAGTTTTTGATCAATTTTTCCACTGTCTCCACTGCTATTTTAACAGAAGCGTTTTTGATATCTTTAATTGCTTGATTTTTTAGCTGCTTTACTCTGGCCTCTGCATTGACTTTCCTGTTTTCCATCAAAATATGAAATTCCTTATTAGCTTTTAATACATTTTTTTCTGCTTCCTCATGAGCTTTATCTATCATTTTTTTTACTTCATTTCTTGAATTTGAAATCCTTTTTTCATGTTCAATTAAAATATTTTTTGCATCTTCTTTAAGTTTCTCTGCTTCAAGAATTTGGTCTTTTATGTTTAAGATACTTTGATCAAGTGTTGTCTTTATTTTTTGAGGAATTTTGAAATACACAAGTATTCCAATAAAAATAAAAAAAGAAACAGTTACCCAAAAAGTTGCATCTAATATCATAAATATTTACTAAGACTTTTTTTTGAGGTTTCTTCTACAGCTGCCCTAATACTGCTATCATTTAATTTATCACCAGTTAATTTTTCAATTATATTTGATGCAATATTTTGTGAAATATTTTGAATAGATGTTAAAGAATTTTTTTTTAACTCTGTAATTTCTTTTTGTGCTTTAAGTATTTCTTTTTCAATTTCTTTTTCTACCGACTCTTTTTTTGACTGAATATCTTTATCTAAAATATTTTTTGAGTCAAAATATATTTTAGAAACTTCCTTTTTAGCATTTACGAGAATGGACTCGTATTCTTTAAGTTTTAATTCTGATTCTTCTTTATATTTATTAGCATTTTCTAAATCTTCTTTAATCTTATTTTCTCGATTGTCTAAGTTATCCTTAATCTTAGGTAAGTAAAATTTTGAGATTGAGATGTAAAGAATTGAAAATACTAGTATTAGCCAAAACGCTTGAGATGCCCAATACGTTGGATCCAGCTGAGGCATACCAGCCTCAGCTGCATTCAATTCAATATTGATGGGCGCAAGAACTATTAATAATCCTAATAAACTTTTCATATTTAATTTACTAAAATGCAAATAAAATAATTAAAGCTACTACAAGGCCGAATAGTCCAGTTGCTTCTGCTAGAGCAAAACCCAATAACAAGTTTGGGAATTGTTTTTGCGCAGCAGACGGATTTCTCATTGCTCCAGAAAGGTAGTTACCGAAAATAATTCCGATACCTACTCCTGCACCAGCTAATGCGATTGCAGCGAGACCCGCCCCAATCATTTTTGCCGCTTCTAACTCCATTTTTCCTCCTTTATTAATTAATGGTGTAAATTTAATGCATCATTTAAATAGATACAGGTTAAAATTGCAAAAACATAAGCTTGTAAAAACGCTACTAAAATTTCTAAGCCTGTTAGTGCAACTGAAAAACTAAGTGGCAACCAACCACCTAGTATACCTAAACTTACTACAAAACCTCCAAAAACTTTTAACATAGTATGACCTGCCATCATATTTGCAAATAAACGAACTGATAAGCTAACGGGTCTGCTCAAATAAGAAATTATTTCAATTATGGTGATTAAAGGCAAAAGTACCTTCGGCACACCACTTGGCACAAAGATACTTAAGTATTTTAAACCATGTTTAAAGAAACCGATGATCGTTACAGCTATAAAAATAAATAAAGCCATAATTAAAGTAACTATAATGTGGCTAGTTACTGTAAATGAGTAAGGAATCATCCCAACCATATTACATAAAAGTACGAACATAAATAAACTAAATATAAATGGGAAGTATGGTTTAGCTTTTGATCCAGCAGTATCACTTATCATCTTTGCTACAAAAGTATAAAATAACTCAGCAACATATTGAATTTTACTTGGAATAATTTTTTTTTCCTTCGAACCTAAAAACAAAAATAACAAAACAATTGACGCACTTATGACCATGAATAGGCTTGCATTGGTAAAAGATAAATCAATACCTGCAATTTTTATTTCAGGTCCAATTCTGTGGACTGTAAATTGTTGCATTGGATTGCTTGCCATGTTTATTCTTAGTCCTCTCTCTGCATTTTGTTAGCTGCCCTAATCACATTTAACATGCCTGCTGCTGCTCCCAAAAAAAAGAAAATTATTATTAACCAAGGTTTAGTATCAAACCAATTATCTAAAATAAACCCAATAATTGTCCCAACTGCCACTGAAGCTACAAGTTCAGTGCCTAATTTAAAGGCGTTTCCCATAAATGATCCTTTTTTTTCATTATCATTTTGAAGTTGTGTTTTTATTTTGGATTTTGCAATTTTAAGGCGAGTTTTAAAATCATCTGGAACAGTCATATTAAAACTAAGCAACCAACTCTTCAGCTTTTTGAAGATCCACCGAAACCAGCTGACTTACTCCTTGCTCGGCCATTGTCACACCGTAGAGCCTGTCCATTCTGGACATCGTTAAAGCATGGTGGGTAATTATAATAAATTTAGTGTTTGTAATTTTAGTAAGCTCATCTAATAAACTACAAAATCGTGTTACATTTGCATCATCTAAAGGTGCATCAACCTCATCTAAGACACATATTGGAGAGGGATTTACTAAGAATACCGCAAATATTAAGGAAAGAGCTGTTAGAGCTTGTTCACCACCTGATAGTAAAGTAATAGATTGAAGTCTTTTTCCAGGAGGAGAAACAAACATTTCTAAACCTGCTTCAAGCGGGTCATCTGAGTCAACCAATTCAATTTTTGCAGTGCCCCCATTAAAAAGTTTTGTGTACACTTCGTTAAACTTTCTATTTACTTTTGTGTAAGCTTCCAGCAATCTTTCTCTACCTTTCTGGTTTAGTTCATCAATACTCGTTTTAAGCTTTACAATGGCCGAATAAAGATCCGCTCTATCATCTTCCATCTTCTTTATATCTGTTTCATACTTTTTAGTTTCCTCATCTGCTCTTAAATTTACTGATCCCAAAGAATCCCTTTGTTTTTTCGTTTTTTCAATTTTTTCAGTTTGTTCTTCAATACTAGGATAATTTACTTCTTCAATACCACTTAAATCTGACTGAGGTAATATTGATGTTTCGCTTTCAATATTAAGTTCGTTTTTAACTGAATAAAGTATGTCTTTTTTTCTATTTTCTATTCCTTCAATAGTCGCCTCATTTCTCGCTTTATTTTCTTTTAGATCTGAAAGTTTTGATTGAACTTCTTTAAGATTTTTATTGATTGCATTATATTTTTTTTCAGCCTCAATCAATTCATTTTGAATTTCTTCGTTTCTTTTTTTTATATTTTCAAGGTTTTGTAAATTTTGACCTTTAGAGGTTGCAATTCTTTCCGGATTTTTTTGATTTTCATTTATTTCAAGTTCAATTTTGTTTTTCCGATTGTTAAGTTCAGAAATCATTTTCTCTGAATTTGTTTTCAAATTTCTCCAATTTTCTAGTTCTATATCAATATTTTTGATTCTTTCTTTTCTTTTGATCGAATCACTTTCGATTGATTTATTTTTTCCGTATTTTTCTGCATACTCTTCTTGAGAAGCAGTAATTTTATTTACAAGTTGTCTTAATTCTTTGAACAAATTTTTAGAAAGTTTTTTGTCTTCATCTATATCTTTCTCAATTTTATTTAGAGTTAAATCTAAGAGATTTAAAAGGTTATCTAATTCAGCTTTCGATGCCTGAAGTTCCTTGGTGGAACTATTTTCAACATCTAATAATTTATTTTCAGTATTTAGTAGATCCTCCTTTTCTTTTGAAATTCTTTTTTCATTTAGATCAGCATCTAACGAAATACTTTTTTCTCTCTCTAAATCAGAAACGATGGTTTTAATGGATTTTTCAAGCTTCTCTTGTAATGATTTCACTCTAGCTTCCTCCTCCACAAGATTCGACATATCTAAATTTAGTTTTTGAAGTGTAGCGGCGCTTTCCATTTGTTTATCTCTTAAAGGCGCAAGTTTTTTATTTTCTTCATCCAGCAAAGTATTGTTGTGATTATAATCAATATTTATTGCACTTATTTCATCTTCAATTTCACTCAATTTTTCTAAAATTTGTTTTTTATCTTTTTCAATTTCTTTTATTTTTAAAAAATATAATCCAGCTTCTATTTTTTTGATATTTCTTGAAATTTCTTTATATCTTGTAGCCTCCTCAGCTTGTTTTTTTAAATTATCGAGCTGTTTTTGTTGTTGTCGCTTTAATTCATCAGCCCTTTTAAGGTTATTTTCAGCAGCATTAAGTCTATTTTCTGCTTCTTGTCTTCTTGAATGAATACCTGAGATGCCAGCAGCTTCTTCAAGAATAGATTTTCTTTCAATTGGTTTAGCAATAACTAATTGGCCAATTCTTCCTTGGCTTATTAGCGAGGGGGAGTGAGCACCAGTTGAAAGATCCGCAAAAAAAGTTTGAACATCCCTTGCTCTTACTTCTTTATCATTTATAAAATATTTTGAACCTTTATCTTTTTCAATTTTTCTTTTAATAGAAATTTCATCGAAGTCTTTGTATTGAACTGGACCAGTTTTTTCCAAATTATCTAATAACAAAGCTACTTCAGAAATATTTTTTGAAGCACGATTAGAAGTACCAGAAAAAATTACATCCTCCATTCCAGAGCCTCTCATACTTTTTGCTGAATTTTCACCCATACACCATCTAAGCGCTTCTACAATATTAGATTTGCCGCAACCATTAGGCCCAACTATCCCTGTAAGACCTTTTTCAATCATCACGGTGGTCTTTTCAGAAAAAGACTTAAAACCTGTCATTTCTAAATTTTTAAATTTCATTTTAATAAACCATATTTTACCAAATTTTTTTCTATTTCTTTTCTAAATTTTAAATATTCATTTTTTCCAGAATATTTTTTTTCATTTATTATTATAGTTGGTGTTGCTCCGACCTTATATTTTTTTTGAGCATCAATTCTCTGATTTAAAATTTCATCTTGAAATTTACCATTTTTTAAACATTTATCCATATCATCTTTTTTTAAATCAACTTCTAATCCAATCTTTTTTATAGACTCATTAATCTTATTAATGTCTGATCCAACCGCCCATACACTCTGTTTTTCGTAAATCTTTCCTAAAAGTTTAAACCTTTTATTGTTATCGACAGTGCATCGTAAAATAATCTCAGCGTTTAATGCCGCCATATCTAAAGGGAAGGCGTGATGCTCAAATTTTACAAGACCCTCATCTATAAAATCTTTTTTCATTTTGTAAAATATTTTTGAATGCCAACTTGCACAAGCAGGACAAGTTAATGATGAAAATACTTTTACCGTAACTTTTGCGTCTGTTTTACCAACGCTAACAATATTACTTTCAGCTTTTACAGAAAATAAAATTAGAAATACTATTATCGCTTTTAAAAATATTTTATTAATATTTGTCATAATAAGCTTTTAAAAAATTATTTAAAGAGGTTTTAAGCTGTTCATTATTTATTTTTTCCATTTTTTCTTCAATTTGTTTTAAATTCTTAATATTTGGAAAAGTTTTATCTTGTACATTAATTTTGTCTTGAACTATTTTTAATATAATACTTTTAATACAATTGTATCCAAAAAAACAATTTATCTTATCTATTATTTCATTTTTTTTATACTCTATTTCCACTTCTTTTCCGTGAATTACATTAAGCACCAAAATTCCATCTTTCATATCTTTACCCATTTTTATTTTGATAGGATAACAAGAGTCGTAAACGTTTTTGCTTACAATTTTTGTCCAATTATCAATTATATTGGAATAATAGTATCCGCCTTTTTTCAAATATTTCTTCAAAGTTTTAGGAATAGAAGTTGAAAATGGACGAAGTCCTTGTATGTACGTTCTCATTTTATTATTATTTTTGTTATGCATATAAGTCCGACTTTATCAAAAAAAATTTTAGCTTGGTACGATAATAGCAGAAGGAATCTCCCTTGGCGTGTTAGCAAAAAGTCTCCTAAAAAGCTGTATTATAGACTTTTGAGTGAATTTATGTTGCAACAGACACAAGTTAAAACAGTGATTCCTTATTTTAATAAATTTATCAGAAAATATAAAACACTCGAGGCTTTAGCAGATACCAGAGAAATTGATGTTTTAAAACTATGGGAAGGGCTTGGCTATTACAGAAGGGCAAAAAACCTTTTGGCGTGCTCTAAAACTTTAGTTAAAAATTATAATTCAAAATTACCAGAGACTCTCGAAGAAATAAAAACACTCCCAGGCGTAGGTAATTATACTGGAAACGCATTATTAGGTTTAATTTATAATAAACCTACTATTGCTGTGGATGGGAATGTAAAAAGAGTGTTTTCGCGATTATTTAACAAGGAAGATAATAAAATTAATTTTGAGAAATTAATTTTAAAAAATAAAAAAAAACTATTTAATACAAATCGTAATTCTGATTTTGTTGAGGGTATTATGGAATTTGGCGCACTTATTTGTAAACCAAAAAACCCAAATTGTATTACTTGTTGTTTGAATAAAACTTGTAAGTATTTTAAATCTAGGAATAAAATTAAGATTATTAAAAAAAAAATGATTAAAACTAAAAATTATGATATTTTTTGCCTTATCAATAAAAAAAAACAAGTTGCCTTAGCGAGAAACACAAATATTAGTTTTTTGAAAAATTTTCATTTACCCATCATTAAGGACTCAAATATTTTACCTATTAATAAAAATTGGAAATTTCTAAAAAATTATAAAAATTCTATTTCAAACCTGAAACTTAATATAAATTTATATTATAAGTTCTCAAGAAAAATCCCTTCACCTTACGGTTGGTACTCTCTTGAGAGAAATAAAGAATTTATGCCAAGTTTTACAAAAAAAATATTTAAACAACTTTTAAATTTATTTTAATGAAAAAAAAAATAGCAATTATCGGTGCAGGAATAGCAGGATTAACTCTTGCTAATTTAATTAAACAAAATTCCGAGCATGTATTTATGTTATATGAAAAACAAGAGAGTTTATCCCTTGAGGAAGGATATGGAATTCAACTAGGAGTTAATAGTATAAAGATTCTTAATAAAATAGGATTTAATAAAATTAATATTGAAAAAATATTTAATCCAAAAGGAGTAGATTTTTATGACATTCAAAATAAAAAAATTTGCGATCTAGATCTCACTCAGTTTAATACAGAAGAAAATAAATATACAACTTTACAACGATCAACTTTGATTGAGTTTTTAAAAGATGATATCTACACACAACATTTAAGATTTGGTAAAAAAATTAAAGAAGTTTCTGAATTAAAGGGTAAAATACTTATTAAATTTGATGACAATACAAACGATCTCGTAGACATTGTAGTAGGAGCAGACGGTATTTTTTCTAACACCAGATCTTTTTTTGAAAAGAAAAAGAATGAACCAAAATTCAAAAAAGCTGTAGCAGTTAGAGCAATCCTTAAATCTAAATCGGAATTAGATATTGATGAACAGAAAATTTCTCTACTGATGGGTAAAAATTGTCATATTGTAATATATCCTGTTAACAAAAATAAAGAACTTAACGTTGTTAGCATTATTAGACAAAAAAAATACGAACCTGATAATATCAAATCTATAGTCGAAAATGTTCTTACTCAAAATCCAAAGATGGAAAAGATATTTGCTAATGATTTAAAAGTATGGCCATTATATTCAACTACCGAAATATTACCTTCGACTAATAGCAAAGTATTTTATATTGGTGACGCTTTTAATGGTTTTTTACCAACCTTAGCTCAAGGTGCTGGACAATCAATAGAAAGCGCGTATGAGTTATTTAACCTTTTAAGAAGTCAAAAAAATGATATTCAAAAGTCTTACTATCAGGAAAGATTAAAAAGAGCAAAAATAATTAGAAAAAGATCAAATTTTAATTTTATCGCCTTCCATTTTTCGAGCTCAATTTTACAAGCTATTAGGAATTTTTTTATGAAAATCCTTATCAAGAGAAAGAGTTTTGTAAGCGCATACCTCAAAATAGTATATAAAAACTAAACTCTTTTATCAGAATAAAATTTTTGTCTAAGACTATCAATTAAAACAGTTGATCCATTAAAATTGTAATGCCAGTATGTCCAACCATTATAACTTTCTGTTCCCATAATTTTAGCTGCAATTTTATGAATAGAACCTGCTGAATTTCCATATTTTATGCTTCCATCAGCTCTAATTTTTGCAATAATTTTTTTCTTAGGATCTATTAATGATGCTCCAGGCTTGATTATTCCAAGCTCAACAAGTGAACCAAAAGGGACTCTTGGTTTAGATTTATTGTTTTCAATTGTATCAAGATAAGTATCTTCTATTTTTTTAGTCTTGGCTATTCTTTCTAAAGCTGCTCTAAAATATCTTTTATTTTTCTCAATACCATAATAATTTCTACCCAATTTCTTGGAAACAACAGCAGTTGTACCAGTGCCCAAGAATGGATCAAATATACTATCCCCCTTATTTGTTGTGGCTAGAATGATTCTGTGTAGTAATGCCTCAGGCTTTTGGGTAGAGTGAACTTTCTTTCCATTCTTTCTTAACCTTTCTTTCCCGCTGCAAATTGGTAAAGTCCAGTCCGACCTCATTTGCAGGTCATCATTAAAACATTTTAAAGATTGATAATTAAAAGTATATTTCGCTTTTTTATATTTTGAAGCCCAAATTAATGTTTCGTGAGCATTAGTAAATCTAGTTCCTTTAAAATTTGGCATTGGATTATTTTTGTTCCATATGATGTCATTTAATAACCAATATCCTAAATTTTGTAAGTGATAACCTAGACGAAAAATATTATGATAAGAGCCTATAACCCATATACTTCCATTATCTTTTAATATTCTCTTACACTCAGTCAACCAAGCCTTACAAAAATCGTCATAATCCTTAAAACTTTTAAACTGATCCCACTCATCATTAACTCCGTAAACTTTACTTGAATCGGGGCGAGTTAAATTTTCACCAATTTGCATATTGTATGGAGGATCTGCAAAAACTAAATTAAAAGTTTTACTTGGAATTTTTTTCAATTCTTCCAAACAATCACCATTGAGAATTTTGTTTTGTAAATTTAACATTCGAAGATTCAACCTTAAATTGAATCAAGGGTCAAATCTTTTTAAAAAAAAATTGTAATTTTAGTGCTTACGATTCTAAACTAGACAATATCTTGTATACCGGCTTAAAAGCCCTCCTGTGGTGTGAAGTAACTCCGTGTCTTTTCAAGCCTTCAAGATGAGCCTTGGTACCGTATCCAAAATTAGTCTCCCAAGCATAATTAGAAAATTTTTTTGATAACTTTATCATAAATCTATCCCTGTAAACTTTTGCAACTATGGAAGCTGCACTTATAACTTTGATTTTTTCATCTCCGTTAATTATTGTTTTATAATTTTGTAGTCCTTTGGGCGCAAAGTTTCCATCTATTAAAATTATACCTGGCTTTACTGGCAGTTGATTAATTGCTCTTCTCATTGAAAGCAAAGATGCTTGCAAAATGTTCAGAGTTAATATTTCATTCACAGATGCAATACCAATTGAGAAAAAGGAGTTATTTTTAATGTGTTCCGCGATTTTTTCACGTTTATTAAATGTTATTTTCTTTGAGTCTTTCAAAAGTTTGAGGTCTATATTTTTTTTTAATATTACTGCGGCAGAGACCACGGGCCCTGCCAAACACCCTCTACCTACTTCATCAACTCCTGCTGTTGTTAACTCTCTCAATTAATATTAAGGTTATTTTTTTTATCTCTTATCATTTTTAAATCAATCCATGCCAATTTTTTTTGAGCTGGTTGCCTCATTAAAAAGGCGGGATGAAATGTTACAATCACCGATGTTTTACTGTTTCCAAATTTTTTCTCAATCCATTTACCCCTCATTTTAGATATTACTACCTCACTTCCAATTAGAGCGTTCATAGCAGTGCTCCCAAGCAGCACAAGAATTTTAGGCCTAATTATTGCAATGTGTTTTGTGATAAATGGCAAATATCTCTTGATTTCTTCCTCTGTAGGTTTTCGGTTTTCAGGAGGGCGATAGTTTATTATATTTGAAATATAAACATTTTTTCTATCTAAATTAATAGCTGATAACATTTTATCAAGCAATATTCCTGCTCTTCCAACAAAAGGTAATCCTTCCTCATCTTCACTTGCACCTGGAGCTTCACCTATTAGCATAATTTTTGACTTTGGATTACCATCACTAAATACAATATTTTTTGCTTTTTTTTTTAAATCACAATTTTTTTGGCTAATTATTGATTTTTTCAATAATTCTAAGTTATTAGAAATATCCTCTGTTATTCCAAAATTGTCCTTTTTATATCTATTGATTGCCTTATTATTGTAAATTAAATTATAATTTATAAAGCTATAATATTTTATTAATTTAATTGATTTATTTTTGTGCATTAATGAATTTTTTTAAAAAATTAACTAAGATTACAACACAAATTTTATTTGTCATTGTTTTTATATCTTTTTCCACATTAAATGCAAAAAATTTAGATAAATTCAATAATGCTGATAGTATTTCTAATTATTTCTCTGGGATATTGTTATTAAATCAAAGCAAATATCAAGACTCTTTTAATTATCTTAAAAAACTAGATGGCCTTGAAAAAATTCATAAAAATTACTCAAAAAATTACTTATATTCTTTAGTTAATTCAGGAAATCTTAACTATGCTTTTAACTTTTCAAAAAAACTTGAAAAAGAAAAAAAGGATAGTTTTGAGAGCGATATAATAATCGGAGTTTATTATTTTAAAAATAGTAAATATCATCTTTCTAAAAAGTTTTTTCAAAAAGCAAAAAAAAGAAAATCTGTATCTTTACTAGATAATTATATTGCTGAATCATTATACATTTGGTCTGATTTAGTTATGAATGATCCAGAAAGAGCTTTATTTAATTTGAGCCAAATAGATGAAAGATTCCAAAATTTAAAAAAGATACAAAAAGTTTTTTTGAGTTGTTATTTTGATGATAGTCAAACTGAGGAGTCTTTTAGAAATTTAACCTCTGATAAAAAAACTGATTTTTCAAGATATAATTTCTTTTATGGTAAATACTTAGAAAACAAAGGTGAAACTATTAAAGCAAAAAAAATTATTTCTAAATCATTAAAAAAAAACCCAAGAAATCTTCTTTTAAATCAGTATAAAATTGACTTAGAATTATCCAAAAACAGTTTTGAATTTAATTGTAAAAATAAACAACATATCGTGGCAGAGTTGCTTTATATAAATGCTAATGCATTCTCTTCACAATCAATTTACCAAGTTTCAAATTTTTATTTAAACTTATCAAAACATCTTAATCAAAATTTTCACGCTTTTGATATTTTGTTAGCAGAGAATTTTTATAAAATAAATGATTTCGATAATTCAAAAAAAATTTATGAAAAATTAACAAAAAAAGGAATAGCTTTTAAATGGCATTCTACAAAACAAATTTGTAGAATTTTGATACAGGAGAAGAATAAAGAAAAATCTTTAAATCTTTTAAAAAAAACTTTTAAAGAATTATATATAAAGGGACTTTACGAAATCTTTGATTATGCAGAATTTTTAAAAAATAATGAAAAATTTGAAAGTTCAATCGAGTACTATTCAAATATTTTAAACAGAATTAATAAAGATCATCCACTATACCCCGAAGCTACTGATGGCAGAGGTATAGCTTATGAAAGATCTGGAGAATGGGAGAAAGCCGAGAAAGATTTCTTAAACTCTTTGGAAGTAAGCCCAAACCAAGCCTATGTAATAAATTATTTAGCTTATTCATGGATAGAGCAAGGTATTAAAATTGAAAAGTCTCTTAGCATGCTTGAAAAAGCAAATAAGCTGAAATCTAATGATCCGTATATAATTGACTCACTGGGTTGGGCATTATTCAAGCTTAAAAGGTATGAAGAGTCTAAAGAATACCTTCAACTCGCATTACAATTGATGCCCGCAGATCCAATTGTTAATGATCATTATGGAGATGTTCTTTGGAAAAATGGAGACGAAATACAAGCAAGATATTATTGGAACTATGTTCTAAACCTCGATGAAGCTGAAAAGGATTTAAAAGAAAAAATTGAACAAAAATTAATAAAAGGCCTTTAAAAGTATGGTCTTAAACTCTTACGCAAAAATAAATTTAACTTTATCTGTCAATAAAAAACTAAAAAGTGGACTACATTCTATTCAGTCAATTTATTGCCTTATTGATCTACATGACAAAATATCTTTAAAAAAAATAAAAAATAAAAATTTTGATCAAGTTTCTTTTGCCGGTCCATTCTTGAAAGATATTAGCAAATCTAATAATTCAATCAAAAATGTCTTAAATGTGATGAGAAAAAATAAAATCATTAATGATTATTATTCTGTAAAAGTAAATAAAAAAATCCCAGTCTTTGCTGGCTTTGGTGGAGGGTCAAGTAATGCCGCAACACTATTAAAGTATTTTACAAAAAAAAGCTTAAACAAAAAGATTTTAAGCAAAATTACAAAAGAAATTGGTTCAGATTTAAGGCTTTTTTTTCATAATCAAGGATATCAAAAAAATTTGAAATCTGTATTTAAGTTAAAAAAAAAACATAAGCTTCATTTTTTATTGATCTTTCCTATGAAAAGAAGCTCAACAAAAAAAGTGTATTCTAAGGTTAAAAATTACTCAAAACTTAAAAAACCTATAAATAGAATCTTAGCTTCCAGAAACAATTTCATAAATCTTTTAGTAAATTCTAAAAATGACTTACAATCCATTGTTGAAAAACAGCATAAAATTTTAAAAAAATTACTACATAATTTAAGTGAATTTAAAGGATGCCATTATTCAAGAATGACAGGCTCAGGATCTGCTTGCTATGGTTTGTTTGTTAATAAAAATAGTTCATTAGTCGCACTTAAAAAATTAAGAAAGAAATACCCTAAATTTTGGTTCTCGATTGCAAAAACTATTTAAATTTATTTAATTATGATATATCTGTCATCTGTAATTGGGGCATAGCCAAGCGGTAAGGCAGCGGTTTTTGATACCGCCATCCTAGGTTCGAATCCTAGTGCCCCAGCCATAGATTTATGCTTAATCTAAATTTTAATTTTTTAAAAAATATCAAGAGTTTTATTTTCCCGTTTTATAGAGACAAAGACTTAAAATACATTTTCAAAAAATTACAAGATGGGGTTCCCGAAGATAAAATAGCTGCTAGATTTGTAGGTGGATGTGTAAGGAAATATCTCTCAAATGAAAAGATTGATGATATTGATGTTGCAACAATTTTAACAACAGATCAGATCAAAGAAAAATTTAAAGATACAAATCTAAAAGTTATTGATACAGGGATTGAACATGGAACTGTAACTATCGTTTCTGAAAATTACAAAGTCGAATTAACAACCTTAAGAAAAGACGTCAAAACAGATGGAAGGCATGCAAAGGTAGAATATACTGATGATTGGCAAAAAGACTCCGAAAGAAGAGATTTTACAATAAATGCAATTTACATGGATATAAATGGAAAATTTTTTGATCCACAAATGGGTGCAATTGACCTTAAAAATAAAAATATCAAATTTATCGGAGATCCACAAAAAAGAATAGAGGAGGATTACCTAAGAATTATAAGATTTTTAAGATTCAAAATTATGTATGATACTGTAGTTGAACCCACAACATTTGATGCAATTAAACAAAATTTAGATGGTATAAAAAAAATTTCTAAAGAAAGAATTTTAATTGAACTACTTAAAATTTTAGATCTTAAAAATTTTTTAATAATAAATCAAAGCAGTTCTTTGAAAGAAATATTTTTAATGATATTTCCTGAATTCTTGTATCTATATAGATTAGAAAGACTTAGAAAAGTATATCAGTACTCAGAAGTTAATGTAGATATTTTATTAGCAGTAATGCTGATTGATGAAAAAGATAATCATGAATATTTTATTCATAAATACAAAGCTTCTAATAAGACACAGGAAACCCTGAAAAAATTTAATAAAAATTTTATTAAATTTAAAAATGATAAAGAATTTTTTGAGAAAGATTTAATTAAAAACATTTATCTAAATGGAAAAAATCATTTAATAGCGCTCAACTTGATTAATTTTTCAATAAATTCAAAGATAAAACTTAATGATTTTTCAAAAACTCTTAATAAAATTTTAAAAATCAAAATACCCATATTTCTGATAGATGGTGATTACCTTAAACAAAAAGGTATGCAAGAAGGTCAGAACCTAGGAAAAGTTTTGAGAACTATTGAGAAAGAGTGGATAAATAATAATTTTAAAATTTCTAACGAAAGAGTTGATGAAATAATTAAATTAAATTCGAACTAAATGTATTCGACGTCTAAGATTTCAAAGTTTCTCTCTCCAGATGGGGTGATTACATTTATCATTTCGCCTTTATTTTTACCGATTAAAGATTTCCCTATCGGACTTTTGAAAAAAATTAAATTCTTTTTTATATCGGCTTCATCCTGGCCAACTAATTTATAAGAAATTTTTTTACCTGTTTCTAGGTCCTGAACTTTTACGGTTGATCCAAAAATCACTTTTCCATTATTTTCTATTTTTGTTACATCAATTACATTCGCTCTCGCAATTATATCATTTATAGCAATTACTCGGCTTTCAATTAAAGCTTGTTGTTCTTTTGCTGCGTGATATTCAGCGTTCTCTTTTAAATCACCATGAGATCTTGCTTCAGCTATTGCTTCAACTATTTTTGGCCTTTGAACATTTTTTAAATCTTCCAATTCTAATTTTAAATTTTGAAGACCACTTATTGTAATCGGTTCTTTTTCCATAACTATTTCCATTTTGCCTCAGGAGGTAGTGACATAAATATTGATTCAATATTTCCTCCTGAGTTTAATCCAAATCTTGTACCTCTATCATATAAAAGATTAAACTCTACATATCTACCACGTTTGAACAATTGTTTTTCCTTTTCTTTCTTTGTCCATTTAAATTTTTCTTTTCTCTTAATAATTTTTTTTGTAATATCAATAAAAGAAAGACCAAGTTCTCTAACAAATTTAAAGTTTTTTATCCAATCTTTAGTTTCGTAATCAAAGAAAATACCACCAATACCTCTAGCTTCTCCTCTGTGTGGTAGATAAAAATATTCGTCACATAATTTTTTATATTTTTGATAATTTTTTTTATTTTGAATACAAATTTTTTTTAAATCGTCATGCACCAGCTTCTTTTCTTTAGCATCCTTAAAACTTGGAGTTACATCCATACCGCCTCCAAACCACTCTTTAGAAGTTACGATAAACCTAGTATTGAAATGTATTGCAGGTATCTTCGGATTTTTCATGTGCGCAACTACAGAAATACCCGACGCCCAATATTTGCCTTTTCTTTCAGCTCCTAATATTTTTGATCTAAATTTTTTAGGAAAAGTTCCAGAAACTGTGGATTTATTTACTCCAACTTTGTCAAATATTTTTCCTCCTGATAATAAGTAAGAACTTCCACCACCTTCATTTTTTTTTTCTTTACTCCAATTTCTTTTTGAAAACTTGGAGTTATTTTTTTCAATATACTCAAATTCTTTACAAATTTGACTTTGTAAATATGAAAACCAACTACTGGCCATTTTTTTTCTAAACTTAGAGTTAATCATTTTAGTAAGAGATTTTGCCTTAAAGCTTCAGCTGCAACTATAGCAACACTCATTGCCACATTCAGCGATCTAGTTTTTTTATTCATAGGGATCTTAATCTTATTTCTTAATAATTGATGTAATTCTTTTGGTACACCTGCGCTTTCTCTTCCAAATAAAAGCATATCATTTTTTTTAAATTTGAACTTATGATATAATTTTTTTGCCTTAGTTGTCATTAAAACTATTCTTGATCTTTTATATCTTTTTAAAAATGTTTCAAAGTCAGGATGGCGAATAACCTCACATAAGCCCATATAATCCATGACGACTCTTTTAAATCTGTTATCGTTCGAGTTAAACCCACACGGCTCTATCAAGTGAATTTTTAAATTTAGGCATGCGCCTAGTCTTATTATCGCTGCCGTATTCTGAGGGATATCAGGTTTGTAAAGAACTATGTGCATTATTTAAGCTTAATTTATGTGTCATTCTGACCCTAGAAATCTTTAAAATATGGTTTTATTTACTAATTACATTATAAGCACTTACATAAATGAGCAAAGAAGAAAAAAAAGTTAATAGAAGAGATTTTTTGTTTACAGCTAGTTATACAGTAGGAGCAGTAGGGGTTGGAGCAGTTATTTGGCCAATGATTGACCAAATGAATCCTGATAAAGCCCAACAAGCTTTAGCGACTACAGAAGTTGACATTAGTAGTATAGAACCTGGTAAGTCTATTACTGTCTTATGGAGAGGTAAGCCAATATTTATAAAAAAAAGAACTTCAGAAGAAATAGCTGAGGCCAGGGCGGTGAAGTTGGACGATTTGCCTGATCCTCAAAAAGATGAAGATAGAGTAAAAGAGGGTAAAGACGAATGGTTAGTCATGTTGGGAGTTTGTACACATCTTGGATGTGTGCCTTTAAAAGATAAAGGAGACTTCAATGGTTGGTTTTGTCCTTGTCATGGTTCACATTACGATGTATCAGGCAGAATAAGAAAGGGACCAGCTCCAACAAATATGGAAATACCTAAGTTTGAATTTGTAGACAGTAATACTATTAAGATTGGTTAAAAAATTATGAGTGAGCACGAATATACACCGAAATCTAAAGCAGGAAAATGGTTTAACGATCGTTTGCCATTACTTACTCTTGGAGCACATCTTACAGATTACCCAACACCTAAAAATTTAAATTATTGGTGGACCTTTGGTGGAATTTTAACTTTTTGCTTAATCACTCAAATAGTTACAGGAATTGTTTTAGCAATGCATTACGTCGCTCATGCAGATTTAGCTTTTGCGAGTGTAGAACACATAATGAGAGATGTAAATTACGGCTGGCTAATAAGATATATTCATAGCAATGGTGCATCTATGTTTTTCCTAGCAGTTTATATTCACATTTTTAGATCTTTATTTTATGGATCATATAAATCACCAAGAGAAGTAATTTGGATAATTGGTCTGATGATTTATTTATTAATGATGGCAGCAGCTTTCATGGGTTATGTTTTGCCTTGGGGTCAAATGAGTTTCTGGGGCGCTACAGTAATAACTAATTTATTTAGTGCGATCCCGTTAGTTGGAGATAGTATAACAACTTGGTTATGGGGAGCATATTCTGTAGATAATCCAACACTAAACAGATTCTTTAGTTTACATTATTTAATCCCGTTTTTAATTTTAGGATTAGTAGTTTTACACATTTGGGCTTTACATGTTCCAGGAAATAATAACCCTGTAGGTATTGATATAAAGAAACCATCTAAAGATACAGTTCCATTCCATCCTTATATAACAATCAAAGACGCTTTTGCGCTTTTAGTTTTTATGATCATATTTGCTGGGTTTGTTTTCTTTACTCCAAACGTTTTAGGACATTCAGATAATTATATTCCAGCCAATCCGTTAGTTACACCCGCTCACATAGTACCTGAGTGGTATTTGTTACCATTTTACGCAATTTTAAGATCTGTCCCTGATAAATTAGGTGGAGTGATTTTAATGTTCAGTGCAATTTTTATTTTATTTGTCCTACCTTGGTTAGACACATCAAAAGTTAGATCTGCTGTTTTTAGACCGATTTATAGACAGTTCTTTTGGATATTAGTAATAGACGTTCTAATGCTCGGTTATGTTGGTGCGATGCCAGCTGAAGGAATTTACTTAGTATTAGCTAGAGTGGGAACTATTTATTATTTCTTACATTTTATAGTAGTAATGCCTGTTGTCGGTTATTTGGAAAAAACGGATCCGATTCCTATGAGCATCTCCGAACCAGTATTAACCGGAGGAGCAGAACCATCTATAGCTAGGAAGGTTAATGATAAAGTCTAATTTAAAACTATTCGTTTTATCTTTTTTTTTACTTATCTCACTTAGACCACTACAAAGCGCTGAAATGGTTGATCCAATTAAAGTGGATTGGAGTTTTAAAGGTTTAACAGGAACCTTTGATAGAGCGTCACTACAAAGAGGTTTTCAAGTTTATAAAGAAGTCTGTGCTTCTTGCCATTCAATGCAATATCTTAGCTATAGAAATTTAGGAGAACCTGGTGGACCTGAGTTTTCAGAACAAGAAGTAAAAGCAATTGCAGCTAGTTTCGAAATAGAGGATGGCCCAGACTCTCAAGGAGAAATGTTTACTCGACCAGGAAAACCTTCAGATAAGTTTAAAAGCCCATACCCAAATGTTCAAGCTGCTACAGCAGCAAACGGTGGCGCGTATCCACCTGATATGTCAGTTTTAGTCAAAGCAAGAAAAGGAGGGGCTAATTACATTTATTCAGTTCTTGTTGGTTACGAAGACCCTCCTCCAGGTGTAACTCTTGATGACGGTGTTTATTACAATAAATATATGGCCGGTAATAAGATTAAAATGCCAAATAATTTAATGGATGGATTAGTTGAATATGCAGATGGCACGGAATCTACTGTTGATCAAATGGCCAAAGATGTAACAACTTTTCTAGCTTGGGCAGCAGAGCCCGAACTTGAGGAGAGACATAAAACAGGGGTTAAGGTAATTATTTATTTGGTACTTTTAACTATTCTAGTTTATTTAAGTATGAAAAAAATTTGGTCAAGGATTGACACGGAAGTATAGTACATCCCCGTCTTTAACTGTATAATCTTTACCTTCAATTCTCATTTTTCCGTTTTCTTTACACTTTTCGGCACTTCCAAACTTAATAAAATCATCGCAATCAATTGCTTCAGCTCGGATAAAATTTTTTTCAAAATCAGTATGAATTACACCTGCTGCTTTTGGAGCAGGGGTATTTTTTTTTACAGTCCAAGCCCTACTCTCTTCTGGTCCAGAGGTAAAAAAAGTTTCCAAATCTAGTAAATCATAACCTTCCTTAATTAATTTATTTAGACCAGTTTTATCTAATCCTATTTCTTGCATAAATGTTTCTTTTTCAGTTTTATCCAGTCCTGAAAGTTGATCTTCTATATCAGCGCAAACATTTATGACTTTTTCATTTGGATATCTATTACATACTTGATTAGTATATTGATTGCCTTTAGATAAACTATCTTCATCTACATTACATACAATAATTTTAGGCTTTATACTTAAAAGACCAATACTACTTAGAAACTTTTCTTCCTCTAAATTATTAATTTTAGCCTCTTTTCCATCACTCAACTGAATTAGTTTTGTTTCTAAAATTTTAATTTCTTTTTCATTTAATGATTTTTTTTTCCCTTTTTCGAGTTTTTTTTGAATTATATCTAGATCTGAAAGAATTATTTCAGTTTTTATTGTTTCCAAATCGTCTGCAGGATTTATATTGTGATTAACATGGGTGATTTTTTCAGAGTCAAAACATCTTACTAAATGAATAATTGCATCAACTTCTCTTATATGAGAAAGAAATTTATTGCCTAATCCCTCTCCTTTTGAAGCCCCTTTAACTAATCCAGCTATATCGACAAATGTAATATTTGTATAAATTTTTTTCTTTGAATTTGATAAACTAGAAAGTCTATCTAACCTTTCATCAATTACGTCCACTATACCTATGTTAGGGTCAATCGTACAAAAAGGAAAGTTTGCGGCTTCAGCGTTTTTTGAAGCAGTTAAAGCATTAAACAACGTCGACTTACCCACATTTGGTAATCCGACTATACCACATTTAAATCCCATTAAGGTTTTGATTAACTTTACTTGAAAACAAATCCATTTTTTTGTCTATAAGCGTCGGTATCTGTTTGACTATATTTTCTGTAATTTCTTTGATTTTTTCTTCTTCATCTTCTTTAAAATCCTCAAGAACGTGATTATTTACTTTCTTTTTTTGTTTAGGATGGCCTATTCCAATTCTAACTCTGGAATAATCTTTGCCTATAAATTTATCAATTGACTCTATACCGTTATGCCCGGCGCTGCTTCCACCAAATTTTGCTTTAATTTTCCCGAAGTCAATATCCATATCATCATGGAAAACTATTACATTTTTTGCATCAATTTTGAAATAATCAATTAACTCCTTAATAGCTGTTCCCGAATTATTCATAAAAGTAAGAGGTTTAATTGCGTAAATCTTTTTTTCATCAATACTTCCCGTTGTGAGCAAGCCTTTAAATTTAGGTTTTTGTTTTGAAAGTTTGAAGTGGGAATTTATTGCATCAATTATTTTGAAACCAATATTGTGTCTCGTATTTGTATAATTAGATCCTGGATTTCCCAATCCAACAAGTAAAAGCATATAAATTATTTTTTTTCAGCAGGTTTTTTTTCAGCAGGTTTTTTGTCTTCAGGTTTTTTATCTGCGACATTGTCTTTAGATTTTTCGTTTTTTTTAGTTCCGTCATCCTCTTTTGCCGCCGCTTCAGTTCCCTCAGCCTGACCATCTCCTTCAACGCCTTCTGCTGCTGTCTCTTCTGCCGGTTTTTCAGGCTCTTTAATTACTGTTGGAGCTGCTACCGTTGCAACTACAAAGTCTCTATCTGTGATGGTTGGAATCACGTTTTCAGGCAGTTTAACAGATGAAATTTTTATACTCGTACCAATGTCTGTTCCTGCTAAATCAACAACTATTTCATCTGGGATATTTTCTGCTGGGCATTTTAATTCAACTTTACGCCTGACTATATTTAATACACCACCACGTTTTAATCCTGGAGAGTCTGGGTGGTTGATAAATTTTACAGGTATTTCTAAAATAATTTTTTTTCCAGAAACAATTCTCATGAAATCAATATGTATGGGTTCTTCTGAAACTACATGAAAGGCTATATCTCTAGGAATAACTTTTTCTTTCTTGCCATCTATATCCAATTCCAGGACTTTAGATAAAAAAGTATCAGAGTTAATTATGTTAGATACCTCTTTTTTACTTACAGATATATTTTGGTTAGGGTCTTTCCCTCCATATAATATTGCCGGAATGAAACCTTCAGCTCGCAACTTATTATTTGCGCCAGTTTTTATTTTCTCTCTTTTTGTTGCCTTTAAGTCAGTCATAATTTTGTAGAAAAGGGTATATAACTCAAGATCTTCACTAAAACAAGTATTAATTAAATAAATCTGACACTGAATTTGAATTAGCTATTCTTTTTATTGCCTCTGACATTAGTGAGGCAATTGATAACACCTCGATTTTATTATTATTCTTTGTTTTTTGAGAGTTATCTATTGTATCAGTAATTATTAGTTTTTTTATTTTTGAGTTTTTAATTTTTTTAACAGCATCACCACTTAGAACTGCATGAGTTATAAATACATAAACTTCATTTGCACCATTTCTTTTTAAGGCATCAGCTGCATTAACAATAGTTCCGCCGCTATCGATGATATCGTCCACTATAATACAAGTTTTATTTTTTACATCTCCAATAATATTCATTACTTCAGATTTTCCTGGTGCCGGCCTTCTTTTATCAATAATAGCTAAGTCAGCTTTAATTCTTGTTGCTAGAGCCCTAGTTCTCGCAACTCCGCCAACATCAGGTGAAACACAAATTAATTTTTTTGAATTCAATTTTTTAATATATTTAGCAAATAGCGGAGCAGTGTATAAATTATCAACGGGCATATCAAAGAAACCTTGTATTTGGCCAGCATGTAAATCTACTGTAACAACTCTAGTTGCGCCAGCGTTAGAAATTAAATTCGCTACGACTTTTGCTGAAATAGATGTCCTCGGAGCAACTTTTCTATCCTGTCTAGCGTATCCAAAATAAGGTATTACAGCAGTGATAGTTTTTGCAGATGATCTTTTTAAAGCATCTATAACTAACAAGAGTTCCATAATATTGTCATTTGCCGGATTAGAAGTTGATTGTATTACAAAAACACTGTTCCCTCTTATATTTTCATTAATTTCTATATAAATTTCTCCATCAGCAAATCTTCTGATATTGGTATTAATTAGTTTAAGTTTAAGATTTTTTGAAATATCTTTGCTAAGCTTTAAATTGCTAGTTCCAGATAAAATTTTCATGAAATATTATTAATATACAATTATTTTTATAACTTTTCAAATTTAATCTAGATCTTCTTAATTATAGCTATGCACCTTCCATAGTCAGCCTGATTTAAAACTACTGATCTTCTATAGCTGAAAAAATTGTTCTCGTCCTTAAAAGTGTCATAATTTATGTGATCAAAACTTACTTTTGATTGAGCCAGCTTGTCCGCAACAAATTTTCTTAAATTGAATAATTTTTTAAACTTATTTTTTGAGGAAAAATATTTTCTATTTTTTTTAGACCTTAGTATAAATCTATTAAAAAATCCTTTATCAACCTCATAACTTTTTTTTCCAATACAAGGACCAATACATGCAACGATTTTATAGGTTGAATTCATTTTTTTTATCTTTTTAATAGTATTTTCAATAATTCCATTCAAGGCTCCTTTCCATCCGGCGTGAATACATCCAATTATATTATTTTGATAATCAAATAATAAAATCGGAACACAATCAGCAGTTAGCACTGCTAAAGCAATGTTATTTTCTTTTGTTATTACAGCATCACATTTTATAAATTCTCTGAATTTTTTTTTTTTAATTTCTACAACTTTATTACTATGTATTTGATGCATAAGGATTAAATTATTTCCTTTAATTTTCATCTTTTTTTTTACTATACCCAAGTTTTTTAAAATTTTTTTTCTATTATCATTGGAGCCTTTTCCACAATTTAAACTTTTATAAAGACCAGTTGAAAAACCGCCCTTTCTAGAAAAAAAACAATGTTTAATACCTCCTAATTTATTTAATTTTTTTGAATAAAACATTATTTGAATCCAAAATATTGATCATTTTTAAAATTATAAGCTAAAATAACTTTAAATAAACTACCCATAGATTTTGGGCTAAGTAATCTTTGTAATCTAATATAAAGATTTGATTGTTCACTAAATTTCATTTTTCTCGCAATGATATTAGCTCTTTCAATTATACCTAAATTTTTCAAAAATTCGTTTTGAGATATAATTTTCTTAATTTTTAAATTATTTTTTAAAAAAAATTCTTGAAGCAGGTCAAAGTTGACATGAGAAGTGACATCTGCATTTCCAAGATTTTTTAGAATATAATTTTTTTTATGTTTAATAACAGATTGAAGTGTATTTTGATTATTAGATTTAACGTATCCATAGTCAATTAATAAAAGACAACCTTTTAATTTTTTTAATTTTTTAATAATTTTTTTAAGTTCATAAAATCCATTTTTAGGAAACTCGATGAACTTAAGTTTTTTTAATGATTTATAGGAATTAATTGTTTTTACATCTTCGTTATTTGCCCTTTTAAAAATTTCTTTAATATCATTTGTTTTTAAAGTAAAATATTTCTCCAGTATTAAATTTTTCTCTCTTTTAAATTGTTTTATTGGAATAGCATCAAAAAATTCATTACCAAAAAAAATTACTGGACCTTTTTTTATTTTTTCAAATTTATTAATCCATGTAACATTTCTACTTTTAATTTTTCTTTTTTGTACTTTTCTCAAAAGATTACTAATTTCAAATAAATAAATTTTTTTAGATCTATTAAATTCTGGAAATTTTTTAAAAACACTCAAAAGAGTTTTTGTTAAACTTCCATCTCCAGGTCCAAGCTCAACAACATTTAATTTATCAGGCTTACCTAAAATTTCCCATGTTGCAACAATCCAAATTGCTATCATTTCAGAGAATAAATTAGATATATTTGGAGATGTTATATAATCACCTCGATTACCAAAAGGATATTTTGAATTATAATAACCATTTTTTTTATCATACATTACATTATAAAAAAATTTATCTACTGGAAGAGCTTTTGAATTTTTAAAAAATTTTGAATTATTTTTCATTTTTTTCTAAAATATTAAATATTGTTAAACCAACAATAATCATCGCGAAACTTAAAATTGTACCCATGCTAAAAAGATTAAATAAATAACCTATCTGAGCATCAGGTTCTCTGAAAATTTCAGAGAAAATTCTAAAAATTCCATAGACAATTAAAAACATGTATGCACAGGTTCCAGTAACATAATTTTTTTTTGTTATTAATAAGTTTAAGATCACAAATAAAAGAAAACCCTCTAAAAAAGCTTCATACAATTGAGATGGATGTCGTGGTTTCATATCGATTTTTGGAAAAATTACACTCCAAGATACATTAGTTATTTTACCTATTAATTCTCCATTAATAAAGTTTGCTATTCTTCCGAAAAAAATTCCGATTGGAGATACACAAGCAATTACATCTAAAAAAAACAAAGTTTTAATCTGTTTTTTTTTTGCAAAAATTAATGTCCCAATAACAATCCCTATCAATGCTCCATGGAAAGACATTCCTCCCTCCCAAATTTTAATTATTTCGTATGGGTTGATAATGTAATAATCTAAGTTGTAAAAGATGACGTAACCTAGTCTGCCGCCAAGAATAATCGAAATTATTATATAGGTAATTAAATCATCAAAATCTTTTAAATCAAATTTATAGTCAACGAATTTGAGTCTTTTGATAATAATTTTTTTCCCGTACCACCATCCTAGTAGAATTCCAAAAATATAAGCCAATGAGTACCATCTTATAGCTATAAAACCTAGATTAACGATAACAGGGTCAAAATTATGGGTAAACATATCTTTTTATATCACATTTGAAATTAACTTATCTATCAAATAAGATGACTTATGGCTAATTCAGACAAAATTTTGAAAACAATTTCGAACTTAATTGAAAACGGTATTTTGACATCGAAAGATATAAGGAAAGAAATTTCAACTGACTTAAAATTTAAAAAAGATAAAATTTTGAATAAATTAGATCTTGTTTCTAGAGAAGAATTTGAGGTTTTAAAAAAAATTGTTCAAAAACAAGAGGAAATTATTAAAAAACTAAAGCAGAATACAAAATTTAAAAAGGTAAAGAAATCTTAACTAATAATCCGTTATATTGACTTTTTCCTAATTGAATATTTCCTCCATGGGAGTTGATTATATCCTCTACAATCGCAAGACCTAAACCCACTCCAGACTGATTTAGACTTCTACTTTTATCAAGTCTAAAAAAAGGTTTAAAAACGTTTTTATATTGATCTTCAGGTATTCCAGGCCCATCATCTTCAAACACAATTAATACTCTATTTGAACTTTTTGAAATTTTTATAAATACTTTTTTTCCATAATTTAATCCATTTTGAATGATATTTTCAAAAGATCGTTTTAAAGCAATTGGCCTTCCAGAGAAAATAATTTTTTCATTATATAAAACTTTTAAATTTTCATCAAAATTTTTTTCTAATTCTTTGAACAAATAATTTAAGTCTATTTCCGAAGTTTCCTCCTGGGCTTGAGTTTTAGCAAATTGAAGATAATCGTTTAGCATTTTTTCCATTTCATCTATATCTTTAGACATATTTTTTGAAACTTCTTTTTTATCCAACATGGCAAGTTGCAATTTTAGTCTTGTAAGAGGAGTTCTAAGATCATGGCTTATTCCAGATAACATTTCTGATCTTTGATTAAGATGTCGATTTATTCTCTTAGCCATTCTATCAAATTCATAAGCAGCTTTTCTTATTTCTTGAGCCCCAGAGGGTCTAAAATCGTTTACATAGTCTCCCTTGCCAAACTTCTCAGCAGCTTTAGCTAATTTTACCAATGGACGAGTCTGATTTTTCAAAAAAATCAAAGCTATTATAATTAAAATAACCGAAGGTAATGTTGTCCATAAAACAAAAAGCCTTACTGAAGATGCTGAGACCATCTCTTTAGGAACCAAAAACTCAATAACTTCACCTTCAGAATTTATTTTAATCTCAACAGCATTTTTAAATTTAGAAGTACTAAACCAATAATTATTATTTCCAAATGTTGATTTTAATTCTCTTCTTAAAGATCTGTCCATCGGACTAAATCTCCTCTCCCCAGTTATATTAGGAATTTTTTCTTTACTAAAACCTATTTCAAAATCAAAATTATTTTTGTAACTATCAGTCAAAAAATCTAAATTTTTTTTATCATTAATATAAATTTCCTCAATAGTTTTCAATTGTGCAACTAGAGCTCTAGTAGTATTTTTATTTGCTTTGATCCAAACGCTATCATAAAAAACAATTGTTATTATAATTTGTAAAATAATTGTTGGTGCAGCAACTATAATTAATGCCCTATAAAATAATCTTTTAGGTAAAATTATTTTAATTAATTTATTCAATCCAGAGAACATATCCCTCTCCTCGAATAGTTTGTAAATATTTTGGATTTTTAGGATTTATTTCTAATTTTTGTCTTAGTCGAGTTATCATTACATCAATAGATCTTTCTTGGCTTATTCTTGAAATTTTTCCAATTTCCTCCCGCGAGAATGGCTTTCCAGGATTAGCTAACATTTCTAAAAGAATTTTTTTTTCAGAGTTATTAATTCTCCTAACTTTATCTTTCAAACTTATTGTCATTTTGTTAAGATCGATTTTAGCAGCTCCCACAATATGTTTTGAATTTAAGTCAATCTTATTATTACTTTTGATAACGTTTTTAATTCTTAACAATAATTCTCTAGGTTCAAAAGGTTTACTAATATAATCATCAGCTCCAATCTCTAAACCTTTTATCCTATCCTCTACCTCGCCTTTAGCAGTTAAAAGTATAATTGGTACCTTAAGACTTTTTTTGATTTCCTTTGTTAGTTCATAACCATTTTTTTCTGGCATCATCACATCTAATATGAGAATATCAAATTTAAAATAGTTAAGCTTAGTAATTGCTTGGTCTGCATTTTCTGCAGTTGAAACTATATATTGATTTTCTGATAGGTAATCTTTTAAGAGATTTCTAATTCTGTCATCATCATCAACGATTAAAATATGTATTTTATTATTTTCCATCAATAATTCTTTTTAAAACTAACTTAAATTTAATAACAGAGTCCGATCCTGAGTTTTTAAGCGCATTAAAAATTCTTTTTTTTTGAGAATTATATACTGTTTCGAAAAAAACCTTACCTTCTTTGTCAAGAAATAAATTTTTTTTCCTTGAGTCGCTTTCATCTTGTATTTGTTTAATCATTTTAGATTTTATTAGATCCCTCAAAACTCTATTTAGACTTTGTTTAGTGACTTTCAGTTTAAATATCAATTCTCCAAGATTTATTCCTGGATTCCTTTCGATCAGGTGTAAAGCTCTGAGATGAGCCGGGCCAAAAAATTTTTTAGATAAAATTTCTCTAGGGTCTAAAAATGTCTCTCTGTAAGCATAATATAGAAGTTGAATAAATTCTTTTATTTGTTCATCTTTAAGATAGAGTAAATCTTTCATAATGGTAAGTTATATTGACTTATGCCATTTTGGAATATACTTTTTTAAAAATAAAAAATCTATATATTTACTTCTAATGGATAGTATACCTTACGATAAGAGATCTGGAAAAATATGGTTCAATGGAAAAACTGTTGATTGGAAGGATGCTAATATTCACATTTTAAATCATGGACTTCATTATGCAAGCTGCGTGTTCGAGGGAGAAAGGGTTTATGATGGAGAAATTTTTAGATTAGAAGAGCACACAGAGAGATTATTTTACTCTGCGAAAAGAATGGGAATAGACGTTCCTTATAATCAAAAAGAAATAAATGAAGCTTGTAGAAACATAGTCAATATTCAAAAAGTTAGGGACGGTTATGTCAGACCTTTAATTTGGAGAGGTAGTGAGATGATGGCAATTTCTGCCCAAAAAAATAAAATTCATGTTGCAATTGCGACTTGGGAATGGGGGTCATATTTTGATCCTCAACTGAAATTAAAAGGTATAAAATTAAATATATCAAGTTGGAGAAGGCCGGCACCAAACACAATTCCTTGGGACACTAAAGCAGCAGGTTTATATATGATTTGTACTCTATCGAAACATGAGGCTGAGGCAAGTGGTTTTACCGACTCCTTAATGCTTGACCATGAAGGAAATGTAGCAGAGGCGACCGGTGCTAATATTTTTTTTAAAGATAAAGCTGGAGAATTACACACTCCAATACCAGACTCTTTTTTAGATGGTATTACCAGACGTGAAGTAATAAAAATTGCAAAATCGAAAGGAATAAAAGTAAATGAGAGAAAAATCAAACCTGAAGAAATGAAAAATTTTGTTGGATGTTTTTTAACAGGAACAGCAGCAGAAATAACGCCTGTTTCACAAATAAATGATTTTAAGTTTAAAGTTTGTAAAATTATTACTGAATTAAATGATGCTTATCAAAACTTAGTGAGAAAAGACTCTGCCGCTTAATCTTTTTTGTCTTCATTAATAGCATGATCTATACCTTTTCTAAGATAGTCATAACCAGTGTATAAAGTTAAGAATGCTGATAACCATAAAAGAATAATACCCACTGTTTGAGCATTATAATCTTGAAAATTAATAATCTTATTTCCACTCTCTCCAGTTAGAAGAATAGCAATTGAGGTCATTTGTATAAAAGTTTTTAATTTAGATAAACTAGTTACTTGCATTGTAATTCTTCCTTTGGCTAAAAATTCTCTTAATCCAGATATTAAAATTTCTCTTGTAAGAATAATTATTGCAGCGACTACTTCATAGTTTTTAATTGTTTCATTCATCACCAATAGGATAAGTGCAGCTGCAACTAAAATTTTATCTGCTATTGGATCTAATAGTTCCCCTAACTTTGACTCCTCCTTAAATAATCTAGCTAAGAGGCCGTCAAGGTAATCAGTAAAACTTGCCAAAACAAATAAAAAAAAAGGAATTAGATCACCAAAAAAACCTGGAATAAAAAAACTTATTACAAAAATTGGTACAATTATAATTCGACCAATAGTAAGAATATTTGGTATTTTTAATTTCATTTATTCGTGGAAATAATCATATATTTTCTTTGCAATATTGTCTTCTATTCCTTCCACTGATTTTAAATCATCAAAACTTGCAGACTCTACAGCTCGTGCAGACCCAAAATGATTTAATAAAGCTCTTTTCCTTTGTTTCCCAATACCTTGGATTTGATCTAATAAAGATCTGCTTAGGTTTTTCTTTCTTTTGGCTCTATGAGTGCTTATGGCAAATCTGTGGGCTTCATCTCGAAGTCTTTGTATAAAAAATAATAATGGGTCATTTCTTTCTAAAATATATTCTTTATTTTTGTAATAAATTTTTTCCTCTCCAGCATTTCTTCTTTTACCTTTTGCTACAGCTAAAATTGGCAAGTCATGCAATCCTAGTTCATTAAGAATTTCTCTAGATACAGAGTATTGTCCTTTTCCACCGTCTATCATTATTAAATCCGGCAATGACAGAGAACCAGACTTTTCTTTAATAGCTTTAGAAAATCTTCTAAATAAAACTTCTTTCATCATACCATAATCGTCATTTTTTACTTTCTCGTCTTTAATATTGAATTTTCTGTATCTTTTCTTAACAAAACCTTCATTACCGAAGCAAATTAATGATCCAACAGAGTCAGTTCCTTGAATGTGGCTATTATCGTAAACTTCTATCAATTCTATATTGTTATTAATATTAAATTTAGATGCTAATTCTTCGATAAGATTATTGTTAGTATCAGATTGAACGAGTTTTTGTTTTAAAGATTGTTTTGCATTTTTCTCTGCGAGACTAGAAATACTTATCTCATTTTTACTTTTTGCTAGCTTTATAGTAATATCTTTTTTGTCCTTCTCGGAAAACGTTTTTTCAATAAGCTTTTTGTCTTTGACTTCACAGTTAGTTAATATCAGCCTGGGAATAGTTTTGTTTTCATAAAACTGGGATATAAAAGAACTTATTATATCTTCTACGCTGTCATCTGGATCATGTTTTGGATAAAAAGCCTGATTACCCCAGTTTTGTTTTGACCTGAAAAAAAATACTTGAACACATGTTTTTCCTGTCTCTTTGTAAATACTGATAACATCAGCCTCTGTTAAATTTGTTTGATTTATTTTTTGAGAGGTTTGTATTTGAGTTAATGCTTTTATTCTATCTCTAGCTATTGCTGCTTTCTCATAATCTAATTCTTTACTAGCTTTTTCCATTTCTTTGGATAAGTTTTTCTGAATTCTTCTAGATTTTCCTGAAATAAAATCAATAGCGTCTGCAACTGTAGATTCGTATTCTTTTTCATTTATGTGTCCAACACATGGAGCAGAGCATCTTTTAATTTGGTATAAGATACACGGTCTCTCTCTATTTTTGAAAACAGTGTCATCACAGACTCTCAAAAGGAAAATTTTTTGCAAAATTTTTATTGTCCAATTAGCAGAACCAATTGATGCAAATGGACCAAAATAATATCCTGTTTTTGATTTTTTTCCCCTTAATTTTGTAAGTTGTGGCCACTTGTCTTTATTACCGATGTAAATATAAGGAAAAGATTTGTCATCTCGCAGTAGAATATTGTAACGAGGTTTATGTTTTTTTATTAAATTTGCTTCCAATAGTAGTGCTTCACTTTCATTGCTTGTAGTAGTAGTTTCAAGATTATGCGTGAGTGAAAGCATTCTCTCAGTTCTAATTGGGAGATTAGACTCAGAGACATAACTTTTAAGTCTATTAGGGATATTTTTAGCTTTACCAATATATAAAATTTCACCAGTGGAACTAATCATTTTGTAAACACCGGGGTTCTTTGGTATCAGCGGTATTTTTTCTTTTATTACTTTTTTTCCTAACTCTAAACTATTAATCATAATTTTGATTTTGATACCTCGATGCCAACAGATTTGGTTTTCTTTAAGATATCTAACTTTTCTATTTTAAGATTAATCTTTTTAACAAGTTTATTTCTAAATATCATATTAAAAATATTTTCTGCTAAGTCTTCAAGTAACTCGTGATGTTTTAGATAAGCAATTTTCTCAATTTTACCAACTATTTCCTCATAATTAAGTATTGAATTCAAATCTTTGTTATTTGGAATTACATATGGATTTGTTAGAATTTCAATATTAAATTTTACTCTTTGTCTCTTTTTTTTCTCAAAATTGTGTATTCCTATAGAAATATTCAAGATTAAATCTTTAATAATTACTTTTCTTTTATATTTAAATTTTTCTTTTTTTTTGAATTTAATTATTTTCATTCTTTTGTATTAATAATATCTGGTGTTTGCCATGCCATTCTTTGCCCGCTATCAATATTAATTATCTCTCCTGTTACATTTTTATTTTCAATAAGAAACTTTACTCCATTACATATATTTTCTAAATCTACTTTTTTTTTTAAGAGTGTAGATTTCCACTGCTTTTTGAAATGCCTTTCAGATTGTCTTTTGTTTTTTAATGTTGGTCCGGGTGAAATACCATTAACTCTTATATTAGGTGCTAATTTCATGGCTGATGTTTTTGTAAAAGTGGCTAATGAGGACTTACTTAAAGTGTAAGAGAAAAAAAAAGGAGTTAACTTTTCAACTCTTTGATCAATAATATTAATGATACATCCTTCTTTGTTTTTAACTAATCTTTTAAAATTTTGCGTCATGATTGCTGGCGCTTTTAAGTTGATATTCATATGTTTTGTAAAGGATTTTTCAGAAAAATTTTCAAGATTATCGTTTTCAAAAATAGATGCATTATTAATTAAACAATCTAATCCTTTCAGAGTTTTATAAGCTTTTTTTATTAAAGTTTCGGTTTGTTTAAAATTATTTAAATCAGCTTTAAATAAGTATACTTCAGCTCCAAGTTCCTCTAATTCTTTTTTTAATTTTAAGGCGCTACTTTTTGATTTGTTAAAGTGGATACCTATTTTTGTTTCAAAATTAACTAAACTTTTAGCGATTGCAGACCCTATTCTAGTAGCTCCACCAGTGATGATTATTTTTTTGGCTTCCATTTTTTTATCGCTTTTCTAGGTTTTGTGCCAGGCATACCCATAGTCGATCTTCCTTTTGGATAAACTTTACTTTTCAAATTATATTGAGATATTTTAGGATTTAAAGTTATTTCAAGTTCACTAGCTTCTAGTTTTCTCATTTCATCTCTTAGTTTAGCAGCCTCTTCGAATTCTAAATTAGATGCAGCTTCCTTCATTTTTCTGTTTAAAGCTTTAAGATGTTTTTTTAAGTTTCCACCTACGTTTGAGCCTTCACTGATTTTAACGTAATCTTTTTCATAAACAGACTCTAAAATATCACTTATCTCTTTTTTTACAGACTCAGCAGTTATTCCATTTTTCTTATTATATTCTAATTGCTTATTTCTCCTTCTGTCTGTTTCCTTGATTGCCTTTTCAATACTCTTCGTGACTTTATCAGCATATAAAATTACTTTACCATCAACATTACGCGCTGCTCTTCCAATCGTTTGAATTAAAGAAGTTTCAGATCTTAAAAATCCCTCTTTATCAGCATCTAAAATTGCTACCAAAGCACATTCGGGAATATCTAATCCCTCTCTCAACAGATTAATTCCTACAAGAATATCAAACACTCCCATTCTCAAATCTCTAATGATCTCAATTCTTTCAAGAGTATCAATATCAGAATGCATATATCTTACTTTAAGACCATTTTCGTGGAGGTACTCTGTAAGATCTTCAGCCATTTTTTTTGTCAGCGTTGTAGCAAGAACTCTATATCCTTTTTTTACAATTTCTTTTGCCTCGTGCATAAGATCATCAACTTGAGTTTTGGCTGGTCTTATTTCAACCGGTGGGTCGATTAAACCTGTTGGCCTAATGATTTGGTCAATATATTTATTGCTTGTTTGTTTAAGTTCCCAAGGTCCTGGGGTAGCAGAGACAAAAACAGTTTGTGTTCTCATTAGATCCCACTCTTCAAATTTCAAAGGTCTATTATCCATACATGAAGGGAGTCTAAACCCGTATTCGGCTAACGTACTTTTTCTTGTACGGTCACCTTTATACATTCCATTTAATTGGGGAACTGTTACGTGACTTTCGTCTACAAATATAATTGCATTATCTGGAAAATACTCAAACAGAGTAGGAGGAGGTTCACCAGCTTTTCTTCCTGATAAAAATCTTGAATAATTTTCTATTCCTGCACAAGTTCCGGTAGCTTCAATCATTTCTAGATCAAACTTAGTTCGTTCTCTTAATCTTTGTTCCTCTAAAAGTTTATTATTTTCTCTATGTTTTTTTAAAGTTTCAGCTAACTCAGATTTTATTTGTCGTATTGCTTGCTCGATAGTAGGCTTTGGAGTTATATAATGACTATTAGCGTAAATCTTAATTATTGAGTAATCATTTGTCTTGTTCCCAGTAAGCGGGTCAAATTCCTCAATTTTTTCTAATTTATTTAAATTTAAACTTATTCTCCAAGCTCTGTCTTCTAAGTGTGATGGAAAGATCTCTAAATTCTCTCCTCTTACTCTAAAAGTTCCTCTAAAAAAATTTTGATCATTTCTCTTGTACTGTAAGTTTATAAATGCTCTAATTAAGTCGTCTCTATCGTACTCATAATTTTTCTTAAGAGTGATAGTCATTTTCGAATATGCCTCTACAGAACCTAAACCATAAATACATGATACACTTGCAACAATAATCACATCATCTCTTTCCAACAAAGATCTTGTTGCCGAGTGTCTCATACGATCAATTTGCTCATTTATTGAGGCCTCTTTTTCTATATAAGTATCAGATCTAGGAACGTATGCTTCTGGAGTATAGTAATCGTAATATGATACAAAATATTCTACAGCATTATCAGGAAAAAAACTTTTAAACTCTCCGTACAATTGAGCAGCCAAAGTTTTGTTTGGTGCAAGAATTAGAGCTGGTCTGTTAGCCTTTTCGATAACTTTTGCCATCGTAAACGTTTTACCTGAACCTGTGACTCCTAAAAGTACTTGTTCTTGTTTGTTATCTTTTAAGTTTTTTAATATCTGCTTTATGGCCTCTGGTTGGTCACCGCTAGGTTGAAAATCACTTTTGATTTTAAAGTTAATACCTCCCTCTAACTTCTTAATTTTTTTTGAGTTATTAACTTCTAGATCAGCTAATTTTTCTTGATAAGTATTTTGCATTTTGTGTTAATAATAAATTAATTATATTATAAATTTCAATGAGCATAGTTTCCAATAGTTTAAAACGTATAAAACCGTCGCCCACAATAGCAGTTACCTCAAAAGCAAGGGAAATGAGAGCTGCCGGAAAGGATGTTATAGGTTTAGGGGCTGGAGAGCCTGATTTTGATACCCCAGACAATATTAAAGAAGCAGCAATCGAAGCGATAAGAAAAGGGGATACAAAATATACTGCAGTGGATGGAACCCCAGCTCTAAAAAAAGCTATCCAAGCAAAATTTTCTAGGGAAAATGATTTATCATACGAGCTTGATGAAATTTCAGTTGGAACTGGTGGAAAGCAGGTTTTATATAATGCTTTTATGGCAACCATAAATAAAGGTGATGAGGTAATTATTCCAGCCCCTTATTGGGTTTCTTACCCTGACATTGTTTTGTTAGCTGGGGGAAAACCCAAAATTATAAAGTGTGATGAAAAAAATAATTTTAAATTAACACCAGAAAAATTAACAAAAGCAGTTTCAAAGAAAACAAAGTGGATAATTATAAACTCGCCATCTAATCCCACAGGCTCTGGTTATACAAAAGATGAGATAATAGCTTTATCGAAGATTTTAATAAAATATAAAAATTTATATATTTTAAGCGATGATATTTACGAACATATTACTTATGACGGTTTTAAATTTTTTACAATCGCGCAAATTGAAAAATTAAAAAGTAGAACTTTAACTATGAATGGAGTGAGTAAATCTTATTCAATGACTGGTTGGAGAATAGGTTATGCTGCAGGTCCAAAAGAAATAATTAAAGCGATGGCTAAAATTCAATCACAATCAACTAGTAATCCTACATCCATAAGTCAAGCAGCTGCAGTCGAGGCTTTAAACGGGACACAAGACTTTATTTCAGACAGATCAAATTCTTTTAAAAAAAGAAGAAATTTTGTTGTTGATAGTTTAAATAATATAAAAGGTATAAGCTGTTTAAGTCCTGAAGGAGCTTTTTATGTTTTTCCAAACTGTAAAAAATTACTAAACAAGAAAACAAAACTTAAAACTGATAAAGACTTTGTAGAAAAACTTTTGGAAAAAGCCGAGGTAGCTGTGGTTCAAGGTTCTGCCTTTGGTTTAGAGGGTTATTTTAGGATATCTTACGCTACTTCAATGGAAAATTTGAAAAAAGCAATGAAAAGAATTAAGAGTTTTTGTGATAGCCTTAATTAGACTCAGAAAGATATTTTTCAGCTTCAAGTGCTGACATACAACCCATTCCAGCAGCGGTAACAGCTTGTCTGAAAATTTTATCCTTTACGTCTCCTGCAGCAAAAACTCCTGGAATATTCGTTTCAGTAGAGTCAGGTTTTGTTATTAAATACCCTTCTTTGTCCATTTTAAGTTGATCTTTAAATAAAGATGTAGCTGGATCATGACCTATGGCAATAAATAAACCATCAACTTTAAGATCTTTAACATTATTATCTTTTACATTTTTAATTTTTAATGCATTTACAGTTTTTGGCTCTTTAGTGCCAATAACATCCTCTACTACTGTATCCCAAATTATTTTTATTTTCTTATTAGATTTTAATTTAGCTTGAAGCATTTTTTCTGCTCTTAATTCATTTCTTCTATGTATTAAATAGACCTTTGAGGCAAATTTAGTTAGAAACATTGCTTCTTCAACAGCAGCATTTCCTCCACCAACTACTGCTACTTCTTTTTCTTTAAAGAAAAATCCGTCACAAGTAGCACAGGCTGAAACTCCAAATCCTCTAAACTCTTGTTCAGATTTTAAATTTAACCATCTCGCTTGTGCTCCTGTTGAAATTATAAAACTATCTGCAGTGTAAATCTGACCACTATCACCTGTTGCCGTAAAAGGTTTTTTTGTTAAGTCTACTTTGCTGATATGATCTTGTATCATCTCTGTTCCCACAGCTTCGGCTTGGCCCTTCATTTCATCCATAAGCCATGGACCTTGAATCACTTTTGAGTATCCAGGGTAATTTTCAACATCTGTAGTTGTAGTCAATTGTCCTCCGGGTTGAGAACCATGAACAAGTATTGGTTTAAGCATTGCTCTAGCCGCATAAATAGCCGCTGTATAACCAGCTGGACCAGATCCAAGAATTAACACTTTTGTGTGTTTTGTTGATTTATTATCCATTATGTAAAAGTATATAGTAACTAATGTTAGAATTAAAAGCACTTCTTTTAACGCAAGGTATGCACGGTATGGTTAGTCAAGTAGAGGGATTAGCCAAAGCTTTGGGCCTAAGTTATAAACACCAGAAAATTGAATTAAAATCTTTTTGGAATTTTATTCCCCCAAAAATAAGCCCAATATCAGAAAATTTGGTAAAAAATAAATTCGTATGTGATTGCAAAGTAATTATATCCTGTGGAAGAAAAAGTGTAATACCATCAATAGCTTTAAAAAAAAGATTAGGTAATCAAATTTTTAATATTCACGTACAGGATCCTAAAGTTTCTTATGAACACTTTGACCTCATAGTAAGTCCAGAACATGATAATTTACAAGGCGAAAACATAATCAATACAACAGGGGCTATTCATTATCTAAATAAAAAAGAAATTAACGAAAATTCAAAATATCTTGGAATTGAAAAAGATAAGAGAAGAGAATTAGTTGCATTTATAATTGGAGGACCGAATAAATATTATAACTATTCAGAAAAACAAATTCATGAGCTTTTTAACAAAGTGAAGACTTTATTTACCCCAGATAAATTTAAAATTATTGTAATTCCCTCTTACAGAACACCTGAAAATATTTTAAAAATTGCATTTAACACTTTTAGCATTAATCATCATGTTGTGAAAAATATTGATAAAAAAGCTTATCTTTCTGCATTAGCGATTTCAAATTATTTAGTTGTAACATGCGACTCCACGTCTATGATTTCAGAAGCTGCTATGACAGGAAAACCTGTTTATATTGCTATGATGAAGTCTTTTAAGCCAACTGGAAGATTTAAAAAATTTTATTCACAATTGAAAGATTTAGGTATAACAAGAGAACTAAAAGATAGTGTAGAAAGTTGGAGTTATAATAGTTTGAATGAGGTAAATAGAATTGCTCCAATAGTAAAAGCAAAAATGAGAAAAAATGGAATTATTTAAATCATTAGAAAAAAGGACCAAATTATTTAAAGATCCTTTTAAACATTTTGAAATTAATCAGCCACTGACGCAAAATGCTATTGATGAGATTTGCAATGCAGAGATAGCCGATCCTAGAAAACAAAATTTAAATTATGATGGAACAAGAGCTCTTGATGGAGGAGAAGGAGCATTCCGGGCTGGGATTAAAGGGGGTGGTAAAGCAAAAAAACTTAGATGTTATGTAACTAAAGAAAACTCAAATCAATTTCCAAACTTAACAAAATTTATTGAAGAATTAAGATCACCTAAAGTCTATAAAAAAATTGGATTGTTAATTGGAAAAGATTTGGGTAATTCTTATGTGAGACTAGAGGTGATTTGTGACCGAGAAGGTTTTTGGCTTAAACCTCATTGTGATATTGAGGAAAAATTGATGTCCTCAATAGTTTTTGTCAACTTACATAACGAGTCAGAAAATCTAGGAACTGATTTTTATGACTCAAAATTAAATAAAGTAAAAACAGTTCCTTACAAACATAATTATGGATATTTCTTTACAAGTGGACCAAACACTTGGCACGGAATGGAAAAAAAAGAGATTAAAAAAGAGAGGAGATGTATCCAGATAAACTACGTCACTTTTGAGACTGACTGGAAAGTAAAAGGTTAGATATCTTGCAAAGAAGTCACGTTAATATCTTTGAATTTTAAAGATTTTATACCTTCCAGACAAACTTTAGCCGTGGACATATTGGTACAGTAAGGAACCTTGTTAGCTAAAGTAGCTCTTCTTAATGCAACGGCATCACTTAATTGAGTTTCACTGTTTCCTCCTCCAGTGTTAATAACTAAAGCTATTTTTTTAGCATTTAAAACATCTACAATATGCGGAGAACCCTGATTTACTTTGTTTATCTTTTTACACTTAATTCCATGTTGATTAATATAATCAGCTGTGCCTCTGGTTCCACAAAGCTTAAAATTTAATTTAATTAATTGTTTTGCCAATTGTACCCCCTCCTCTTTATGGCTATTTTTTAAAGAGATAAAAGCTAACCCTTTTTTAGGAAGGGAATTTGAGGCTGCAATTTGACTTTTAGCAAAAGCCATACCAAAATTTTTATCAAAACCCATCACTTCGCCAGTGGATTTCATTTCTGGTCCAAGTAAAAGATCGCTATTTGGAAATTTGTTAAATGGAAAGACTGCTTCCTTTACAGCAAACATATCTTTCGTTTTACTTTTAAGATTAAATTTAGATAATTTTTCTCCTGCCATCACTCTTGAGGCTATTTTAGCAAGAGGTAAATTTTTTGCTTTTGAAACAAACGGGACAGTTCTACTAGCTCTTGGATTAACTTCTATTACATAAATCTGATCTTTTTTAATTGCGTATTGAACATTCATGAATCCTTTAACCTTAAGAGCTAAAGCTAATTTTTTTGTTTGATTTTCAATTTCTTTAATTAAAAAAGGTTTTATTGATACTGGAGGCAAGCTGCATGCTGAATCACCAGAGTGTATTCCAGCCTCTTCAATATGTTGCATAATACCAGCAACAAAAACATTTTTACCATCAGATATTGCATCAACATCTACCTCCATCGCGTTATCAATAAATTTATCGATTAAGATTGGATTTTTTTCTGCTACCTTAAAAGCTTCCCTTACAAAGTTTTTTAACTGGCTTTTTTCGTGAACAATTTCCATTGCTCTTCCACCTAATACATAAGAAGGCCTTACCATTAAAGGCAAACCAATCTTTTCTGCTATTTTTATAGCTCCAGGAAAAGTTCTTGCTATACCACTTTCAGCCTGTTTTAACCTTAGTTTATTTAAAAGATTTCTAAATCTATCTCTATCTTCAGCAAGATCTATAGACGAATACTGAGTTCCTAAAATCGGAAGCTTATTTTCGTGTAAAAATTTTGCAAGTTTAATTGGAGTTTGTCCGCCAAATTGTGTGATAATTCCGAGTAAACTGCCTTTTGATTTTTCTCTTTTTATTATATTGAAAACATACTCATCAATCAAAGGTTCAAAATATAATCTATCGCTGGTATCATAATCTGTAGAAACAGTCTCTGGATTACAATTGACCATGATTGTTTCATACTTTGCCTCTTTAAGTGCAAAACTAGCCTGACAGCAACAATAATCAAATTCTATACCTTGACCAATTCTATTAGGACCGCCTCCAAGTATAATTATTTTCTTTCTCTTAGAAGGATCAGCCTCACACTCTGAATTTACAGAAAAACTTCTTTGATAAGTTGAGTACATATATGGTGTAAAAGATTTAAATTCAGCAGCACAAGTATCAACTTTCTTATATACCGGGAAAAGCTTTAACGCTTCTCTCTTCCTTCTTATAATTAACTCCGACGTCTTCGTTAATACTGATAATCTTTTATCAGAAAATCCGATCGATTTTATATAATTAAATTCACTAAAAGTTTTTGGAAGACCATTTTTTTTAATTTTGAACTCATTATCTATAATTTCTTTTATTTGCTCTAAAAACCAAGGATCAATTTTTGAGAGCTTGTGTATTTTGCTTAAGCCGATTTTTTTCCTGATAGCTTCCCCGACAAGCAGGATTTTATTTGGAATATTCTCTTTTAACTTTTTTTCGATTTTCTTAACACTTAAATTAAATATTTGGTCTATACCTGAAAAACCTGTCTCAAGAGATACCAAAGCTTTTTGAAGAGACTCTTTAAAATTCCTACCAATTGCCATTGCTTCTCCAACGGACTTCATAGATGTTCCTAAAACTGCCGCAGAAGTTGAGAATTTTTCAAAAGTAAATCTTGGAATCTTCGTAACAACATAATCAATTGTTGGTTCAAAAGAAGCTGGCGTAATCTTTGTAATTTCATTTTTTAATTCATCCAATGTGTATCCCACTGCTAACTTTGCTGCTACTTTTGCTATTGGAAATCCTGTAGCTTTAGACGCTAAGGCTGAAGATCTTGAAACCCTAGGGTTCATCTCAATAATTACCATCCTTCCATTTTTAGGATTAATAGCGAATTGGACATTTGAACCGCCAGTTTCAACTCCTATCTTTCTTAAGCAAGCAATAGATGCATTTCTCATCACTTGGTATTCTTTGTCGGTTAAAGTCAAGGCTGGAGCTATTGTAACAGAGTCCCCAGTATGAATGCCCATGGGATCTAAATTCTCTATTGAACATATTATTATACAATTGTCCTTTTTATCTCTTACAACCTCCATTTCAAATTCTTTCCAACCTTCTAAACACTCTTCAACTAAAACCTGACTCACAGGTGATTCATGAAGACCATTTTTAATAATTTTAAAAAATTCTTTTTTCGTTTTGGCAATACCCCCACCAAGACCTCCTAAAGTGAAAGCAGGCCTGATAATTGCGGGCAATCCAATTTGTTTTAGAACTTTAGTTGATTGATTAAAATTATTTACAATTTTTGATTTTGGTAAATCTAAACCAATTTCTATCATATTCTTTCTAAACTTTTTTCTATCCTCGGCATTTGCTATCGCTTTGGAGTTTGCACCAATTAATTCAATTCTATATTTTTTCAGTAATCCCTTTTTTTCAGCTTCCATTGCTAAATTAAGTGCGGTTTGTCCACCCATAGTAGGTAAAATAGCATCAGGTTTTTCTTTAATAATAATTTTCTCTAGTACTTCTAATGTAATTGGCTCTATATAAGTTTTATCAGCAACATTGGGATCGGTCATGATAGTTGCTGGATTAGAATTAATTAAGATTACTTTAAAACCTTCATCCTTAAGTGCTTTACATGCTTGAGTACCTGAATAATCGAACTCACATGCTTGACCTATAATTATTGGACCAGCTCCTACTACTAAAATCTTTTTAATATCTTTTCTTTTTGGCATCTTTTTTCATACTCGTAATAAATTGTTTAAATAAATAGATACTGTCTTGCGGTCCAGGGTTAGACTCCGGATGATACTGTACTGAAAAAACAGGTTTGTTTTTAAGTTGAATACCTTCAATACTATTATCAAAAAGTGACTGATGAGTAATCTTTATATTTTTTGGTAAATTATTTTTTACAACCTCAAAACCATGATTTTGACTTGTTATTTCTACATTACCTTCAATTAAATTTTTTACTGGATGGTTAGCTCCTCTATGACCAAGTTTCATTTTATTTGTTTTGGCACCTAATGCTAAAGCTAAGAGCTGATGCCCCAAGCAGATACCAAAAACTGGTAAATTGTTATTTATCAATTTTTTTATAATTGGTATAGCATATTTTCCTGTTGCAGCTGGATCACCAGGCCCATTAGATAAAAAAATTCCATTAGGTTTTTCTTTCAGAATGTCTTCTGCAGCTGTTTTACAAGGAACTACCGTGACTTTACATTTAAAATCCGAAAAATATCTTAAAATGTTTTTTTTAACTCCATAATCTATTGCTACAACATGTAATATTTTCTTTTTATTTTTTAAATAACCGTCAACTTTTTTCCAAGTTTTTAGATCATTCCAAACATAATTTTTTTTGGTTGAGACTTTCTGAGCTAAATCAAGATTTTTAAGACCACTCCACTTTTGAGTTGTTCTGAGCAGTTTTTTTAAGTTTAACTTATCTTTTTTTAAAAAAGATATTGTTCCTTTGGGTGCACCTCTATCTCTAATTAAATTTGTTAAATTTCTTGTATCAATACCAGTTATGCCGACAATTTTATTCTTCTTTAACCATTTATCAAGATGTTTTAGAGATCTATAATTTGAAGGACTAGTTATTTCAGTATTTATTATCACACCTTTGGTCCAAATTTTGTCAGACTCATGGTCTTCTTTATTAGTTCCAACATTCCCAACATGAGGAAAGGTGAAATTAATTATCTGGTCCGCATATGAAGGATCAGAAATTATCTCTTGATAGCCAGTGATTGAGGTATTAAAGCATACTTCTCCAGTTACTGTGCCTTTATAACCTAAGCCTATTCCTCTAAAAAACTGACCATTTTGAAGAACTAAAATAGCAGTTGAATCGATCTCTTTAAGATTTTTTTTTGAGTTTATATTTTGACCAATCTTCTTCAAATACAACTCATAAGTTAAAGTAAAAAACTTATAAACATGATTTTGGGCAACATATGAAATAGAAACAAAATCGTCAAGAAAGTTCTTTTTATTTTGTATTAGAATTGTGATTAAAATAAATCTATATATGTCTCTAAAAAAACAAATAGATGATAAGCTAAACCAAGCCTTAAAAGCCAAAGATAAAAATACCTATCCTACTCTAAGACTAATTGTTTCAGCTATCAAAGACGCTGAAATCGCAGGCCGCTCAAAAGATCAAAAAGAAATTAAAGACAGTGACATTATTGCACTGCTTAAAAAAATGATAAAGCAACGAAACGAGTCTTGTGAAGTATATCAAAAAGCTGGACGAAATGAGCTTTTAGAGAATGAAAAAAAAGAAATAGAAGTCATAAATGTTTTTTTACCGAAACAACTAAGTGAGGAAGAAACAAAAAAAATATGTCAAGATACAATTAAATCTGTGGGCGCTTCATCAATGAAGGACATGGGCAAAATAATGGGAGTTCTTAAATCTAAATATGCAGACACTTTAGACTTTTCAAAAGTAAGTTCAATTTTAAAAGGATTATTAAATTGATAATGAAGTACCCTAAAGAATACTTAGATGAAATTAAATTAAGACTAAAAGTATCCCAAGTTGTTGGAAAAACTGTTCAACTTAAAAAAAGAGGTAAAGAATTTATTGGTTTATCTCCTTTTAAAAATGAAAAAACTCCATCCTTCACTGTCAATGATGAGAAAGAATTTTATCATTGCTTTAGCACTGGGGAACACGGAAATATATTTGATTTTTTGATGAAAATAAAATCAGTTGGATTTGGAGAGGCAGTTAAAACTTTAGCAGCAGAGGCCGGCATGCAACCATATAGATTTTCAAATTTTGATAAAAAAAAAGATTTAAGATTTCAAACATATAAAAACATTTATAAGGATTATTCTGATTATTTTCACAAACAGTTATTTGTTTCAAATAATAAAGAAGCTCTAGATTACCTCAACAGAAGAGGGCTAAAAAAAGAGATTATTGAAGAATTTAAGCTAGGGTATGTTCCTTGGAAAAATAATTTTTACAATGACTTATCAAAAAAATATTCTGAAGAAGAAGTTTCTTTAACTGGTATTTACTATAAAAGTGATAAAAAAAGAGATTTTGTTGATCGATTTAATTCTCGTATAATTTTTCCTGTGAATAATATAACAGGCGACACGATAGCTTTTGGCGGAAGAGTTATCCGTGATGGTAAATTAGCTAAGTACATAAACTCACCCGAAACTGAATTTTATAAAAAAGGAAACATGATTTTTAATCTTGATAAAGTTAAAAGTTTAAGATCGGATACTAGCGATGTTTTAATTGTAGAGGGTTATATGGATGTGGTGAGTGTTTATGCTTCAGGAATAAAAAATGTAATTTCAAATTCAGGAACTGCGATTACAGAAAGGCAAATTTCTCTAATTTGGAAATTTTTTTCGGACCCTATAATTTGCCTTGATGGAGACGAAAGTGGTCAACAAGCAGCTGAAAGAATAGCAGAGCGATTATTTCCATTAATTAACGAAAATAATAAAATATTTTTTTCCATAATGCCAGCAGGCAAGGATCCGGATGATTTTATCAAAGAAAACGGAAAAGACGGATTATTAAAATTACTTAAGCAAAAAGAAATCATACAATCTTTTATTTGGAACTATCAATTAAGTAAAATCGATCAAAATAATCCATACGAAATCTCTAAGTTTGAAAAAAAGATAAAAAAAATATCTTACTCAATCAAAGATGAAACCTTAAAAAAATACGTTTTGGAAGATTTTTTAGATAAATTAAAAAAATTAACACCTATTCAAGCGTCGAGACAAAACTATAATTATTTTCCATTCAAAAAGAAAAGAGATTATAAAATACTTAAAGAGACTAAAATCCTTCATAAAAAAAAAGAAAACCTATCTAAAATTCAAATTATTGAATTCGCTATTTTGTTTATAATCTTAAACTATTTACAAATAGCGTCTAAAAAGTTGGAGGAGTTATCTAAGATTGAGTTTTTAAACGAAAAAAATGAGGTATTTAAAGATCTGCTTTTAAACTCAATAACAAATGAAAATGATCAAAAAACATTAAAATCAAAAATTGATCTAGGCTTCGGTGAAATTGTTGAAGAAATAAATAAGAATTCAAACATTCAATTAATTATAAAAAATAAATCTGAACAAGATATACTAGATTTACTTGATGAATTAATTAAAGACCACAAAGATCAAGCAAATTTGAAAAAAATAGAATCTTTAGAACAAAAATTAATCAACAACTTAGACGAAAATTCATATTCAGAACTTATCAAGCTTAAAAGTCAATTAAATCGGGATTAAATATGGTATAGATTTTTATCTTTTAAACATTATATATACCCTATTCTTATATGATCGAGAAGGTAATTACAAAATCGTTTGAGAGACTTTTAGACAAAGGCAAACACAGAGGCTTCATTACTTATGAAGAACTCGGGAAATCATTAGGAAAAAGAAATAGCACCAACGAAAATATTGAAAAAGCTTTCATTATTTTGGTAGATGAAAAAATTACCCTCGTAGAAAAAAAATCTCAATTTCAGTCAAATAAAAAGAAAGAAACTGCAGTCTCAAGCGAGGAAAAAACTTCAGACAAAAGCGATGATCCAATCAGAATGTATCTCAGAGAAATGGGAGGTGTTGAACTTCTTTCTAGAGAGGGTGAAATAGCTATCGCAAAAAGAATTGAAGCAGGAAAAGATGTAATGATCAACGCTCTTACACAAAGTCCGATAGTAGGTAAAAAGATTCACGAGTGGAAGGATGAAATAGAAAATAAGCAATTATTAGTCCGAGATATAATAGATATTGACTCAACTTACGAAGACTTTGAAACATCTGAGGAAAATGGTGATTTAAAATTGGAAAAAAAGGCAAAACAAAAAAAAGATAAAGATAAAGAAAAAGAGGAACAAACAAAAAAAGATGATGACAATTCGCATAGTGAAGATGATGAATTTAATGTGTCATTAGCCAAAATGGAGGAAGAAATTAAACCAAAAATTTTGAATATTTTGGAGTCTTTAAAAAAGAATTATTCAAAACTTCAAAAATATCAAGTTGAGAAACTAGAATGCTTACTTAATGCCAAAGAATTGTCAGTATCAAAAAATAAGAATTTCAAAAAGATCCAGGAGATTTTAGTTGATAATTTTAAAAATTTACAACTTGCGCCTCATGTAGTTGAAGAATTAGTGCAATCTCACTACAAAGAAAATAAAAAAATTGTATCTTTAGAAGGTGTTTTACTCAGATTAGCAATAGATAACAAAATCAGCAGAGAAGAATTCTTGAAATATTACATTGGCAATGAGATAAATCCAAAGTTTGAGTCTTTTTTAAAAGAAAATCCTACTTGGAAAGCATTTTTCAAAAAATATAAAAAAGATTTTTCAGAAATAAGAGATAGATTAGTAGAATTTAGTAAAAAAATCGGACTTTCTGTAGGGGAATTTAAAAAACTTGTAAGCAGAATTCAAAAAGGAGAAAGAGAGTCTAGGATTGCCAAAAAAGAAATGGTTGAAGCAAATCTAAGATTAGTAATTTCAATTGCAAAAAAATATACTAATAGAGGATTACAATTCCTTGATCTTATACAGGAGGGAAATATTGGATTAATGAAAGCAGTAGATAAATTCGAGTATAGAAGAGGTTATAAATTTTCTACTTATGCAACGTGGTGGATAAGACAAGCAATAACCAGGTCAATTGCAGATCAAGCAAGAACAATTAGAATTCCAGTCCATATGATAGAAACAATTAATAAAATTGTAAGAACCCAAAGACAAATTATGAGTGAATTTGGTAGAGAGCCAACACCAGAAGAATTAGCAAAAAAATTAGCAATGCCTCTTGAAAAAGTGAGAAAAGTTTTAAAAATCGCGAAAGAACCAGTTTCTCTAGAAACTCCGGTTGGCGATGAAGAAGATAGTAGCTTAGGTGATTTTATCGAGGATAAAAACGCTCTTCAACCACTAGATACTGCTATACAATCAAATTTGAGCGAGTCAACTACTAAAATTTTAGCTTCTTTAACACCAAGAGAAGAAAGAGTTCTCAGGATGAGATTTGGAATAGGAATGAATACTGACCACACTCTAGAGGAAGTTGGCTTACAATTTTCTGTTACTCGGGAAAGAATAAGACAAATAGAGGCTAAAGCATTGAGAAAATTAAAACATCCAAGCAGATCTAAACAACTAAAAAGTTTCCTAGAAAAATAACAATTTGTGATATAAGAAGTATTTGTTTAGGGCCTGTAGCTCAGTTGGTTAGAGCAGTACACTCATAATGTATTGGTCCCAGGTTCGAGTCCTGGCGGGCCCACCAAATAGAGTTAATTATCTATGAATTCTTTAAGTTTTGAAATCAGTATATTTAAATCATTATTATTTGAACTTAGTATCGATGCAAATTCCTCTTTTTGAGTTCTTGCTAAGCTGAGGCCTTCAACGATTAAATCTCTTATTAAGGGTTTATCAGGATTTTTTGTATAAACCCTCCAATCAATTTTAATTTCTGGTTTTCCATCATCAGGAACAACCTTAGAACTTACAATTGTATAATTTGTACTTTTTTTATCTGTCTCTATTATTTCAAATTTACTAGATGAGTAATCTGATAACCTAGAGGTTAGACTCTTTAAAAAATATTTTTCAAAAGCTATTTGATAGTTTTCAATATCTTTTTTTTCAGACGATTTTCTTAGTTCTCCAAGAGTGTACATTCCAAGGGCTTTTATATCTACATTTTCTAATGCTATATCCTCAATAAATTGTGCTTTTTCCTCTTTAGTCAGATTTTTATCTGATAATTTAGTTATTGCATCATTTACTAATTCAAATACAAATTCTTTTGGATTAGTGCTATAGGCCAGTGTAGTAGATGTAAAAATAATATTGAATAAGATTAAAAAAAAATAAAATTTTTTCATTTAAATTTTTTAATTATCTAGATTGCCCCAAGAGTCATCGCTGCCAGTAGAGTTTGATATTTTATTCTCTCTATCTTGTAAATAAATACTTTTAAATGATGAATATAAATCTATGGAATTTTTTTCTAAACTTTCGAAATTAGTCAAATTATCTGAACGAAAATCGACTGCAGTTGTACCTTTGACTGAGTAGTAATCTAAAGAAGATCCGGAAACACCTAATAATTCGTGCTCCCTTAAAGTAATATGGGCAAAAGGATCAATCATTGTATCTGCTATTAATCCAACCGAGTCCCTTACTGTAGTTGGTCCTAAAATCGGCAAAACAAAATAACAACCACCTCCAATTCCGTAAGAACCTAAAGTTTGACCAACATCTTCTTTATGTGGTTTTAACCCAAGTTTTTCAGCAGGGTTTAAAAACCCTAAAATTCCCACAGTTGTATTAATCACAAAACTCCCAGTTGCATGACCGACTTGTTTTATATTTCCTTGAAATAAGGAATTAGGTATTGAAAGGAGTGTAGATATATTTGAAGTAAAATTATTAGTACCCGATTTAATCGGTGAGGGAAGTTTACTATATCCTTTAGCAATTGGTTCCAAAATTATATCGTCAAATGCTAAATTAAATTTAAATATAGCTCTACTTACACCCTCAAAGCACTCTTCTTCGGCTTTAATTACTGAAGTTGTTGAAATAAAAATTGTAAGAACTGCAATAAATGTAAATTTTTTTATATCCATGATTTTTAAGCTATATATATATTTTTACCATTTATTCTATACAAAAAGTTAGTAAAAAAGGTTATATTTTGTCATTATTTTGATTATTCGACTAATGTCATGAAAAAAAAACTCCACCTTTCACCAAATTTTACAAAAAAACCCAGGCCATTAAAATCAATAAAATACGTGATTTTTCATTACACAGGAATGCAATCTGAAATTGAATCTCTAAATCGACTTAAAAATCCTGAGACCCAAGTAAGTTGTCATTATTTTATCGGAAAAAATGGGGAAATCTCTCAAATGGTAAAAGATAAATATATTGCTTGGCATGCAGGTAAATCGAAATGGGGGAAAATAATTGGTTTAAATAAACATTCAATTGGGATTGAGCTTATGAATAAAGGCCATAGATATGGCTATAAAAATTTTACTTTAAAACAAATTAATAACTTGATCAGGCTGTGTAAGAAAATAAAAAAAAAATACAATATTAAAAGCGAAAACTTTTTAGGTCATTCTGACGTTGCCCCTTTAAGAAAAACGGATCCAGGCGAAAGATTTCCATGGGAAAAACTCAGCAGATTTAAAATAGGTAATTGGTATAATCTTAATTCAAATCAAAAAATTTTTTTTGACAAAAAGAAATACAGAAAATTATTTTTTAAAAATCTTAAAAAAATTGGCTATAGATATTTTAACATTCAAAAAAAATCAAAAACAGATAGAAAAATTATCCTTGCTTTCCAAAGAAGATACTTGCCAAAAAATGTCAATGGATCGATAGATAAAAAAACCCTTATAATAAGCTATTTTTTAGCTAATTTTAAAAATTAAGCTTGATAAAAGGTAGATAATTAAATAAATACTACCTGCTAGATAATTGGATTGTCGCTATAAACTAATTTATAGAGGAAAGTCCGGGCTCCATAAAGACACAGTGCCAGTTAATTGCTGGCGGAGGTGACTTCAGGGATAGTGCCACAGAAAATAAACCGCCTAATCAAGGCAAGGGTGAAACGGCGAGGTAAGAGCTCACCGGTTTTTTGGCAACAAAAAACGCACGGCAAACCCCACTGGGAGCAAGGTTAAATAGAGAAGACATTGCAATTGCTAAAAACCGTCTTTAGTTAGTCTTCAGGGTTAACCGCTTGAGCTTAGATGCGAATTTAAGCCTAGAGAAATGACATCTTCAATGACAGAACCCGGCTTATAGATTATCTAGCACTTCCATTTTTTGTTCTGCTTTTGTACTTTCTTAGCTTATACAATCTTATTGACTATTTTTTAAAAACCCATAATATCCCAAATAATCCCAAAATGGAGGGTGATTTGAGGTTAAATTTATTACAGAGGTTTTTGAATAAGTATGTTTCTGTCAAGTTACGAAAACAAAATAGACAAGAAAGGTCGGGTATCTGTGCCAGCAACCTTTAGATCATATCTTAATTCCATGGGTTACAATGGTTTTATAACTTACGCCTCTTTTAATCACTCTGCCTTAGAGGCTTGCTCTCAAGATAGAATTGAAAAATTATCAAACACAATTGACTCTTTAAATCCTTTTGAAGAAAAAAGAGATTTTTTTGCAACTTCAGTATTATCCGAGAGTGAGAATTTACAATTTGATACTGAAGGTAGAGTTTCTATATCAGAAAAATTATTAAATCATGCGAATATTAAAAATAGTGTTTTATTTGTAGGTCAGGGCAAAACTTTTCAAATTTGGGAGCCAAAAAATTTTGAAAAATTTAGAGCTTTTGCAAGAAAAAAAGCTTTTCAAAATAGATCAAACTTAAAATGGGAAAATAAAAAGAAAGGAGAACCGTTATGAGTATTAATGTTGGAGGTGGCGAATTAAGAGAACTTAAACCAAGAATACTAGTTATTGGAGTTGGTGGGGCTGGAGGGAATGCGATTAATGCCATGATTGAAGCAGGAATGCAAGGTGTAGAGTTTGTAGCTGTTAACACTGATGCTCAAGATCTTAAAATGAGCAAAGCTGATGCAAAAATTCAAATTGGAATGAATTTAACTAAAGGCCTTGGAGCCGGGGCTAAGCATGATATCGGTCAAGCAGCCGCTGATGAATCAATTAATGAAATTGTGAATTATATCCAAGGAAGTAATATGGTTTTTATAGCATCGGGAATGGGTGGCGGCACTGGCACTGGAGCTTCACATGTAATCGCAAAAGCAGCTAGAGAAATGAATATTTTAACCGTTGGCGTTACAACATTACCTTTTGCATACGAGGGTCCAAAAAGAATGAGAAGAGCTCATGCAGGTCTGGAGGAACTTAAAAGACATTTAGATACAACTATTGTCGTTCCAAATCAGAATCTTTTTAAAATTGCTAATGAGGCAACAGGCTTTGAAGAGTCTTTTAGTCTTTCTAATGATGTTTTGAAACATGGAGTCCAAAGTATTACAGACTTAATGGTTAGACCTGGCATGATAAATTTAGACTTTGCTGATGTGGAGACAGTAATGAGTTCTAGCGGAAAAGCAATGATGGGAACTGGTGAGTCTGATGGTGAAAATAGAGCAATGGCCGCTACAGAATTAGCTTTAAACAATCCTTTGATAGATGAGTATACTTTGCAGGGAGCAAAAGGTTTATTAGTTAATATAACTGGAGGAAGCGATATTAAGCTTTTTGAAGTTGACGCAGCTGTCAACAAGATAAGAGCGGAGGTAGATCCTGAAGCCGAGCTTATATTTGGCGCAATAAAAGATGATAGTATGAATGGTAAGATTAGAGTTTCAATAGTGGCCACATCTTTAAATGGCTCAACAGTTAATCAGGACTCTCGACCAGTCTTGAATGTTGTTAATGGATCAAATAATGGCGGCGTTAATTTTTCTGAAAATCTTTTTTCAAAGAATAAGATAGAACATAATGTAATTAATTCTATCGATGGAGCAACTGCTTTAAGGCTTGATGAAAATTATGAGTTAAAAAATAATGAGGAGCAAAATTCTTTAATTGATAGTTTTGAAAGTAAAGAGGAAAATAAAATAGCAGAAAACTCTTTAAACAATCAAAGAGAGTCAATTATTAATAATGAAGTTCCAGCCGGGGTATCAATTGAAAGCGCTTCTTACATTGAAAATAATAATGATTTACAAAATCAAGATTCGTTTCCAGCAGAAAATCATTTAGATGAAAATAAAGATCTAGAATATACTCCGAAACTCTTTTCAGATGAGCAAGGTCAAGATAGTCATGAAATTGAGGAAACAACTGAAAATAATGAAGTTGATAGTCTTTTTGAGCCGGAAAATAATGAAGACGAAGATTTCGAAATACCAGCTTTTTTAAGAAGACAAAAATTTTAATGTTCAAATTTATAATTAATGAAAAATCAAACATCATCACTGGACAACTCGCATTTTCCAGTGATGTTGAATGAAGTAATCAAAATTTCCGCTCCTGTAAATGGAGGCATATTTGTCGATTGCACATTAGGCGGTGGCGGATACACAAGCGCATTACTGAAATTTCCAAATACAAAAGTCATAGCAATAGATAGAGATAAAAATGCTATTTCAATAGCAAATAAACTGAGAGAAAAATTCAACAATAGATTTAATTTCTATCAATTAAAATTTAGCCAGATAGATGATACATTAAACAGCTATGTTGATACGATTATTTTTGATCTTGGTCTTTCTTCAATACAATTAAATAATTTAAAAAGGGGATTTTCATTTAATTCAAAAGACAAACTTGATATGTCGATGGGACTATCAAATATATCTGCCGAAGAGGTGGTGAATAATTTAAACGAATCACAACTAAGACTAATTATAAAGATTTTAGGAGAAGAAAAAGAGGCCTCCAAAATTGCAAAAAACATAGTTCATGCAAGGATACAAAAAAAAATTACAAAAGTAGATGAACTTGTAAAAATTATTGAAAAAAGCAAGAAAAAAAAATATCCAACCAAAATAAATCCAAGCACCAAAACTTTTCAAGCCCTAAGAATTTTTGTCAATAAAGAAATAACTGAATTAATTAATGGAATTGTAAAAGCAACAAAATTTTTAAGACCTGGTGGAAAAATTTTGATTGTTAGTTTTCATTCAATCGAAGATAAAATTGTAAAATATTTTTTCAGCAATTTCTCAAAAAATAAATCAAAACCATCGAGATATTTTCCTGAAGATAGAAATAATAATGATTATCTTTTTGAAAAATATAATAAAAAAATAATCACTCCAACTTTGAGAGAAATTAAGACCAATAATCGCTCCCGTTCTGCAAAACTACGATTTGCAATTAGAAGTAAAAATAAATTTATTTTTCCTGAAAATATATTTCATAAATTTAAAAGATATTTAGAAATTGAAGGTATTAATGTCTAAAATAAAATTTTTTTTTTCTGTTCTTGTATTTTCTTTTTTTATTTTAGGGACCTCAATTATTAAGAATGAAACAAGAGAATTAGAGAAAAATATTCATAATCTAAATAAGATTGTCCAAATTAAAGAAAAAGATTTAAATGAGACTCAATTAGATTACTCATACCTCTCTTCACCCTCAAAAATTGAAGAAAAGATTGATCACCTAGATAATAAAAATTACCTACCAATGGAACTTTCAAAAATCTTTTTAAGCATCAAATATTTTATAAATTTAAATAATAAACTTGTAAATCAAGAGTATATTTATGAAAAAAAAACAAAAAAGAAATAAAAACCTCAATGTAAATCAAGCTAGTTTTTATTTTGAAGATTATATTGAAACTAACAAAAAAAATAAATTTTCACAAAAAAATAATATTCTTCAGGATAGAATTTACCTTTTATTTTTTTTATTTTTTTCACTTATATTTATTTTTGGAATTAGAATAATACATTTATCTCTAAATAATATTGAAATTTATAATAATAATAATGAAATAAACAAATTTAGTTTTCTAAGAAGAGATATTGTAGATAGAAACGGAACTTTAATATCAAGGAATGTAAAATCATTCCATGCTGCAATCAATCCTTCCTTAATTAATAATAAGGAAAATTTTTTAATTAAGCTTAGAGTAAATTTTCCAGAACTTAACATTTCTGAAATAGAAAGAAAATTAAAAAAAAATAAGTATTTTTATCTAAAAAAACGTATTAACCAAATTGATAAAGAAAAATTATGGAAACTGGGAGAGAAGAGCATAATTTTTGAACCATTTCAATCTAGAATTTATACCCACTCTAACTTATTCAGTCATATAATTGGTCAAGTTGATTACGATAATTATGGTATATCAGGCGTTGAAAAGTCTTTTGATAAAGAGTTAAAAAATGAAAATCTTTTAGGACAACCTTTAAAACTTACTTTAGATACCAATATTCAACATTTAATCAGCAAAGAGTTAGAACAGTCTCTTAAACTATTTGATGCTACTGGCGGCGGTTCTTTATTAATGAATGCAAAGAATGGTGAAATTTTAGCTTTAGCTTCTCTCCCAAATTTTGACATAAACATGAGAACCGATTTAAAAGATAAAAAATACCTAAATAAAATCACAAAAGGTGTTTACGAACTTGGGTCTATTTTTAAAACTTTTACAGTTGCTTTAGCACTTGAAAATGACATTGTAAAAACAAATACCATAGTTGAAAATATTCCACGTTCAATACAATGTTCTAAACACCAAATTTCAGATATCAAAGAATTTCCAAAAAATCTTACAGTCGAGGAAATTCTAGTAAGGTCATCCAATATAGGAACTTTATTATTAGCTAGAAAAATAGGTGAAGAAAAATTTAGAAGTTTTTTTGAAAAATCAAATTTACTAAAAAGCCCAAACTTAAAATTAGAGGAAGTGGGGCAGCCTGTTAGTTTTAATTGGAACAAATGTAAATTAGAAACCGTTTCTTTTGGACACGGTATTACTACTACGCCATTACAAGCTGCTACAGTATATGCTTCACTTGTAAACGGAGGTAAAATAATTCAACCAAAAATAACAAAATCATTTGAAAAAAAATCGTATGAAAGATTAATTTCTCAAAGAACTAGCAAAGAAATTAATAAAATCCTAAGAAAAGTTGTCACAGAGGAAACAGGCACAGCAAGCCTTGCAGATATTGATGGATATTACGTTGGAGGAAAAACTGGAACATCACAAAATTATAAAAATAAAAATGAAAATTTAAATACTTTTATATCTGTTTTTCCATCACAAAACCCAAAATATGTACTTCTGGTAATGTTAGAAAATCCTAAAGTTGCTAAAAATTTGATCTACAATTATAGGGGCATGAAAATTAAAGGCTCTAGAAACGAAGCTGGATGGAATTCAGTTTATGTAGCGGGCAAAATAATAGAAAAAATTGGACCAATTTTAGCCATAAAAAGTGAGGATTTTACTAATCAATATGTTGCTGAAAAAACTAATTAATCATCTTCCTGCAGAAAAAAAAAATATCAGGATACATGGTTTATCAACTAATAGTAAAAAAATTCAAAAGGGATTTATTTTTTTTGCCATTAATGGAAGAAAATTTAATGGAGAAAGATTTATTGATGAGGCGATTTTAAATGGAGCTTCAGTAGTAATTTGTTCTAAAAACTGTAAATATCGAAGCAAGTCAGCTCTAATAATTAAAAAATTAAATGTAAGACATTTTTTAAGCGAAGTTTCATCTAAATATTACAAATTAAAACCAAATAATATTATAGCTGTCACGGGAACAAACGGTAAAACATCTGTAGCTGACTTATTTTATCAGATTTTAAATATTAATAAGATTCCAGTTGCCTATATTGGAACTTTAGGAGTCAAATTTAGGAAAAAAAAAATTAATACTGACCTAACTTCACCCGATCCTATTTTAACTCATAAGATACTTGAAAATATCAAAAAAAATAAAATAGAAAATGTAATAATTGAGGCTTCTAGCCACGGTTTAAATCAACATAGAATTGATCATATAAATTTAAAAGCTGGAGTTTTTACTAACTTTAGCCAAGATCATTTGGATTATCATAAAAATATGAAGAACTATTTAAATTCTAAACTGATGTTGTTTAATAGAATTTTATCAAAAAATAAATCAGTGATTTCTGATAAATTTTTAAATGAATTTAAAATTTTAAAAAAAATTTCAAAAAAAAGAGGATTTCGATTAATTGATATAAATTCTACGAAAGATAAATTAAATAAAATTGAAAATTTTAATTTAAATGATTTCCAATTAAAAAATCTTTCAATGGCAATAGAAGCTGCAAAAATCTTGAATTTAAGTGAAAAAAAAATTTTAAGTTCAATTAAAAAAATAAAAGATGTTGACGGTCGGTTAGAATTAATTAAAAAATTTCCTAATGGGGTGAAAGTTTATGTAGATTTTGCTCATACCCCAGATGCACTTTTGAAAGCTTTACTAGCATTAAAAGAATCTAATACTGAAAATATATCCTTAGTATTTGGTTGTGGTGGTGATCGAGATTTTAAAAAAAGGCCCTTAATGGCAAAAATTGCTAGTCAAAATTGTAAAAAAATTTATGTTACTGACGACAATCCTAGAAACGAAAAACCTGAAAGTATTAGAAAAGAAATTATTAAAAATATCAAAAATAAAAATTGTTTTAATATTGGGAGCAGAGCCAAAGCAATTAAAACCGCCATACTTGATGCAGATCCAAATGAAATTATTTTAGTTGCTGGAAAAGGTCACGAAAATGAGCAAATTTATAAGAATAAGATATTAAAGATCTCTGATAAGCAAATAATAAGAGAAATAAAATTTAAAAAGAAAAAAAATTCAATAAATTATTTTGATTTTTTACAAAACAAAAAAATTATGAATGAAATTAAAAGTGATATTAATGTAAAAAATTTTCATGGCATAGCTATTGATACAAGAGTTTTAAAAAAGAATAATCTATTTTTAACAATTAAAGGTAAAAATAATCATGGAGTAAAATTTATTCCTGAAGCTTTAAAAAAAGGAGCAAAATACATAATTTCCTCAAAAACTTTAAAAAATTTTCCAAAAAAATTTATAATAAAAGTTAAAAATGAGTTTAATTTTTTAAATAATTTTGCAATTCTAAAAAGAAAATATTCAACTGCAAAAATTGTTGCAATTACTGGAAGTGCAGGAAAAACTTCGCTAAAAAATTTAATTAATGAATTATTAAAAAATTTTGGAAAAACATTTTGTTCTCCGAAATCTTACAATAACCATTATGGCGTACCCTTAAGTTTATCTTTGTTAAGCACAAATAATAGATACGGAGTATTTGAAGTTGGTATGAGTAAAGCAGGTGAAATAAATAAATTATCAAAAATGATTAAGCCACACATCGGCATAATAACTAATGTAGGTGAAGCACATATTGAAAACTTCAAAAATTTAAAGGGTATAGCTAAGGCAAAAGGAGAAATAATTAATAACATTCAAGAAAAAGGTACAATAATATTAAATCGAGACGATAAATATTATAATTACTTTGCAAAAAGAGCCAAAATTAAAAATCTCAAGATAGTTTCTTTTGGGATGAATAAAAAATCTGATATTTTTCCAATTAAAATTTTTAAGAAAGGAGAAAAAATTTTACTTAAAGTAAAAATTAAAAAAAAAGTTCTAAGCATAAATATGAATAATATGAATATCCTTAATGCACTATCATCTTTGGCTTTATTGAAAGTAATGAACTTAAATTTTGATAAAGTTATAGAAAGTTTTAATAAATATGAGCTAACCGAAGGTAGAGGAAAAGTACATAAGGTTAAAAGATATAAAAAAAATTTTAACCTTATTGACGAAAGCTACAACGCTAATCCGCTTTCAGTCAAAAATGCTATTAAAAATTTTAACTCTATAAAAAAGAATAAATTTAAAAAATATTTATTATTAGGTGATATGCTTGAGTTGGGTAAAAAATCAGAGAAATTACATAAAAATATTTCAAAAGTTATTAACAATTCGGATATAGATAAAGTATTCATTAAGGGCAATAAAACTCTCATTACATACAAAAATATCAATAAAAATAAGCGAGGAAATATTTTTCAGGTAGATGAAGATATAGATTTTACTTTAAATAATATTATATCTGATAATGATTACCTTATGATTAAAGGATCAAATGCTACAGGACTTAATAATATAAGTAAAAAAATGATAAAGGGGTATTAAATGCTATATCATTTTTTTACTTCATTAGTTGAACATTATTCTTTTTTTAACGTATTTAAATATTTAACTTTCAGGACCGGATTATCTGTAATGACGTCTTTAATAATAGCTTTTATTATTGGAGCCCCTTTAATAAAAATCTTTTCAGAAAAAATGATCACTGGCCCAATTAGACAAGATGGTCCTATAGATCACATTGTAAAAAAATCTGGAACACCAACAATGGGTGGAGTTATAATCATAATTGGGATAATTTCCAGCACGCTTCTTTGGGCAGATTTAACAAATATTTACATTTGGATTTTAATTTTTGTATCATTAAGTTTAGGAGGATTAGGACTTCTAGATGATATTCTTAAAATTAAATATAAAAATTCAAGCGGATTAAAATCAAGATATAAATTTGCAGGTCAATTAGCAATTGGCTCATTTACTTTATTTTTTTTGATTAATTATTCTAACCATGAATTTTTATTTGATCTCTACTTTCCTTTTTTCAAAAACTTGATTTTACAAATGGATTTGTTTTTTATACCATTTGGACTATTTGTTATCATAGGTGCATCCAATGCTGTAAATTTAACTGACGGACTTGATGGTTTAGCTACAGTTCCTGTTATGCTAGTTGCTATCTCATTTACTCTTATTTCTTATGTTGTAGGAAACACAATTTTCTCTGAGTATCTTCAAATTCAATATATTCCAGAAGTTGGTGAACTCTCTATTTTTTGTGGTTCAATTGTTGGAGCTTGCCTAGGTTTTCTTTGGTACAATGCTCCTCCCGCTAAAATTTTTATGGGAGACACAGGCTCTCTATCTTTGGGAGGATCACTTGCAGCAGTTGCTATAATTGTAAAACACGAAATAGTGCTAGCAATTATTGGAGGGCTTTTTGTGCTCGAAACTGTCTCTGTAATAATTCAGGTAATTTCATTTAAATTAACTGGAAAAAGAATTTTTAAGATGGCACCTATTCATCACCATTTTGAAAAAAAGGGATGGGCTGAGCCAACTATTGTAATTCGTTTTTGGATTATAGCTATTATTTTAGCATTAGTAGGATTAGCTACATTAAAATTAAGGTAATGTCCTCAATCAGAAATTTTAAAAAACTATCTTTTTTAGTTTACGGCTTAGGCTTAACTGGAAAATCCGTAATAAATTTTTTCATAAAAAACAAAATCAATAATTATCAAGTTTGGGACGATAAAAACAAAAAACTACACAAAAAAAAAAGAACTAAGAATCTTAAAGAAGCTTTAGAAAAAGCAGATTATATAATTTTAAGTCCAGGAGTGAGTTTGATAAAGTCGAAAAATAAGAATGAATTAATTAAGTATGAAAAAAAAATAATCACTGATATTGATTTGATTTTTTTATTAAAAAGAAAATTTAAGAGTATAGTTGTTACTGGTACGAATGGTAAATCTACAACTTGTAAAATTATTAATCATATACTTCAAAAAAATAAGTTTAAAGTTTCATTAGGAGGCAATATTGGTACTCCAATACTAAACCTTAAATTTAAAAAAAATAGCTTTGTGATTATTGAGGCATCTTCTTTTCAATTATCTCATTCTAAATTTATTCGTCCAGATTTTGCAGTTTTGCTTAATATAACAAATGATCATCTTGACTGGCATGGTAGTAGGGCAAATTATAAAAATTCGAAATTAAAAGTGTTTAGTTTACAAAAAAAAAATCACTTTTCGTTAGTAAATCATAAGTTAAAAAAGATTTTTCAAATAAATAAATTTAGGGGTAAATTGATAATACCAAAAATCCAAAATTATAAAAAATTAAAGTTAAAAATAAAAAATGATTACATAAAATCTGCTATTAATGATGAAAATATGTCTCACGTATTTGCATTATCTAAAATACTCAAAATAAATGAAAAATCATTAATAGGAGCATTAAATTCTTTTGTTGGATTACCGCATAGGTATGAAGTTTTTCTCAAGAAAAGAAAAACAACTTTTATTAATGACTCAAAAGCCACATCTTTCGAAGCATCAAAATTTGCCTTAAAAAACACTAAAAACATTTTTTGGATAGTTGGTGGACTTCCAAAAAAAAATGATAAAATTGTATTAAGGGATTTAAGAAAGAATATTGTTAAAACTTATATTATTGGCAAAAATATTAACTTTTTTAAAAGTCAAATTAAATATAAAGTTGATTTCTCCATTACAAGAAATTTAAAAAATACTATCATAAAAATCATTGAAGATATTAAAATTTTTAAAAGGGAGTTTAATATAATACTGCTAAGTCCATCCGCAGCATCTTTTGATCAGTTCTCAAATTTCGAAAGGAGAGGTGATGAATTTAAAAGATTATGTAAATACTATGCTAGAAAATTCATTTAAATTTAAATTTATTAATCATTGGAGAAATATAGATAAAAAAATTTTTTTTAGTTTTTTTACTCTCTTTTTACTAGGTTTATTTTTTTCATTTTCTTCCACTTCATCTTTGGCTGGAGAAAGATTGAATAAAGATTATTATTTTTTTTTCTCAAAACATTTAATTTTTACACTTATTGCGTTTTGTATAATGTTTTTTATTTCTTTTATAGAAACAAATCTGCTTAAAAAGACGGTAGTGCCTTTATTTATCTTAACTTTTCTTCTCTTAGCATTAGTTCCATTATTTGGAGCGGAAGTCAAAGGCGCCAAAAGATGGTTAGATTTTCACTTTTTTAGGTTGCAGCCTATTGAACTAGTAAAACCCTTTTTTGTTTTGATAACCGTAAAAATTTTAACTTTAAAGAAACTACAAAATTCTCAGATTAAATATTTATTTAGTTTTTTACTTTTATCATCAGTTATAATTTTATTAATTGATCAACCAGACCTTGGCCAGTCTATTCTTTTAATTGGCAGCTGGATAGCTACAGTTTTTATATCTGGAGTAAGCTTATTTTATATAATAGGTTTTTTTTCAGTTTTTTTAATTTTAATAAGTTCTTTATTAATTCTAATGCCTGAAAAATTCGGTTATATTATTAATCGTTTAGTATCATTTATTGATCCAAGCAAAGGAGATAAATTTCAATCTTCATCAGCTCTTGATGCAATAAAACTTGGAGGCCTTAAAGGACAAGGTATGGGTGAAGGAATTTTAAAAGAAACCGTTCCTGAAGCCCACACAGATTATGTTATTGCTATAATTGCCGAGGAATATGGATCAGTTATTTCAATAATAATTATATTAATTTTTTTATACATTTCTTTTAGGATAATAAAAAATTGTATTAATCAAGACGACCAGTCAATCAAAATATCATTATGTGGTTTAGCTGCCTTATTAATTTTTCAAACCTTTATACATGTTGGGGTGAACACAAGCTTGATACCTACGACAGGTATGACGCTTCCGTTTTTAAGTTATGGAGGATCTTCATTGATAGGAAGTGCGGTTTTAGCTGGTGTAATTTTAAATTATACAAAAAATAAAACGTATCTTTATGAGTAAAAAGATAAAAGCTTTAATAGCAATTGGGGGTACCGGAGGACATGTCTTTCCTGGGTATAATCTAGGAATACATTTGAAGGAAAACGGTTATGATATAGACTTAATTACTGATAAGAGAGGATACAGATTTTTATCAGAATTTAAAAAATTAAATATTTATATTTTACCCTCTTTTCCTTTAAAAGGAAAAAATATATTTACACTCTTTTTTTCATTTTTCTCAATTTTTTACTCAATTTTAAGATCAGCAATCTTTTTAATATTCAACCGACCTAATATTATTTTTGGTATGGGGGGGTATGCATCTTTCCCAATTTGTATCGCAGCTTTTGCTTTAAGAATAAAATTTATAATTTATGAAAATAACTTAGTAATTGGTAAAGCGAATAAATTATTACTTCCATTTACTGAAAAAATGATTGTTGCATTTAAAGAAGTTGAAGGGGTTTCAAAAAAATATAACAAAAAAATTTTTGAAACGGGAAATATAATTAAAAAAGAGATAATTAATTTTTCAAAAAATGAAAGAGTGAACAATTTCAAAGGACTGAGCTTGCTTATACTAGGAGGCAGCCAAGCAGCTCAAGTTTTTGCAGAAAAATTACCAACTATTTTTGTACAATGCTCTAAAAAGGGAATTTCTCTCAAAATTTATCAACAATGTTTACCGCATCAGAATGATTATCTCAGTTCATTTTATAAAAATGCAAATATAGATTTTGAAATTTTTAATTTTAGCAATAATTTGACTAATTATTTTATTAAAACAAATTTAGCAATAACAAGATCTGGATCATCAATGTTGGCGGAGCTTGCAAATGCAAATTTACCATTTATTTGTGTTCCACTTCCATCATCTGCTGATAATCATCAATTCAAAAATGCTTTACATTATCAAAAAAACCAATCGGCATTCCTCTTAGAGGAAAAAGATTTAAATGATAAATTATTATCACTTTTAAAAGAAATTAATGACAATAACTCTATTTTAGAAAAAATTATGAATAATCAAAGACAATTTTCTGACAAAAATGTCTATAACAATATAAACTTAGTTTTAAACAAAAGTATTAATGAAAAAAATTAATTTAGGTCAAAATGAAGTAATCCATTTTGTGGGCATCGGCGGCATCGGTATGAGTGGTTTAGCTCAAATTATGAAAAATATGGGCTTCAAAGTGCAAGGTAGCGATCAAAGCAATAGTAAAAATACTTTAAGTTGCAAGAAAATAGGCATAAGAATTTTCATCGGCCACTCAAAAAAAAATGTTAAAAACTCAACAATATTAGTTAGATCCTCAGCAATCAAAAATAACAATAGTGAAATAAGATATGCTAAGGAAAAAAAAATACCGATTTATTCAAGAGCAGATGTGTTAGCAGATGTTGTTTCATTAAAAAAAAATATCATAATTACTGGTTCACATGGAAAAACAACTACTACATCTTTAGTCGCAAAAATTTTGTCTGATCAAAAGTTAGACCCTACAATTATAAATGGGGGTGTAATAAATTCATTTAAAAGTAATGCAAGACTGGGTAAAGGAGATTGGGCAATTTTGGAAGCTGATGAGTCAGATGGAAGTTTTCTAAAATTACCAGTAAATTATTCGATAATTACAAATATTGATTTCGAACATGTTGATTATTATAAAAACTTTAAAAATTTAGAAAATTCTTTTATAAAATTTATAGAAAAAACGCCGCTAACAGGAAAATCAATCATATGTATAGATAACAAAAATATAAAAAGAATATACAAAAATATAAAAAATAAAAACATACTTACTTATGGCGAAAATAAAAAAGCTAATTATCGAATATTAAATATAAGATATAAAATAGATTACACAGTTTTTGATTTAATATACAAGGATGTGAAAAAAAGAGATAAAAAGATAAAAAATATTTATTTGAAATTGTTAGGAAAACATAATGTGCTAAACGCAGTTGCAGCAATATCCATATGCTTAAACCTAGGTGTAAACCAGAATATTATTAAAAAGTCTTTGAAGAAATTTTCTGGAGTTCAAAGAAGAATGACTAAAATATTTACAAAAAATAAAAATGATTTTTACGATGACTACGCTCATCATCCAACAGAAATCAAATCTATTTTAGAGGGTGTCAAAAATGTCAACAAAAACAGAAGAATAATTTCTGTTTTTGAACCACATCGCTACTCAAGAGTTTTATCGCTCAAAAAAGAGTTTGCAAGATCTTTTTTAAATTCTGACTCAGTTCTTGTTTGTCCGTTATATGCTGCCGGTGAAAAAAAAAATTTAAAATTCGATCAAAAAAAATTTACAAAATTAATTTCAATTTTATCAAATACACAAGCAATATTAATAAGAGATCACAGAGAAATTGCAAAATATTTTAGAAAAAATTTATATAGTAATGAAATTATTATTGGAATGGGTGCTGGATCAATATCTAAGTGGATGAGAGAACTTAAAAATACTTTATGAAATTAGGTTTAGATTTAATTAAAGAATTTAACAACAGTATTAAAACCGACGTTAAACTTTCAAATTATAGTTGGTTTAATTTAGGAGGGCCAGCTGAATATTTTTTTAAGCCAGAAAATAAAGAGGAACTTGTAAATTTTTTAAAAGAAAATAAAAAATACAAACTTCAAACTACAATTTTAGGGGCAGGGTCAAATACTCTTGTTAGAGATAATGGTGTGAAAGGTGTAGTTATAAAACTCGGCACAAGTTTTTCTAAAATAGAATTAATAAACGAGAGCACTATTCAAGTTGGAGCCGCTGCTTTAGACCGAAAAATATCTAATTTTGCGAAAGAAAATGGTATTGGAAACTTTGAATTTCTTTCTTGTATTCCAGGCTCCATAGGCGGAGCAGTAATTATGAATAGCGGTTGTTACGGAAATGATATTTCAAAAGTCTTAGTTTCCATCAATGGAATTGACCCAGATAATTTTGAAGAAAAAGAAATACAATCAAAAGATATTAAATTTTTCTATAGAGGTACCAATATATCAAAAAAATTTATAATTATTTCAGCTAAATTAAAAGGAAAAGCAGATGCTGTTGAAAATATAGAAGAAAAACAAAAAAATTTTATTGAACAAAAAAAATTATCTCAGCCAAGTCAAATCAAGACATGTGGAAGTACCTTCAAGAATATAATAAACGAAAAAAAAGCTTGGCAGTTAATTAAAGAAACAGGATGTGATAAGTTTAGAGTGGGAGATGCAGTAATTTCAGAGAAACATTGTAATTTTTTTGTAAATATTGGCAAAGCGAAATCATCAGATATTGAAAAACTTATTAACAAGGTAAAAAAAACAGTTTTTGAAAAAACAGGAGTAAATCTTGAATTAGAGATTAAGATTATAGGTGAATAAAAAAAAATTTAAAAAGGTATTAGTTGTATTAGGCGGCACTTCTGGAGAGAGGGAAGTAAGCCTGGATAGTGGAAAAGCATGTATATTAGCTCTAAGAAAAAAAAAATATAATGTCACGACATTTGATCCTAAGTTTAAAAATTTAAATTTAATTGATAAAAAAAAAATAGATGTGATTTTTAATGCTTTACACGGACGTGATGGTGAGGATGGTATAGCTCAAAGCTATTTTGAATATTTGAGAGTTCCTTACACACATTCTGGGGTCATCAGCTCATTTAACGCTATGAATAAAATTATTTCAAAAGAAATTTTTATAAAAAATAATATTCTAACGCCAAAATATTTTCCTCTTAATAAAAAACAAGCAAAAATAAAAAATATTCTTAAAAAATTCATAAATAGAAAAAAAATCAAATTTCCGATTGTAGTCAAACCGGTTAATGAAGGTTCAAGTCTTGGCGTAAAAATTTGTAAAAATATTAATAATTTGAATAGGTCCTCTAAAAAACTTTTCAAAAAATATAATGATTTAATTTTTGAGGAATATATTGGTGGTCAAGAAATACAAGCTGCAATTATTGATAAAAAACCTTTAGGCGCGATCGAATTAATTCCTAAAAGATCGTTCTATGATTACCAAGCAAAATACACAAAAGCAGCTAAAACACGACATGTAATGCCTGCAAGACTTGGTAAGAAAAACTATTTAAGAGTTCTTAAATTAGCAAAAAAAGCACATGAAACTTTAGGATGCAGGGGAGTTACTAGAACAGATTTTAAATTTTTTAAAAATAAGTTTTATCTACTAGAATTAAATACTCAGCCTGGAATGACAAATCTTTCTCTTGTCCCAGAAATTGCAAAATATAAAGGAATTAATTTTTCAAATTTAGTGGAGAAAATTTTATTAGATGCAAGCATTAATAAATGAAAAAAAGGTTTATCATTGCTCTTATATTACTGGTGCTTTTTAGCACTTATAAAATCCAAGATAGTTTAAAATTTAGATTTAATCATAACATTAAAAATATTTCAGTAGAGAACAATTCAATTTTAAATGATGGAACTATAACTAAAAAGCTATCTTTTTTATATGAAACTAATCTTTTTTTTTTATCTAAAAAAAATATAAATTCAAAGTTAAGTGAAATTGACTTAATCGAAAGTTATGAAATAAAGAAAATTTATCCAGATAGGATAAAAATTAAAATTTTTGAAAAGAAACCTATAGCAATCTTACAAAATAAAAAAGAAAAAAATTATTATACTACAAATGGTGATGTAATTAATTTTTTTGAGTCAGAAAAATTCAGAAATCTACCAGTAGTATTTAGCAATAAAGATAACTTTAAAAAATTTTATCAAAATTTAGAAAAAATTAATTTCCCTTTTAATGAAATAAAAGCATGCTATTTTTTTGAGTCTAATAGATGGGATCTAATTACTATTTTTAATCAAACTTTAAAATTACCACCAAAAAACTACAATCAAGTTCTTATAAATTTTTTAAGTATTAGGGATCAAAATAATTTTAAAAAATATGAAATATTTGATTATAGAATCAATGGTCAACTTATTCTAAAGTAAATTATGAGAAATGTTTCGAAAATTTTATTCATTGAAATAAATAATTTCGAGTTTATTTTTTCAGTTTATTTAAATGATGAAAAAAAAAGTAAAAAACTTTTACACTATTATTCTACGCCCGTTAAAGGGATCATTGATAATAAAATTATAGATTATGAATTAATTTATACTACACTTAAAAAAAATATTTACTTAATTGAACAAAAACTAAATTTAATATTTAAAGAAGCGATCTTAATAATAGATAATTTTGAATGTTCTATAATAAATTATTCGGGTTTCAAAAAACTTAACGGATCACAATTGCTCAAAGAAAACGTTACTTATATATTAAATTCGTTAAAATCTAAAATAAACGAAATTGAAAATGAAAAAAAAATAATACATATTTTTAGTTCAAAATATTTATTAGATAAAAACAAGACTGAAAATTTACCAATCGGACTTTTTGGAAATTTATATTCTCAAGAACTATCTTTTCTTTTGATGAATATAAACGATTACAAAAATTTAGAAAATATTTTTAAAAAATGTAATTTAAGAATAAATAAAATTATTTCAAAAAATTTTCTTGAGGGAACAAAAATTATGAATGACCATCAAAGCATTGAAACTTTTTTTAGGGTAAATATAAATTTGAATAATATAAAAATAATTTATTTTGAAAATTCATCAATTAAGTTTGAGCAGAATTTTAAATTTGGTTCAAATTTAATAATTAATGATATTTCAAAAGTAATTGGTTTGAATACTGAAATAGTTGAAAAGATATTGATTAATTCAAAATTTACAAAAAAAAAAATAAATGATGAATTTATCGAGAAAGAATTTTTTGAAGATTATAGTTTTAGAAAAATCAAAAAGTCATTAATCTTAGAAATAGCAAAAGCTCGAATTCAAGAAATTTCTGAAATTACTATTACAAAAAATATAAATATTGTTAATTTTCTTAAAAAAGAAACTACAATTTTTATTGCTTTAAAAGATAAATTAATTTCGAAATGGTTTGATGATAATTACAAATCTTCTTTTTCAATGAATGAAAAATTTAAAGTAAATTTTTTAAAGGACGCTGATCCTGAAAGCTTTCTTGAGAACGCATTTAAAATTGTTCAATATGGGTGGAAAAGGGAGGCTATTCCTTTTACCCCTGAAAAAAAATCAATAATTTCAAGATTATTTGATCTTATCTTTAATTAATATTGTTATTTTTAGAAACATTAGTTGTTTTAATTGCTAGATACAATTTATGTATAAACCTACGAATGTTAGAAATTCACCAAAAAACTATTAAAAAATCTGTTAATTTTCAAGGCGTGGGCCTGCATACTGGAAAGAAATCGAAGGTAATTATTCATCCAGCAAACGAGGACTGTGGAATTATTTTTAAAAGAATTGATTTAAAAAATAAAAATACAGTTAAAGCTGATTATAAGAATGTATCTTCAGCTAAGCTTTGTACAACTTTAGAAAATGAATATGGGGTAAAAGTTTCAACCGTTGAACATTTACTTGCAGCGCTTTATATATCAGAAATTGATAATGCGATTATAGAGATTAACAATGAAGAAGTTCCAATTATGGATGGCTCAGCTTATGATTTTATAGAAATTTTAAAAAAAGCAGAGATAAAAAAACTTTCAAAAAAAAGAAAATATATTAAAATTCTTAACAAAGTAGAACTTACTGACGGGGAAAGAAAAATTTCAATTGAGCCCAACCCAAATACATTTGAGGTTGAGTTTCATTTAAACTACAAGAATGAAATAATTGGAACTCAAAGCAATTCAATAAATTTCAGTAAAGACGATCTACAAGACATTTATAAATCTAGAACATTTTGTTTATTTGAAGATATTGAAAAAATCAAAAAAATGGGACTTGCAAAAGGTGGCTCTTTAGAAAATGCAATTGTTGTAGATAAAAATAAAGTACTTAATAAAAGCGGTCTTAGAAATAGTAAAGAATTTGTGAATCATAAAATTTTGGATTTAGCAGGAGACTTTTTACTATCTGGAAATAGGATATTAGGAAAAGTTATTTGCAAACAAGGCGGACATGAATTGTCCAATTTATTTTTGAAAAAACTATTTAAATCTAATACTAACTTTGTAGACCTAGAAATAAAAGATATTGTTATTCCAGAAAAAATAAATACAGGTCAATCTATTAAAATAGCTGCAAGCGCTTAATTTTTAACATATTATTAATATAATCTGATATTAATTTTGAATATGTTAAAAAGATACATCCTAATTCTACTATTAATCTTTACTTTTCAATCTTGTTCTAAAGATCAAGAAATTTATAATCCTACAAATAAACTTGATCCATATGTTCTGTATAAAGATGGTCTCGAGGCGTTTGAAAGAAATCAATTTTTCTTTGCTGAAAAAAAATTCTCAGAAGCAGAATTAAATTTTGAAATTGTAGAATTGTCTGCAAAGTCTGCAATTATGTCAAGTTTTGCCCTATACGGAATGAATTTTTACGATCAAGCTTTAGAAAATTTAAATAGATATTTAAAAACTTACCCTTCTGATAAAAATATAATTTATGCTCACTATTTAATAGCTATAATTTACTATGAGCAAATTTCAGATGAAAAAAAAGATTTAGACCCATTACTCAAAGCAAATGAAAAAATAGATTTTTTTTTAAAAACTTATCCGCAAACCGATTACGCTGTAGATCTTAGATTTAAAAAAGACCTAATTCAAAATCAATTAGCAGCTAAAGAATTGTTTATAGCAAAGTATTATATTTCCATCCAAAAATGGGTTCCTGCAATAAATAGGCTTATAGTGATTACAAAAAAATATGATAACACAATATTTGTGGAGGAAGCATTACATCGTTTAGTGGAAATTCATTATCATTTAGGCTTAGAAAATGAGGCAAAAAAATATGCAAAAGTATTAGGTTATAATTATAATTCTAGTAAGTGGTTTGAAGAGTCCTACAAGTTATTTAATAAGGAATATGAGTTTAAAAAAGGAAATATTGACGATAAGAAAACAAAAAAAGAAAAGAATTTTATTAAAAGAATATTAGAAAAAATTAAGTAAACTTTGATGGATGAAAAAAAAAAAATAATTGAACAACACAAAATAAAAATTAATAATTTAAAAGAATTTAATAATTATTATTATAATAATGATAATCCAAAAATATCTGATCAGGAATATGATGCTCTGAAAACCGAAATACTGAATTTAGAAAAAAAATTCTCTTTTTTAAAAAAAAACACAGTAAATAAAATTGTTGGGGCCCCACCACTTAACAAGTTTAAAAAAATAAAGCACATAAGCCCAATGTTATCTCTATCCAATGCTTTTAAAAAAGATGACATTAATGATTTTATCAAAAAAATTAAAAATTTTCTTAATATCAATCAATCAATTCAATTTTTTGCTGAACCGAAAATTGATGGCATCTCAGCCACTCTAATTTACAAAAAAGGTTTACTCACTTCCGGTGTTTCGAGGGGAGATGGAATGATAGGTGAAGATATACTCCAAAATCTTAAGACTATTAAAAGCATTCCAAAAAAAATTCAAAGTAAAGAACCCCCAGATCTTATAGAAATTAGATGTGAAATTTATATCAGTAAAAAAGACTTTGAAAAAATTAAAGTTAAATTTGCGAATCCAAGAAATGCAGCTGGAGGATCGCTAAGACAGAAAAATCCATTAGAAACCTCTAAAATTCCATTGAAATATTTTGCTTATGGTTTTGGATCTATTAAACCAATGACGTTTTCAAAACAATCTGAGTTTTTGCAAAAAATTAAAAGCTGGGGGTTTATTACAAATCCGTTATCTAGAATTATTGAAGGTGTTGATGAAATTGAAAAAGAGCATAAGCAGCTAGAGGAGGTCAGGTCAAGCCTAGAATATGATATTGATGGCTATGTATTTAAAGTAAATGATTTAATTCTTCAAAAAAGGTTAGGTAATACTTCAAATGCTCCTAGATGGGCAATAGCTTACAAGTTTTCATCTGAAAAGGCTTTTACAGTAATTAAAGATATAATTATTCAAGTAGGGCGAACAGGTGCTATCACCCCAGTTGCAAAAGTTCAACCTGTAACAGTAGGAGGGGTAGTAGTTTCAAATGCAACTCTTCATAATGAAGATGAAATTGTCAGAAAAGATATAAGAATAGGAGACTCTGTTAAAATTCAAAGAGCAGGCGATGTAATTCCTCAAGTAATCTCTGTAGATCTTTCAAAGAGAGGAAAAGATAGTAAAAAATTCATTTTCCCAAAAAAATGCTTATGCGGATCCGTAACAACCAAAGAAACAAGTAAAACTACAAATAAAATAGAAGCAGTTAGAAGATGTTTAAAAGGATATGATTGTAAATTCATTGCAAGAGAAAAACTTAAACATTTAGTCTCAAAAGAAGCATTAAATATTGATGGTTTAGGAAAAAAAGTAATTGATCAGTTTTGGGATTTAAAATTGATTAAAGAACCTTCAGATATATTTGAATTAAATTTTGAAAAGGTCAAAAATTTGGAGGGCTGGGGAGAATTATCGATAAATAATTTAAAAAAAGCAATAACAAAATCTCAATTAATTAGTTTAGACAGATTTATTTTTTCAATAGGCATAAGACATATTGGTCAAGAAAATGCAAAAATCTTAGCTGGTTTTTTTGGATCTATTAAAGAATTTATAAAAATATTTGACTTAAAAATTAGAAAAAAAATATTGTCAAATTTAGTTGATTTAGATGGAATAGGAGAAACACAAATTCTTTCAATAGATAATTTCTTTTTAAATAGTACCAATACCAGAATAACCAAGGAATTAATTAAAAAATTAAATGTTCAAGATTATCTTCTTTTAAGTAAAGACGGTAAATTCTCAAATAAAAAGTTTATGTTTACTGGAGGATTTAACAACATGAGTAGATCAGAAGCAAAATCAATTGTTGAAAATAATGGAGGTAAAGTTTTGGGGGCAATTTCAAAAAAATTAAACTTTTTGGTTGTAGGTGACACTAAACCTACAAAAAAAAAAATTGATCAGGCCAAAAAACTAAAAGTTAAAATTATTTTTGAAAAAGATTGGAACAAAATTTTAAATAGCTGAACAAGCTTTTTTAAGTTCAATTACTTCAGATTTATTCATGGCTTTTTTTAGACTTTTATAAACTTTTGAATGATATTCATTTAACCAATTTATCTCGTCTTTATTAAGAATCGTCTTATCAACCAAACTTTTATCTATTGGAGTTAAAGTTAAATTTTCGAAATAATTTCTATTTTTTTTCTTTTTAACGTAGATAAGATTTTCAATTCTGATACCAAATCTATTTTTTTCATAGTATCCAGGTTCATTAGATACAATCATGCCCTCTTGAAATTTAATTTTATTATTTTGAGAAATCGCGTGAGGTCCTTCATGTACTCCAAGAAAATATCCAACACCATGTCCAGTTCCATGAGAATAATTAAGTCCAATATTTTTTAAATATTTTCTTGCCATTTTATCAATTTTGTAACCTGGTGTGTTATTTTTCAATTTATAATTCGCTACCGCAATATGACCTTTAAGAACTCTTGTAAAAATATTTTTTATTCTTCGATTAGAATTTCCCAAAGAAATAGTTCTTGTTACATCTGTGGTTCCAAATTCATATTGTCCTCCGGAGTCGACTAAATAAATATCCCCTTTCTTAATTTTTCTATTGGTTTTCTCAGAAGCATTATAATGAATTATTGCACCATTAGGTCCGGTCCCTGAAATGGTTGGGAAGCTTAAAAATTTAAAACTCTTATTCTTTTTTCTAAACTTATACAATTTTTTTGCACCACTAATTTCAGTAATTTTTCTTTTTTGAAAATTCTTTTTAAGCCAAAATAGATATTTTGTTAAAGCTATACCATCATGAATATGTGCAGCTTTAATATTTTTTATTTCATTTTTACTTTTTATAGCTTTAAAATTATATATTGGATCATCTACATTTAATATTTTATTATTTTTTGAAATAATTTTTTCAAAAAAAACTGAGCAAGTATTTTTGTCTATCAAAAAATTCTTATTTCTTATTTTTGATAGTTTATCTTCGATCGAACTAAAGTTTTTAAATTTTATATTATTAAAATATTTTTTTACAGAAGGGGTAATTTTTTTTAAATCACAAAAGAATTCTATATTCTTATTTTTGTGAATCAGAAGATGACTATGAGGAATTGGTGTATACTTTGAGTCGCATCCTCTTATGTTTAATAGCCAAGCGTTATTTTCACTTGCAGTTATAAATTGATAATCAATATTTTTTTTTTTTAAAAGAGATATAATTTTTTTAATTTTTGATTCATAAAAACTACCTAAAGAATCTTGCGGCAAGCGATAAAATTTACCTAAATTTATTTTTATTTTTCTTTTCCAAATTTTATCGATAAGATTTTCTTTTAAAGCTATAAAATTACACTTGTTATTTCTAAAAAATACATTCAAAGTTTTCCTATTAAATAACTTCGGGTCATAACCAATAATTAGTTTTTTATCATTTAACAATTCAAATGGCATTTTTTTAGGGAATGTGATTATTTGAAAAAATTTTCCGCTTTGTTCAGATGCCTGTAAAGTATATCTTCCGTCAACAAATAAGTAATTTTTATTTTTAAGAATAAGCGCAAATCCATATGAACCTGTAAAATTTGAGATATAATTTAATCTATCATTATGAGTGGGTGTATATTCGCTAAAAAATTCATCATTCTTAGGAATCAAATACCCATCAATTTTCTCTTTTATGAAAATTTTTTTTAACCTATTTATTTTTTCCATTTAAGCATTTTGTTTTTTTTATACCTATCCCATCCAGGACTTCTAAATTCTTCATCAAAATCTATTGAATTATCTTGATTAAATTCAAAATCTGCAGTCTCAACAATATTAATCTCGTTTTTTTCTACACCTTCCTCTGGTATTTCATTAATAAATCTTGAGGGCAAAGCGTCCATCCAATCTCCGTGATAAGCTCTTTTCATTGCGAACGATATGTATGCTTCTTTTTTGGCTCTAGTAATACCTACATAAGCTAATCGTCTTTCCTCTTCCAAAGCAAAATCTCCTTTTTCTTCCAATGATTTTTGGTGAGGAAACAAACCTTCTTCCCAGCCTGGGAGAAAGACAACATCGAATTCTAAACCTTTAGCAGCATGCATCGTCATTAAATTTATTTTTGCTCCCTCCCACTCCTGATCTATTGAAGTAGCTAGAGCAACATGTTCTAAAAAACTTTGTAAATTATCGTAGTCTTGCATAGCTCTCAGTAATTCTTTTAAATTTTCTAATCTGTTTTCATTTTCTAAATCTTTTTTATTTTTTAACATTGATGAATAGCCAGACTCATCGAGAACTAACTTTAATAAATCAAAATGCTTCATTTTATTGGAGCCTTTTCTCCATTTTTGGACCATATTAATTAAATGATTAAGAGAATTTTTTACTTTTGGTTTAAATTCTCCACTTTCTATCATTTTTAAAATTGAGTCCTCTAGACATAATTTGTTTTTTTTACCAAAAGTGTAAATTTGATTTAGTGTGCTTTCACCAATACCTCTTTTTGGTGAGCCAATTACTCTTTCTAAAGCTAGATCATCATATTTTTGATTGATAATTCTTAAATAAGAAACAGCATCTTTAATCTCTGATCTTTCATAAAATTTTATACCTCCTAAAACGCGATATCCTATGCCAACTTGTAAAAATCTTTCCTCAAACTCTCTTGTTTGATATATCGCACGAACTAAAATTGATACGTTATTCAATGAATATTTTTTTTTAATTTTATTCTCTATTATATCGCTAATGCCTTGTGCCTCTTCTTTGCCAGTCTTATAACAATTAAGTTTTACTAACTCACCTTCGTTTGCTGAAGACCATAACTTTTTACCAACCCTATTAGAATTGTTAGAGATCAAAGTGGAAGCAGTTTCTAAAATATTTTTGGTTGATCTATAATTTTGTTCTAATTTAAAAACTTTACAATTTTTATAAATTTGATCAAAAGTAAGGAAGTTTTTAATTTCAGCTCCTCTCCAGCTATAAATAGATTGATCATCATCTCCAACGCAACATATATTCTGATCACTGTTGACTAATAAATTTAACCACTTATTTTGAATAAAATTTGTATCTTGAAATTCATCAACTAAAATATATTTAAAGTTTTTTTGGTAAATTTCTCTTATATCTGAATGTTCTTCAAACAATTTTACACAATATAAAATCAAATCCCCAAAATCAAAAGCATTTAAATCTTTGGTCTTATTTTGATATATTTCGTAAACTTTTAAAATTGATTTTAAAATCGCACTTGATTTTTTAATTTTAACATCTTTTGGTAATAGCCCTTTATTTTTCCATTGATCGATATGGTATAAAATTAATTGAGGTGAAAATTTTTTTGCATCTAAATCTTCTCCTTTAACAATATTTCTTAATAATTTTTTTTGATCATCCGTATCAAGTATAGTGAAATTACTGTTATAACCTAGTGCTTCAGCGTGCCTTCTCAAAAACTTTACACTTATTGAATGGAAAGTACCAAGCCATGAAATAGCATTAGAGTTTCCTTTAATATGCTGCATCACTCTGTTTTGCATTTCCTTAGCAGCTTTATTTGTGAAAGTGACACACAAAATTTGATTTGGCCAAGCTTTTTTTTGGTTTATGATATGTATCAATCTTGTAGTTAAAACTCTTGTTTTCCCTGAACCTGCACCAGCAACAATTAAGTTTGGTCCCTCAGTACTATGTACCGCATCTTTTTGTTCTTTGTTAAGGTTTTCTATAATCTTATCTATGTTATTCATATGAAAGAATTTTCATTTATATACTAGTTATAAAAATAAAAAAAATGATAAATAAGACTTACAAAATAATTAACAACAAATTTCCAAGATTTTTTAAATTTGTTTTTTTTCTTAGATACCTTTTTGCTGTTTTCTTTATTTCCTGTGCATTATTTTTATTCATACCAAATTTTTTTGATTACGAAAAAAGAGAGAAAAATATAAAGTTTTTTTTAGCAAATGATTACAATCTAGACATTAAACGAATAAAAAATATAAAATTCAATTCTTTCCCATTACCTCACTTGGAAGCAGATCAAGTAATTTTAAGTATTCATCAAAAAAATATAAATCTTA